>NZ_PVLV01000183.1 GCF_002982015.1 Streptomyces solincola
CGCGCCCTGGAGGCGTACCAGAAGGCCGGACTGACCGTGGTCGGCCTCGCCGTCGGCCGCGAGCCCGACCACGGTCAGTCCGGCCTTCTGGTACGCCTCCAGGGCGCGGGTCAGGTTGGTGGCGCGGGCCACCGGAGTGCGGGCGGCGGTGCCGGCGGAGGTCTTCCAGGCGCCGGCGGTCATCCCGGCGGCGCGCCGCTCGGGCACGACCACGCCGTGGCCGCCGAAGGCGGAGACGGAGCGCACGACCGCGCCGAGGTTGCGCGGGTCGGTGACGCCGTCCAGGGCGACGATCAGCGGGTCCTCGCCCTCGTCGTAGGCGGCCGCGGCCAGGTCCTCGGGGTGGGCGTACTCGTAGGCCGGCACGCTCAGCACCAGGCCCTGGTGGTTGAGCCCGTTGGTCATGCGGTCCAGCTCGGCGCGCGGGGCCTCCATGAGGTTGATGCCGCCGCGGTCCGCCGCGAGCTTGAGCGCGTCGCGCACCCGCTCGTCGTTGTCGATGAACTGCTGCACGTACAGCGTGGAGGCGGGCACGCCGTCGCGCAGCGCCTCGAAGACCGGGTTGCGGCCGACGACCATCTCGGACTGGCCCTTGCCGCCGCGCCGGACGACCGGGCGGCGCTGGGCCTGCTTGGACTTGGAGTTGGCGATGCGGTTCTTGACGTGGCCCTTGCGGGCGGAGGCGGGCGGTGTGGGGCCCTTGCCCTCCAGGCCGCGGCGTCGCTGGCCACCGCTGCCGACCTGCGCGCCCTTCTTGTTGGACGTGCGGCGGTTCCTGCGCTGGCTGTTCCCGGCCATGACTTACCTGCTTCGTGACGTGGTGTGGCGTGTGGGGTACGCGAAAGGGGTGCGGGCCCTCGCGCGCGGCCCGGTGTTCGGATGTTCGGCTTCCCAGTGTGCCGTGCCGTCGGGGTCGACGGCACGGCCGCGGTCGGCGCCGAGGTGTCAGCGGGCGCCGCCCAGGGTCCAGCGGGGGCCGTCGGGGCTGTCCTCGATGGTCAGACCGGACTGGCCGAGCTGGTCGCGCAGCGCGTCGGCGGTGGCCCAGTCCTTGCGGGCGCGGGCGGCCTCGCGCTGATCCAGCACCATGCGGACCAGGTTGTCGACGACGCCGTGCAGGTCCTCCGCCCCGGCGCCGGACTCGCCGGCCCAGTGCGGGTCCAGCGGGTCGAGGCCGAGCACCCCGAGCATGGCGCGGACCTCGGCGAGCCGGGCGGCCGCGCCGTCCTTGTCGTCGGCGGACAGCGCGCTGTTGCCCTGGCGGACGGTGGTGTGGATGACGGCGAGCGCCTGCGGGACGCCGAAGTCGTCGTCCATCGCCTCGGCGAAGGCGAGCGGCACCTCGGCGGCCGGCTCGATGACGGTGCCGGCCTTCTCCACCACCCGCTGGACGAAGCCCTCGATGCGGGCGAACGCCGCCTCGGCCTCGGCCAGCGCCTCCGGGCTGTACTCGATCATGGAGCGGTAGTGCGGGGTGCCCAGGTAGTAGCGGAGGACGATGGGCCGGTACTGCCTGACCATCTCGGAGACGAGGACGGAGTTGCCGAGCGACTTGGACATCTTCTCGCCGCTCATCGTGACCCAGGCGTTGTGCGCCCAGTAGCGGGCGAACGCGTCGCCGTACGCCTTGGCCTGCGCGATCTCGTTCTCGTGGTGCGGGAAGACCAGGTCGAGCCCGCCGCCGTGGACGTCGAAGGCGGGGCCCAGGTACTTGTGGGCCATCGCCGAGCACTCCAGGTGCCAGCCGGGGCGGCCGCGGCCCCAGGGGGTCTCCCAGGACGGCTCGCCGGGCTTGGCGGCCTTCCACATGGCGAAGTCCCGCGGGTCGCGCTTGCCGGTCTCGCCCTCGCCGGACGGCTGGCGCAGGTCGTCCAGGTCCTGCCGGGACAGCTCCAGGTAGCCGGGGAAGGAGCGGACGTCGAAGTAGACGTTGCCCTCGGCCTCGTAGGCGTGGCCGCGCTCGATCAGGCCGCGCATCATCTCGACCATCTCGGTGATGTGGCCGGTGGCGCGCGGCTCGACGGTGGGCGGGAGGCAGCCGAGGGCGTCGTAGCCGTTGTTGAACGCGCGCTCGTTCTCGTAGCCGATCGCCCACCAGGGGCGGCCCTGGTCCGCCGACTTCTGGATGATCTTGTCGTCGATGTCCGTGACGTTGCGGACGAAGGTGACGTCGTAACCGCGGTAGGCGAACCAGCGGCGCATGATGTCGAAGTTCAGCCCCGAGCGGATGTGCCCGATGTGCGGTGCGGCCTGCACGGTGGCGCCGCAGAGGTAGATCGAGACGCAGCCCGGCGTGAGCGGGGTGAAGTCACGGATCTGCCGGGCGCTGGTGTCGTACAGGCGAATAGTCACCCTCCCAGGGTAGTGGGCCCCCGGCGATGCCCCGCGCCGCTTCGGCGATACCGCACGGCCGGAGTCGGCGGCGGCGCGGGACGGGGTCGGCGCCCGAGGGCCGGGGGCCTCCCGCTCCTCGGCGTCGCACGGTCGGCACCTCGCGCCGCCGGGTGCCGCCGCCGGGTCAGATGGTGCCGACGACCTTGTCCGGGGTGATGCGGACGGTCACCCGCTGGGCGTCCCCGCCGGACTGCGGGTCGAACTCCGCGTACGGCTTCCCGGTGTACTTCAGCGACAGCTCGTCGATCAGGGCGTCGGCGCCCTCGGTCTCCAGGTCGGCGGTGCCGCGCACCTCGGCGTAGGTGTACGGGGCGTCGAACGGCTGGAGCAGCACGGTGACCCGGGGGTCGCGGCGCAGGTTCTTCTCCTTGCGCCGGCCGACGGTGGTGGAGATCAGGATCTGCTCGCCGTCCCGCTTGACCCAGACCGGGGAGACCTGCGGGCTGCCGTCCGGCTGGATGGTCGCGATGTTGACGAAGACGGCGCTGTCGAGCAGGGCCTTGAGGTGTTCGCTGAGCGAGGCGGGGGCCATCGGCTTCCTCTCCGGTCGTGGGCGCATGGCTGCGCCTGCCCGGACGGGTACTCCGCGCCGGGGGCGCGAAACGCCCGCGCACCCGGAAAGCCGCACGCCCCCACCCCAACGGCCGCAGCCCGCGGCCTAGGGGACGCGGTACACCAGGGCGGTCGCGATGGCGGCGAGCCCCTCGGCGCGGCCGGTCAGGCCGAGCCCGTCGGTGGTGGTGCCGGAGACGGAGACCGGGGCGCCCGCGGCCGCTCCGAGCGCCTGCTGCGCTTCCTCGCGCCGCTTGCCGACCTTGGGGCGCACCCCGATGACCTGGACGGCGATGTTGCCGATCTCGAAGCCCTCGGCGCGCACGATGCGGGCCGCCTCGGCGAGCAGGGTGGTGCCGGCGGCACCGGACCACTCCGGGCGGGAGGTGCCGAAGTGGGCGCCGAGGTCGCCGATCCCGGCGGCGGAGAACAGGGCGTCGCAGGCGGCGTGGGCGGCCACGTCGCCGTCGGAGTGGCCGGCCAGGCCGTACTCCTCGCCGTCCCAGCGCAGTCCGGCGCACCACAGCTCGCGGCCGCGTTCAAAGGCGTGCACGTCGGTGCCGACGCCGACCAGCGGGACCAGCGGCCGGTGTCCGGGCTCAGAAGCCATCGTTGGCCCTCCGGCGGGCGAGTACGGCCTCGGCCAGGACGAGGTCCAGCGGGCGGGTCACCTTGAACGCCTCCTCGTGCCCGGGCACCACCACCACGGGCTCGCCGAGCTGCTCGACCATGCTCGCGTCGTCGGTGACGTTGGCGGTGATCTCGGCGTGCGCCCGCGCCAGGGTGGCGCGGGCGAAGCCCTGCGGGGTCTGCACGGCGCGCAGCGCGGCCCGGTCGGGCGTGGCGAGCACCGGCTCGGGCTCGCCGTGGGCGCGCGGGGCGACCTGCTTGACGGTGTCGGCCAACGGCACGGCCGGCACCACGGCGACCGCCCCGTCCCGGACCGCCTCTACGACGGCGTCCACGGTGTCCACCGGGACCAGCGGGCGGGCGGCGTCGTGCACCAGCACCGCCGTGATGTTCTCCGGCAGGGCCTGGAGGCCGAGCCGGACGGACTCCTGGCGGGTCTCGCCGCCGGGCACCACCAGGTAGTCGGTGCGCTCGGGCAGGGCGTGCGCGTCCAGCAGGTGCTTGACCTCGCCGGCGCCGTCCGGCGGGGCGACCACGACGACGAGCGAGACGGCGCGGGACGCGGCCATCGCCCGGACGGCGTGGATGAGGATGGGCGTGCCGTTCAGGGCGCGCAGCGCCTTGGGCGCGCCCGGCCCCAGGCGTACCCCGCGGCCGGCCGCGGGGATGACGACGGCGGTGCGGGCGGGCGGACTTGCGTCTGTCATCGGCTTGCGCTCCGGCAGGTTTGTCGGCTCGGAATTCGTGGGTATGGCCATGGATGCGCCCTCGCCCGCAGGGTATACGCGGGGCGAGGAAGCATCGGCGCGACGCCTCGACCGGCCCCTTCCGTGACGACCGGTGGGGCGCACCGCGCCGGCAGCCCGGCCCGCGCCTGTGCTCGGCGGGTCCGGAAGTACGCGGGTCGGTCGGGGAGGTACGCCGGCTGGAGTCGCGGGATCAGCCGGGCGCGGGATGCCCGTGCCGACCGGAACCCTGCGCCGGGGGTGGCCTGAGACTCCCAGGGCGGCCTGTGGCTCCCGGGTGCCCGGAGCCCGACATGCCGCAGCGCCCGGCGACACGCTCCTGGCCGTACGAGGTCGTACGGCCGACGGCGGGTCATCGGGCACCGCGGCATCGGTGCTTCGGAGTACCTGACGATCAGGAAGAACGCGCTGTCAGGGGACTCTCGGGCCGTGCGGGCCCCTAGGAGGCGAGGACCTCGTCGAGCAGCGCCTCGGCCTTGTCCTCGTTGGTGTTCTCGGCGAGCGCCAGCTCGCTCACCAGGATCTGGCGCGCCTTGGCCAGCATCCGCTTCTCTCCGGCGGACAGTCCGCGCTCGCGCTCGCGGCGCCACAGGTCGCGGACGACCTCGGCGACCTTGATGACGTCGCCGGAGGCGAGCTTCTCGAGGTTCGCCTTGTAGCGGCGGGACCAGTTCGTCGGCTCCTCCGC
This sequence comes from Streptomyces solincola, assembly GCF_002982015.1. Classification (GTDB taxonomy): domain Bacteria; phylum Actinomycetota; class Actinomycetes; order Streptomycetales; family Streptomycetaceae; genus Streptomyces; species Streptomyces solincola. The sequence continues at coordinate 5,011 of NZ_PVLV01000183.1, forward strand.
GTACGGCGCCCGCAGGACCTCGAACACCCGGTCCAGTCCGTCCTGACCGACCACATCGCGCACGCCGACGAACTCCGCATTGTCGGCGGGTACGCGCACCGTCAGGTCGCCCTGGGCGACCTTGAGCACCAAGTAGGTCTTGTCCACGCCTTTGATCTGACGAGTTTCGATGGCCTCGATCAGCGCGGCCCCGTGATGGGGATAGACCACGGTGTCGCCAACCTTGAACGTCATGTGACAGGTACCCCTTCCGTGGCTATCCAGGGTAACACGGATTTGGCATCTTCTGAATGGCGTTTTCGCAGGTCAGGGCATATCTCGGGGCTTGACAACAGGTGTCGGGACGTGCTGCGGCCGGGATGCGGAAGGGGGTATTCGCAGGTCGGAGCGGCTCTGCGGGCGCGACGAAAGGCGTACCGTACACCCTTCGACGGGTGGTTCGGAGGGGTCGTACGTCCGTTTTGCCGGGTTCCCCGGGCCGGACTTCCCGTACTCCGTTCGGCCGCCGCGCATCCGCCCGGACGCCGGTGCGGGTGATTCCGGAAATTGCCCCCGGCGATCACGGCGGGCGGCCGTGACACGCTTATTCACCGGCGAAATCCCGGCCGCCCGCGCAATTGATCAAGGGCGTCCGAGCAGGGTCGGGAACGGGTTACCGGGCGGCTTATGTGAACGGCGCGCGACACCGGGGTGACACGCCTCACGGCCGTACGCGGCCGGGGCGCCGAACCGTCTCGCGCCAGGGCGCGACCGCGGATCGCCCCGGAAGCCCCCGGCGGCGTTCGCCGCGGGTCGCCCCGGAGGCATCACCGGCACCGCCCCGGGGGGCGTCTTCGGAAGCGCCCGCGGAGGCATCCTCGAAAGCGCCTCCGGAGGCGATGGTGGCGGCGGCCTCGAACGCGCCCCTCGGAGGCGGCGGTGGCGGCGGCCCCGAAAGCGCCGTCGGAGGACTGCTCGAAGGCGCCCCCGGGAGCAGCGGTGGCGGCGGCCGGGACGCCGTGGGGCGGGTCGGATGCGGGTCGGTGACACGGGGTCGGTAACCTGAGCCCGCCGACCGGCCCCGTACGCCCCGCGCGAGCGGACCGGCAGGCGCCTTCCGTACCCGCAGTCCTCCGCTCGTCTCCCTCACGTCCTAGGAGTTGCCGCCGCCGTGAGCCGCAGCCTTCGACGCGGCGCCCTCGCCGCCACCGCCATCGTGTTCTCGATCGCCTCGCTCGCCGCCTGCGGCGCGGGCAACGACGCGCAGACGCTGGGCGTCCGGCCGGACAACGCCGCGGCCACCGTCGGGAACATCCAGATCCAGAACGTCGCGGTCGTCACCCAGCCGGAGCGCGACGCGGCGGGCCCCGCGGTCGTGACCGCCAAGATCTTCAACAACGGCTCGAAGCCGGAGACCCTCGACGAGATCGCGCTGCCGGGCGCGAACGCCCCGGTCAAGCTGAGCGCTCCCAAGGGCGGCGGGAAGATCACCGTGCCGGCCGGCGGCTCGGTGCTGCTGGGCGGGGAGGGCAACGCCTCCGCCGTGATCGACCGGGGCCGCGAGGCCACCCGGGACGGTGACAACCAGGAGATCGTCTTCACCCTCAGCGAGACCGGGGACGTGAAGATGAAGGCGGCCGTCACGCCGGCCACGAGCTACTTCAGCGGTTTCGGCCCCTCGCAGATGCCGAAGCTGCCCTCGCCGCAGCCGTCGTCGCCGTCCGGCTCCCCCTCGTCGTCGGTGGACCCGGCCGTGCCGATCGGCCAGGAGCAGGAGGAGGAGAAGGGCGAGGCCCAGGAGGGCGGCGCCGGCGCGCCGAACGCCTCCGACTCCGCGTCCGCCTCCGAGGACGCCCAGAACGGCGAGAACGGCCAGGGCGCCGGGGAGTAGGCAGGCCCGTGCGTACGAGGAGGGGCGCCCCACCACCGGTGAGGCGCCCCTCCTCGTATGCGGCCTGGCGGCCTACGGCTCGAACTTGTAGCCCAGGCCGCGGACGGTGACCAGGTAGCGGGGGGCGCCGGGGTCGGGCTCGATCTTGGCGCGCAGGCGTTTGACGTGGACGTCGAGCGTCTTGGTGTCGCCCACGTAGTCGGCGCCCCAGACGCGGTCGATGAGCTGCATCCGGGTGAGCACCCGGCCCGCGTTGCGCAGCAGCATCTCCAGCAGGTCGAACTCCTTCAGCGGCAGGTCGATCTTGCCGCCGGAGACGGTGACGACGTGCCGGTCGACGTCCATGCGGACCGGGCCGGCCTCCAGCGCGGCCGGAGTGACCTCCTCCGGCTCGCCGCGGCGGCGCAGCACCGCGCGGATGCGGGCGACCAGCTCGCGCGAGGAGAACGGCTTGGTGACGTAGTCGTCGGCGCCTATCTCCAGGCCGACGACCTTGTCGATCTCGCTGTCCTTGGCGGTGACCATGATCACCGGCACGTTGGAGCGGCCGCGCAACTGGCGGCAGACCTCCGTACCGGGCAGGCCGGGGAGCATGAGGTCGAGCAGCACGAGGTCGGCGCCGTTGCGCTCGAACTCGTCCAGTCCTTCGGGGCCGGTGGTCGCGACGGCGACCTCGAAGCCCTCCTTGCGGAGCATGTAGGACAGGGCGTCGCTGAAGGATTCCTCATCCTCGACGACAAGCACTCGGGTCACTGAAGTGCCTCCGGGGCGGTGAGCGGTTCGTGGGTGCGATAGGGGAGCGGGTGACGCTGGTGGTGGGTCCGGGCGGGGCCGGAGGGCCCGTCGCCCGGGGAGCCGGGCCGGGTCGCCGCGGGAGCGGCGGACGCCGATGCCCTGCCGGACGCCGACTCCGTACCGGACGCGGACTCCGTACCGGCTGCCGACTGCGTACCGGAGCGCGGGTCCGGGCCGGGGCCCTCGTCCGGGCGGGCGGAGCCGGCCTCGGGCAGGCGGAGGGTGAAGGTGGAGCCCTGGCCCTCGGTGCTCCAGACGGTGACCTCGCCGCCGTGCGAGGCCGCCACGTGCTTGACGATGGCGAGGCCGAGGCCGGTGCCGCCGGTGGCGCGGGAGCGGGCGGGGTCGACGCGGTAGAAGCGCTCGAAGACGCGCTCCTTGTCCTTGTCGGGGATGCCGATGCCCTGGTCGGTGACGGCGATCTCTATCGCGTCGCCGCCCGGGGCGCTGATCCGGCGGGCGGCGACGCCGACCCGGGTGTGCGGCGGGGAGTAGTTGACCGCGTTCTCCACGAGGTTGCCCAGGGCGGCGGCGAGCTGGCCGCGGTTGCCCCAGACGTGCAGGCCGGTGTGGCCGCCGGCGGCCATGGTGATCTGCTTGGTGGAGGCGGTGTGCCGCGAGCGGTCGACGGCCTCCTCGACCAGCTCGTCGACCCGGACCGGCTCGGCGTCCTCCAGCGGGTCGTCGTTCTGCACCCGGGAGAGGTCGATCAGCTCCTGGACGAGGTTGGTCAGCCGGGTGGCCTCGATCTGCATCCGGCCGGCGAAGCGGGTGACCGCCTCGGGGTCGTCGGAGGCGTCCATGACGGCCTCGGAGAGCAGCGAGAGCGCGCCGACCGGGGTCTTCAGCTCATGGCTGACGTTGGCCACGAAGTCGCGGCGGACCGCCTCGATGCGGCGGGCCTCGGTGAGGTCCTCGACCAGCAGCAGCACCAGCCGGGAGCCGAGCGGGGCGACCCGCGCGGACACCGCGAGCGCGCCGCCGACGCCGGTGCCGCGGCGCGGGAGCTCCAGCTCCACCTGCCGTATCTCGCCGTCCCGCCGGGTGTCGCGGGCCAGGTGCAGCATCGGCTCGACGGCCAGCTTGCCGCCGCGGACCAGCCCGAGCGCGTACGCCGCGGAGCTGGCCTTGACGACCGAGTCGCTCTCGTCGAGCACGACCGCGGAGGAGCGGAGCACGGAGAGCACCGTGTCCACCCCGGGCGGCAGCACCGCGTCGGTGTGCGGGGAGGTGCGGGCGCGGGGGCTGGGCCTGCGCTGCTCGCGCTCGCTCCAGCGGAACGCCAGCATGGCGATGACGCCGGTACACGCCCCGGCGATCGCGGCCACTGCGGCGACCGCCGCGTTCACGTCCATGGCTCCCAGGTTAGGCGGGCCCTCGGACATGCTCACAGCCGTCGCGGCCCCACCCCGGGCACTCGTCGCCCAGAGTTCACCGAGGGGCAAGTGGCGGTTCACTTGGGCGGACGGCGTCCGACGCCTTCGGCCCGGAATGTGGCGGCACGGGGCCGAGAAGCGGCATCCCGGCCCCGGAGCGCGGGGGCCGCCGCCCCCTGCCGGACGCAGTGAGAGAGGGACAACCCATGCGGGACGCGTACCACGAGGAACTGGACTCGATCGGCGACGGGCTGGTCGAGATGGCCCGGCTGGTGGGCTCCGCCGTCGGCCGGGCGACCACGGCGATGCTCGACGCGGACCTGAAGCTCGCGGAGGCGGTGATCGAGGGCGACCGCCGGATCGACACGCTCCAGCACGACCTGGAGGCGCGCGCCATCGCGCTGCTGGCCCGGCAGCAGCCGGTCGCCACGGATCTGCGGATCGTGGTGACCTCGCTGCGGATGAGCGCCGACCTGGAGCGGGCGGGGGACCTCGCCGAGCACGTGGCCAAGCTGGCCCGGATGCGCTTCCCGGCCACGGCGGTGCCGCGCGAGCTTCAGGCGACCATCCTGGAGATGGGCCAGTTGGCGCAGCGGCTGATGGCCAAGGCCGGCGAGGTGATCATCACCAAGGACGTGGATCTGGCGATCCAGCTCGAACACGACGACGACGAGATGGACAGCCTGCACCGCACGCTGTTCCGGCACCTGATGGACGACCGCTGGAAGCACGGCATCGAGACCGCGGTGGACGTCACCCTGCTGGGCCGCTACTACGAGCGGTTCGCCGACCACGCGGTCTCGGTCGCCAAGCGGGTCGTCTACCTGGTGACCGGCGAGCACGCCGACGAGCTACAGCAGCAGGCGCAGCCGCAGGAGACGGCGGCCGAGGAGGGCTGACGCGGCGGGGCGCGGCCGTAAGCGGGCGCGCGGCCGTGAGCGGGAGCGCGTTCGGGGTCGGGGGCGCGTTCGGGGT
>NZ_PVLV01000184.1 GCF_002982015.1 Streptomyces solincola
GGTGGGCGGGGCGGGTGGTTTCACCGGTCCTCACCAGGATTCTTTGGCTCTTTGCGTCGGGCGGCGCCGCGTCGCGGCTCACCGGGTCGTGGACACCCGCGACCCGGTCGGTGACCGCCGGAATAGTCCGCGTCATGGCGTCGCCCGCGGCGGGCTGGCCTTGATCTCAGATAAGTCACGCTGCGCTGAGGACACCGGAACGACACGTACGGCCTGAGGAGTGTGGCATGCCCCATCTCAGCGTCGGTTGGCCCTCTCCCAGGCACGAACGATCTCGAGGGGAATGCGTCCGCGGTCGGGAAGGTCGTACCCGCGGCCCTGTGCCCACTTCCGGACGCGGTGGGTGTCGATCGGCACCTCGGAAGCCGTGGCTGTCACGGGGCTGTGCAGGCTGGACGGCGTGAAGAAGACACCGCGGTCGAGGAGCCCGCCAGGAAACATCGGGACCTGCACGTCATTTCTGAGCACGGAGACGAGGAACTCGGACACCGTGCCGTCGTAGGTGAACCAAGGAGCGCCCAGAGCTTCGTTGACGGCAACAGGCCATCGGCCCGGAGCGTCGGTCGGACGGGTTGCCCAGAACAGATAGTCGCCGTTCTCTGTGACGCCCATGGCCTGGAGCTCCTCCACCGGGTGCGGAAGGGGCCAGGGCCGCTCGGCGACCTGCCGGACCTCTTCGATCTGCTCACGCAGCCGGGTCGGCATAGGGCCGGTCAGGTCGGCCCACTCGCTGGGAGCGCCGGGGTGGTAGAGCGTGATGAAGTCGCAGAACTGCCCGGGGCCGTAAGTATCCACGAGCTGCTTGTAGTCCTGAGGAAGAGCCACCCCGAGGGTGTTCTCCACGTCGGACCAATCACTACCTTGGGGGGGCGAGGCGGGAGGCGGGCACAGCGCGGTGAGCGTCGTGAGGGCGGTCATCGGGTTTCCTCACCAACTAGGGGCGGCGTCGTGGGCGGGGCTCGTCGTGAGCCGGATTGTCGAGGATGATCCCCTCATCAAATTGGAGGTTACCGTCCCGGTCCTTCTTGGTGCCGAATGCTTCGAGCTGGATGGACTTGGGAGGCGAGTCCGGATCGTCGTTCACGTACTCCAGGTACACGCTGTAGCTGACGACGTCGTGATCGGCCACGGCGTCGTACACACGCTGTTCGAACATGCTCATCTTCGGCGTGTTCGTCGGATTCTGGGAGATGGTGAAGAGGTTGTCCTCGAAGTCGCCGGATCCGCCGAGTTGTCGGGCGAGCATGTGACCGCGGGCTTGGCCCTTTCCGGACTGGTAGCCGGGTGGAATGATCGCGTTGTTGGCGTGCGTGCCCTCGTCAAGCATGTTGCGCGTGATGACCGCGTGCATCTCGTACGGCCGGCCGTGCTCGTCGCGCACCCATCTGACCTGCCCTCCCCAGGTGGGGTCCGGGGTACAGGCGGCCAGCCCGAGAGGGTCCGACAGGACGAGGGGATTGACGACGTAGGAGTACGGGTTGATCGAGGGCGCTATCCCCAGCGGATCGGGTGACAGGTACCGCCCGACTTCGGGATCGTAGAAGCGATTGAAGTTGTAGTGCAGGCCGGTCTCGGGGTCGAAGTACTGGCCGGGGTGGCGCAATGGCGTGTAGGCGGTGCTGCCCTTGCTCCACTGAGTGGCTCCCCACACGGTGCTGCGGGCGCGCCAGGCCACGGACCCTTCCTCCGTGACCAGCTCCGTAGGGCTGCCGATCAGGTCGGTGATGATGGCGAAGAAGCGGCGGTCCACTTCCTTCTGAGCCCCGTCGAGCTTGGCTTCGCGCTGGCACAGAGGTCGCCCGCCTGTGTAGTCCCACACCAGCGTGATGTCTCCGCCGTGCTGTTCAGCGAGCTGCACACCGTCCCACCGGAACGTAGTCCTCTCAACCACCTGTCCCGTGTCGTCGGTGCGCTCCTTGGCCATACGGCGGCCCAACGCGTCATAGAGATATTGCCAACGACCGTCTTCCGGCGTCTGCACGAGGGTGAGGCGATCCTCAGCGTCCCACCGGAAGTGCCAGTGCAGGACAGTGCCGCTGAGGGTTTTGGTCCGGCGGTGCGTGAGCCGCCCCTGCGCGTCATAGACGTACTGCGTGCGTCCCGCTCGAACGAGGCGAGTGCCGTCGAAGCGCCGCACGCCCGCCGCTGACTGCCCCGGCGCCTGGGCGGGAACCCGTGTGTCGGTCTGATCGCCCGCCGCGTTGTAAAGGTACTTCTCCGTCCAGCCGTCTGCCCGTACTTCCTGCACGCGGCTGGCGGCGTCCAGGACGAAGGTACGCCGGCCGCTCTGACTGTCCTCTATGGCCGTCCGCACGCCGTCGGCCTGATAGGAGAAGCTGCGTACCAGATCGGGTCGGCTACCCGCCTGCAGAGTCATGTCGCGCAGCCGGCCGACCGAGTCCCAGCGCTGGTGCAGGCGCAGCTCGCCATCGATGGTCCGCTCGGTCTCCCGCCCCAGCGCGTCGCGCTCGAAGCCGAACGTATGGCCACCCGCTGACACGGAGCTGAGGCCGGAGAGTCCGTACTCGAGTCGACTTTCGGCTCCTGACGGAGTGCGCCTGCTCGTACGCCTGCCGAGCCCGTCATAGGTGAACGACATCGTCGCACCGTTCACCGTGTCGCCGACGATGCGTCCCGCCGCGTCTCTGGTCAGCTCGATGCGGCAGTGAGCGTTCTCGACGCGCCAGACATGACCGTGGTCACCGTAGACGAACGAAGATACGGCCTCCTCGCCGTGCGTGATGCGTGTGACGCGACCGAGGGCGTCGCGGTCGAAGCCCATCGTCTGGCCGACGGAATTCGTCCTCCGGGTTATGCGACCGACGGCGTCCCGGTCATAAGTCACTGTTCGGCCGTCGAAATCGCGCTCCGCGGCGAGCCTGCCCGCGGCGTCGTAGGTATAGCTCCAGGTCTGGCCGTCAGCGTTGGCGACCTGAGTCAGCCGCAGCTCCGTGTCGTGCGTGAACTGGTAGTCGCTCGCCTCTCCCGTGCGCGTGGAAAGAAGCACATCGAAGTGACCGTATGAATGGTGAGTGACGCGCCCCATGCGGTCCGTGTGAGAGGAGAGATTCCCTTCGCCGTCCCAGGACCATTCCTCATGGCTGCCGTCCGGCAGCTCTCTTCTGAGAAGCCGTCCCTCGGTGCTCCATGCCTGGCGTACGACGCCGCCTACGGCATCCACGACTTCGGTGATTCGTCCGAAAGCATCACGTGCGCATGTGGCGGTGGCTCCATCGGGCCGGGTGATCCTGATGGGTAGGCCGGCTGCGTCGGTGGTGAAGCCAGTGACTTCGCCGAGGGCGTTTTCCACGCGGCGCAGGCCGCCGTGGGTGTCGTATGCGTACGACGTGCGAGCCCCTGTTTGGTCGAATGCTTCGCGCAGGTTTCCGCGATCGTCGTAGGTGTAGGAACGCGAGACTCCGCCACGTTCGGTGATCCGGTCTGGCAGGTCGAGCCGGTTGTACGAGGCGGTGGTACGTATTCCGTCCGGCGCCACCAGGCCGGTGAGGTTGCCGCGCTCGTCGTACTCGAAGTGGGTAGTGTTTCCGAGTTCGTCCGTCTGGGTCAGCAACTGATTTAGAGAGTCATACTCGAAATGCTTCGTGTTTCCGAGCGGATCGGCTTCGGCTATGACCTGAAGGAGATCGTTCAGGTAGTAGGTGGTGGTGTCTCCGGTTGAATTCGTGTAGCGAGTCGCCTGCCAGCCCGTCTGGGGATCCTCCTCGTAAGTGAAGGTCGAGGACATGAACCCATGAGGTCCGACTGTTTGGATCACTCGTCCGTGCGCGTCGTAGACGTAGCGGAATGCAGACGAATTTCGATCCGTCCAGGACGTCATGCGCCCGGAGTTGTCGTAGGTGAAGCGCAGGGGGCAGCCGGTGGAGTCGCGGACCGAATTAAGTCTTCCCTCCTGATCGTAACCATAGTTCCGTATGAGGGCTGGCGCCTCAGGTTCGAAGTGACAGCTCGGAGACGCGCTCGCCGGCCACTTTCAGACGTATCTGGTAGCCGCCTTCATGAATGACGGTCATGGGTGCACCGTCGCTCTGGCGCGTGATGAGGATGCGGTTGTCGTTACGATCCTCTATCTCGCTCAGCCAGTACGCCGCGGAAGGGCTGTACGGGCTGCCGGTGAAATGTCGCGTCAGCCCGGAGAGGGGGTCGTAGGTCCGGTACGTGGTGAATTCACCATCTCGATCGCCGAAGTGCAGCAATGCTCGCGAGCCGTCAAGGGGCAGGACGCCTTCCGGGTCGTCCACAGCGGGGAGCGTGGGATAGACGAGCAGGGACCCGTCCTCGCGCGCCCAGACCATTCCCTGTCCGCCGGCGCTGGACTCCAGTCGCTCGTCCAGCGTCGAGGCCCAGCCGGGCCCGAACCACCGCCCCCACTTGTATCCGGAGAGGTAGGTGCGTCGCAGAGTGAGGGGAAGAACCCCAGGCAGCGATATGTCCTCCTGAGGAAGCGCCATCTCGCCTGTGGCGATGTCAACAGGATCGTTCTTGCAGGTCTTCTTCCTCAGCGGGATGCTGTTTCGACGGGTGTCCTGTTGAGCGGTCGCCAACCGGTCGGGCTTCGTGGTCGGTCCATCGCTGTCGCGGCGACGGCCTGACGCCGTCCCGTCACTGCGACCGTCCCGGGGGTCCCCACCGTCTCCGCCCCTCACCAAGGTGGCCCGGATGCGGTCCCGGACGTCGCCGTCCGCGTCCCGATGCCTTCTCGAGCCGCCTCCGATGGCATCCGGGACCTTCTTGCCCACATGGTCGCCCAGGTCGTCGAGAGCCTTGGTCAGCTTCTCCGTGAGGCCATCGATGGTGGTGTCGAGGACAGCGGTGAGCGAGTCCTTGCCCTTGGCGCGCCCGTGGTGCCCTTTTGCCTTCGTCAGCTTGCTCCCTGCACGCTCCTTCATGGTCACCTGCACCGCGGCCAGATGCCATCCCGCTTGCCCGTGCGCGTCATGGTCGATCCTCGGGCCGCCGCCCGGCGCCCCTCCGCCGGCACCGCTCGCGGAAGCCAGTTGCAGGGTTTCCTTGGCTACCTGCTTGGTCTGCTCGCCGTCGTACCCGTCCTGGACGCCTGCTACGTTCAGCGCCGTTTGTATGGCGAGGTCCGCGACGATGTTCTCGATCGCCGCCACCGCCGGTTCGGTGAGCGTGGCGACGATTTCGGCGACGACGGCCTCCGCCATCTCCCGGAGGATCCTCTTGAAGGCGATACGTGTTGCGGTGATCTTGGCACCGGCGATCAGGGTGGACAGGCCGGCGGTGACAGGTGCGAAGGCCAAGGTGATGCCCACGGTTGCGCACAGGTCGGCCAGTTCGCCCACAGCGAGGATCTTGCGGGCGACGATGATGTCGGCGACCCGGTCGAGCGCACCGGCCACCAGGCGCGCCGCTGCTGCAAGGTCCCTGTGCTTGCCCTGCACCCTCGACCAGTGCTTGTCGAGGGCCGTGAGCGACTCGCTCTGTCCGGTGGCCAGCAGCTTCTGGATATGGCCATAGGCGATGCCCGCGTCGTCATCCGCGTCGTCCGCGAACTCGCGCAGCGAGTCGGCCATGTCGCGATATGCGTCTTCGTCGACGTTCGGCCACCCCACGCCGACGATGTCGAGCATGGTGTCGACGCCCTCAGGAATGGTGTAGCCCACGACGCAGCGCCCCCGTTTCTTTGTGCGCAAACAGATCATCAGATCGAATGCGGATCAGTAGCTTGCCACGGCCCGACTGCGCGACTCCAGCCCGTTCCGGGGCACTCGGCGGGTCGTGGAAACCCGCGACCCGGTCACGGCCGCAGATCCAGCTCCGCCCACACCGTCTTGCGAGGCACCGGCCCCAGCGCCACGCCCCAGCGGTCGGCGAGCGCTTCGACGATCAGCAGGCCGCGTCCGGACTCGGCGTCCCAGGGCGGGACGGGAGAACACCCGGGGTCGGGCGGGAGGCGGTCGTCGCGGGTGTCGGTGACGGCGACGCGCAGCCGCTTCCCGTCGTCCTCGATGGCGAGGTCGAGCCGGAAGTCCCGTCCGGGGACGCGGCCGTGGACGGTGGCGTTGGTCGCCAGCTCGGCGACGATCTGCGCGGCGGCGTCGGACGGGAGCCCCTGGGCGGAGAGTTGGGCTGCCGTGAGCAGTCGAGCCAGCCGCGCGCCCCGGGGTGTGGGGGAGAGCAGGACGGAGAACTGCCAGGTGGGGGTGGGGGCTTCGGTGTGGGTGAATTCGTGAGGCACGTCACACAGCGTGGCCGTGCGTGCGTACGCTGAACAGAGCGAGGCGTGTACGGACGGTCACTGTCCGGCGCTGTGCGGGTCAGTCCAACTCGTACAGCACGACGTACGGGAGGCGGGTGGGTCATGTCGGGAGAGGGCGGTGTCGGCGCGGAGGAGCCGGACGGGGACGTCGGACTGGAGGACGACGACGAGTCGGGCGCGGTCGTCGAGGCGGTGGGGCGGCAGATCAGGCTGTGGCGTGAGGCGGCGGGCCTGCGGGCCGCCGAGCTCGGCGCGAAGGTCGGCTACGGGGAGAACCTCGTCTACAAGGTCGAGGCGGGCAAGCGCATCCCCAAGCCGGAGTTCCTGGACGGGGTGGACAAGGCCCTGGGCGCGGGCGGCAAGATCGCCGCGATGAAGCAGGACGTGGAGCAGGCCAGGTATCCGAAGAAGGTCCGGGATCTGGCGAAGCTGGAGCGCGAAGCGGTGGAGCTGGGCGCGTACAGCGCCCACAACCTGCACGGGCTGCTCCAGACCGAGGAGTACGCCCGCGCGCTGTACGAGATGCGCCGACCACCCTTCAGCGCCGACGAGGTCGAGCGGCATGTGGCGGGCCGACTCGGGCGGCAGAAGATCCTGGAGCAGACGCCGGTCACGATGTTGACCTTCATCCTGGAGGAGGTGACGATCATGCGCCCCCTCGGGGGCAGAATGGTGGCGCGTCGCCAGCTCGAACACCTGCTGGAGGTCGGGCGGTTGCGCCACGTCGACATCCAGGTGATGCCGACCGACCGGGAGGACCACGCCGGAATGGGAGGTCAGTTCCAGGTGCTGAAGTTCCAGGACGGCACGGCGGTCGCACACTGGGAGGGGCAACTGTCCAACCGGATGATCTCGGACCCGAAGGACGTCCGGGTCATCGAGCTGCGCTACGGCATCCTCCGGTCGCAGGCTCTCACCCCACGGGAGTCGCTGGCCTTCATCGAGAAAGCGCTGGGAGAGAGATGACCCGCAAGACGTCAAGCGAAGCCGGTCTCACGCGCGACTGGTTCAAGAGCAGCTACAGCAGTAATGACGGGCCCGAGTGCGTCGAGGTCGCCGCCGACCCCGGCACCGTGCACGTCCGGGACTCCAAGAACGTCCCCGGGCCGCAGCTCGGGTTCGCCACCAGCGCGTGGGCGGACTTCGTGTCGGCGTACGCCACCCGGTAGGACAGGTGATCCGGCCGCCCGCGCCCCCGGGTGCGGGCGGCCGGACCGGTCACTTCTCGGTGACCGTCACCTTCTCGTCGTTCTGGATCTGCTTCACCAGTTCCTTGACCTTGTCCTGGTTCCAGACCAGGTTGCCGCCCCGCTCGCCGCTGATCGGCATGTTCATCGAGGTGCCCTCGCCGCCGGAGACGCCCTTCATGGCGAAGAACATCTCGGCGAGGTCGAACAGCGACATGTCCTTGTCGACGATGACGGTGTCCAGGCCCGCGCCCATGGTCGGGTAGAGCTTGAAGGGGTTCAGGATCGTGCCGGGGGTGGCCGCCTGGCTCGCCAGCGCGGACAGGAACTTCTGCTGGTTCTTGGTGCGGTCCAGGTCGGAGCCCGCGAAGGCGTAGCGGGTGCGGACGAAGGCCAGGGCCTGCTCGCCGTTCAGCTCCTGCTTGCCCGCCTGGAAGTCGGCTCCGGACTTCTTGTCCTTGAACGCCTTGGGGATGTCCATCTCCACGCCGCCGAGCGCGTCCACGATGTTGGCGAAGCCGGCGAAGCCGATCTCGGCGTAGTGGTCGATGCGCAGTCCGGTGTTGTGCTCGACGGTGCGCACCAGCAGCTCGGGGCCGTCCTCCGCGTACGCGGCGTTCAGCTTCACCCGGCGGCCCTGGGTGGGGAAGGTCTTGCCGGACTCGGAGCCGACGAACTTGGGGATCTCCACGTCCGAGTCGCGGGGGAGGGAGATCATGCTGTTGCCCCCGCCGCAGGCGGCGAGGACCATCATCGAGTCGGTGCGCTTGCCCTCGGCTGAGCCGGTGTGCAGCTTCTTCTTCTCCTCGGCGGACATGCCCTCGCGGCTGTCCGAGCCGACGATCAGATACGTGGTGCAGTCGTCCTCGGCGGGTCTGTCGATGACCTTGGCGAGGTCCACTTCGCGGCGCATCTTGCCGTCCGCCCAGAAGTAGGTGCCGACGCTGGTGCCGACCACGGCGACCAGCAGCACGATCGCGCCGACCTTGAGCCGCTTGCGCCAGTCGGGGGCCTGCCCCGGGGGTCTGCCGGGGCCGCCGGGGCGGCGCGGGCCGCCCGGGCCCCGGCCGCCACCGCCGGGGGTGCCGTAGACCTGGCCGGTGTTGTAGCCGCTGTCGTAGCCGGAGGGGGGTGGGGACTGGCGGGGGAGCCCGGCGTAGCCGCCGGGAGCGGGCGGCGGCGGGGGCCGTGGGGGGGGGCCCGGGGGCTGGGCGTGGCGCCTCACCCCGG
>NZ_PVLV01000185.1 GCF_002982015.1 Streptomyces solincola
CCGCCGGCGCCCGCCCCACCCCGCACCCGTACGCCTAGCGGCACGCGCGTACGCACTTCGGCGCGGGCACCGGCGGCCGGCGCCCACCGGACGTCCACCGCATTCCCGCAGCCGGGGCACCCCGCCCCGTACAGGAGCGTTTCCGCATGCCCAGTGAGTTCTTCCTGCCCGACGCCGAGGGGCCCGTCCCCAGCGCCGCGGGCTACTTCGGCGCCTTCGGCGGCGCCTTCATCCCCGAGGCGCTGGTCGCCGCGGTGGACGAGGTCGCCGTCGAGTACGACAAGGCCAAGTCCGACCCCGCGTTCGCGGCCGAGCTGGACGACCTGCTCGTCCACTACACCGGCCGCCCCAGCGCCCTGACCGAGGTGCCGCGGTTCGCCGAGCACGCCGGCGGCGCACGGGTGTTCCTCAAGCGCGAGGACCTCAACCACACCGGCTCCCACAAGATCAACAACGTCCTCGGCCAGGCCCTGCTCACCAAGCGGATGGGCAAGACCCGGGTCATCGCCGAGACCGGCGCCGGCCAGCACGGCGTCGCCACCGCCACCGCCTGCGCGCTGTTCGGCCTGGACTGCACCATCTACATGGGCGAGATCGACACCCAGCGCCAAGCGCTGAACGTCGCCCGGATGCGGATGCTCGGCGCCGAGGTCATCCCGGTGAAGTCCGGCAGCCGCACCCTGAAGGACGCCATCAACGAGGCGTTCCGCGACTGGGTCGCCAACGTCGACCGCACCCACTACCTCTTCGGCACCGTCGCGGGCCCGCACCCCTTCCCGGCCATGGTCCGCGACTTCCACCGGGTCATCGGCGTGGAGGCCCGCCGGCAGACCCTGGAGCGTGCCGGGCGGCTCCCGGACGCCGTGGTCGCCTGCGTCGGCGGCGGCTCCAACGCCATCGGTCTGTTCCACGCCTTCATCCCGGACGCCGGCGTCCGGCTGGTCGGCTGCGAACCCGCCGGGCACGGTGTGGAGACCGGCGAGCACGCCGCCACCCTCACCGCCGGCGAGCCCGGCATCCTGCACGGCTCCCGCTCCTACGTCCTCCAGGACGACGAGGGCCAGATCACCGAGCCGTACTCCATCTCGGCCGGCCTGGACTACCCGGGCATCGGCCCCGAGCACGCCTACCTCAAGGACTCCGGGCGCGCCGAGTACCGGGCCGTCACCGACGACGCCGCCATGCAGGCGCTGCGGCTGCTCTCCCGCACCGAGGGCGTCATCCCGGCCATCGAGTCCGCGCACGCCCTGGCCGGCGCCCTGGAGCTGGGCCGCGAACTGGGCCCCGACGGCCTGATCGTGGTCAACCTCTCCGGCCGCGGCGACAAGGACATGGACACCGCCGCCCGCTATTTCGGGCTGTACGACGACGAGGCCGGCACGCCGGTCACCGACGCCCCGGTGGAGGCCGACGCCTCCGCCGGATCCGGCGCCGCCGAGATCCAGCGCGACACCGCCGACCAGCGGGGACCGGGGGAGAGCAAGTGAGCGGGAACATCCAGTTGCTGTCCGGCACCCTCGCCGCCGCCAAGGCCGAGGACCGGGCCGCGCTCATCGCCTACCTCCCGGCCGGCTTCCCGACCGTGGACGGCGGCATCGAGGCGATCAAGGCCGTCCTGGACGGCGGCGCCGACATCGTGGAGGTCGGCCTCCCGCACAGCGACCCGGTGCTCGACGGCCCGGTCATCCAGACCGCCGACGACATCGCGCTGCGCGGCGGCGTGCGGATCGCCGACGTGCTGCGCACCGTCCGCGAGGCGCACCAGGCCACGGGCAAGCCGGTCCTGGTCATGACCTACTGGAACCCGATCGACCGCTACGGCGTGGAGCGCTTCACCGCCGAGCTGGCCGAGGCCGGCGGCGCCGGGTGCATCCTGCCCGACCTGCCGGTGCAGGAGTCCGCGCTGTGGCGCGAGCACGCCGACAAGCACGGTCTGGCCACCGTCTTCGTCGTCGCCCCCAGCAGCAAGGACGCCCGGCTCGCCGCCATCACCGAGGCCGGCTCCGGCTTCGTCTACGCGGCCTCGCTGATGGGCGTGACCGGGACGCGCGCCTCCGTCGGCGCCCAGGCGGCCGACCTGGTACGCCGTACCCGGGCCACCACCGAACTGCCGGTCTGCGTCGGCCTCGGCGTCTCCGACGCGGCCCAGGCCGCCGAGGTGGCCGCCTTCTCCGACGGGGTGATCGTCGGCTCGGCCTTCGTCAAGCGGCTGCTGGACGCCGAGGACGAGGCGGCGGGCCTGGCGGCCGTCCGGGAGCTGGCCGCCGACCTGGCCCGGGGCGTGCGGCGCGGCGCGTAACCGCGAGAGGTAAACCCCGCAGGGCTCGTCACCCGAAGGGATGGAAGTGGACCGGGGAGGCACGCGGGTGCCTCCCCGGTTCGTTTGCCGGGCGTGAGCGAGAAGAACAACGCAGGGAAGCGGAGTGCGCGCGAGCGCCTCCAGGCAGAACGCCAGCGCGAGCGGGCCCGCGACCGGCGCCGGCGCACTCTGATCGTGTCGGCGGCCGTCGTCGGCGTGCTCGGGCTGGCCGCCGTCGCCGGACTGATCGCCGCCAACACCGGCGGCTCCAGCGACGGCTCCGGCTCCGGAGCGGTCGCCGTGCCGTCCGGCGCGGCCGGCGGCGAGCAGCCGTCCGTCACCGTCGGCGCGACCGACGCCCCCTCCACGCTCACGATCTGGGAGGACTTCCGCTGCCCGGCCTGCGCCCAGTTCGAGAACGCCTTCCGGGACACGATCCACGAGCTGACCGAGTCCGGTCAGCTCAAGGCCGAGTACCACCTGGCCACGATCATCGACGGCAACATGGGCGGCAGCGGCTCGCTCAACGCCGCCAACGCCGCCGCCTGCGCCCAGGACGGCGGGAGCTTCACCGCGTATCACGACGTGCTGTACCAGAACCAGCCGCCGGAGCCCGACGACGCCTTCGCGAGCGACGACAAGCTGTTCGAGCTGGCGGCCAAGGTGCCCGGCCTGGACACCCCGGCCTTCCGCTCCTGCGTCGCCGACGGCACGCACGACGGCTGGGTCAGCAAGTCGAACGAGGCCTTCCGCGGCGGCGACTTCCGCGGCACGCCCACCGTGCTGCTCAACGGCGAGTCGGTCTTCCCCAGCAAGGGCGGCGAGCAGATCTCCCCGGAGAACCTGAAGAAGTGGGTCGCCGAGGCCAACAAGGGCAAGCGCCCGGGCACCTTGGCCGCCAGCTCGAACAGCTTGTCGT
>NZ_PVLV01000186.1 GCF_002982015.1 Streptomyces solincola
CCCCCGCGCCGCGCCGCCGCCGCGCCACCCGCAAGGCCACCGCCGCCGCCGGTCCGCCGCCCGCCGCCGAGCCGGCGCCCACCGGGGCCCCCGAGCCCGCCGAGGTCGAGGCCGCCGTCGAGGAGGCCCCCGCGCCGCGCACCCGCCGCCGGGCCACCCGCAAGGCCACCGCGCCGGCCGGCGCGCCCGCCCCGGTCGAGGAGGCCGCCGGCGAGACGCCGCCCGCCGCCAGCGTCGCCCAGATGGCGTCCGACGAGGCCGAGGTCGCCGCCGCCGAGGAGGCCGCCACCCGCGGCCGCGGCCGCCGCCGCGCCTCCTCCCCGCAGTTCACCGCCGGCGCGTCGGCCCGTACGGACGCAGCCGAGCAGGGCCGCGGCCGGCGCGCCGCACGCCCGGCCGTACCGGTCTTCCAGGCGCCGGTGTTCGCCGAGCCGATGTTCCAGACCCCGGAGACCGCCGCCGCCGAGGCCGCGGCCCAGGCCGCCGCCGACACCGGCAAGGCCGACAGGGCCGGCAAGGCCGAGAAGCCCGAGCGGGCCGAGAAGAGCGAGGAGGCCGGCGAGGCGCGTGGCGCCGTCGAGCAGGGCGAGGGCGGCCGCCGTCGCCGCCGCCGCCGCGGCGAGCCCGCCGAGCAGCCCGTCGAGCAGCAGGCCCCCGAGGCCGAGGAGAGCGCCGAGGAGGCCGAGCCGGAGAGCGCCGAGCCGGAGGCCGCCGAGGGCGACGAGTCCGAGGACCGCCCCTCGCGCCGCCGCCGCCGCGGTGGCCGCCGCCGTCGCCGCGGCGAGGCCGCCGACGCGGACGAGGACACCGCCGACGACGACACCTCCGACGGCGGGAAGGACGAGACCCCGTCCGCCGAGCAGGAGGCCGACGCCGAGGACGAGGAAGACGACGAGGAGGAGTCGGAGGAGGGTGGCACGCCGTCCGCCGCCGGCACCAGCAGCTCGCGCCGCCGTCGCCGGCGCCGCCGCCGCAGCGGAGACGCGGGCGGCGAGAACGAGACCGGCGCCGCCGACGACGACGGTGTGCGCACCGTCGTGAAGGTCCGCGAGCCGCGTCCGGCCCGCGAGGCCGCCGACGAGGTGCAGTCCATCAAGGGCTCCACCCGCCTGGAGGCCAAGAAGCAGCGCCGCCGCGAGGGCCGCGAGCAGGGCCGCCGCCGGGTGCCGATCATCACCGAGGCCGAGTTCCTCGCCCGCCGCGAGGCCGTCGAGCGGGTCATGGTCGTCCGCCAGAGCGGCGAGCGCACCCAGATCGGCGTCCTGGAAGACGACGTGCTGGTCGAGCACTACGTCAACAAGGAGCAGTCGACCTCGTACGTCGGCAACGTCTACCTCGGCAAGGTGCAGAACGTCCTGCCGTCGATGGAGGCGGCCTTCGTCGACATCGGCAAGGGCCGCAACGCCGTGCTGTACGCCGGCGAGGTCAACTTCGAGGCGCTCGGCATGGGCCACGGCCCGCGCCGCATCGAGGCCGCGCTGAAGTCCGGCCAGTCCGTGCTGGTGCAGGTCACCAAGGACCCGATCGGTCACAAGGGCGCCCGGCTCACCAGCCAGGTCTCGCTGCCCGGCCGGTACCTGGTCTACGTGCCCGAGGGCTCGATGACCGGTATCAGCCGCAAGCTGCCCGACACCGAGCGGGCCCGGCTGAAGACCATCCTGAAGAAGATCGTCCCCGAGGACGCCGGCGTCATCGTGCGCACCGCCGCCGAGGGCGCCAGCGAGGACGAGCTGCGCCGCGACGTCGAGCGGCTCCAGGCGCAGTGGGAGGACATCCAGAAGAAGGCCAAGTCCGGCAACGCGCCGACGCTGCTGTACGGCGAGCCGGACATGACCGTCCGGGTGGTCCGCGACATCTTCAACGAGGACTTCTCCAAGGTCATCGTCAGCGGCGACGAGGCCTGGCAGACCATCCACGGCTACGTCTCGCACGTCGCCCCGGACCTGGCGAACCGCCTCACCCGCTGGACCTCGGAGACCGACGTCTTCGCCACCTACCGGATCGACGAGCAGCTCATGAAGGCGCTGGACCGCAAGGTCTGGCTGCCGTCCGGCGGCTCGCTGGTGATCGACAAGACCGAGGCGATGATCGTCGTCGACGTCAACACCGGCAAGTTCACCGGCCAGGGCGGCAACCTGGAGGAGACCGTCACCAGGAACAACCTGGAGGCGGCAGAGGAGATCGTGCGCCAGCTCCGGCTGCGCGACCTGGGCGGCATCGTCGTCATCGACTTCATCGACATGGTGCTGGAGTCCAACCGGGACCTGGTGCTGCGCCGCCTCCTGGAGTGCCTGGGCCGGGACCGGACCAAGCACCAGGTCGCCGAGGTCACCTCGCTGGGCCTGGTCCAGATGACCCGCAAGCGGGTCGGCCAGGGCCTGCTGGAGTCCTTCTCCGAGACCTGCGTGCACTGCAACGGGCGCGGCGTCATCGTCCACATGGAGCAGGCGACCGCGACCGGCGGTGGCGGCGGCAAGCGCGCCAAGAAGCGCGGCAAGGGCGGCGACGCCCACGTCCACGAGCACGTCTCCGAGGAGACGGCGACCACCGAGCCCGAGGTCGAGACCGAGGCCGAGGTGGCGGCCGAGCTGGCCGCGCCGGTCTCGCTCGCCGAGCCGCTGGCCGAGCGCGTCGCCCCGGACGAGGAGCTGTACTCCTCGGTCGCCGAGGCGGAGGCCGCCGCGACCCGCGGCCGCCGCCGCCGGGCCACCCGCCGGGCGTCCGCCCCGGCCGGCGCGCCCCGCGCGGCGGAGCCCGCCCCGGCCCCGCAGCCCGCGGTCGCCGAGGTGGCGCCGGAGGTGGTCGAGGTCGAGGCCGTGCCCGCCATCGCCGCACCGGAGCAGGCCGAGCCCGAGCTCGCCGCGTCCACCGTCGCGCCGGAGGCTCCGGCCGAGGAGGCCCCCGCGGCCGCCCCGGCCCGTACCCGCCGCCGCGCCACCCGCAAGGCGACCGCCCCGGCGGGATCGCCCAAGGCGGAGGATTCCGCGGAGCAGGCGCAGACCGAGATCGTGGCCCCGGCCCCGGTCGAGCCGGTCGCGGCTCCGGCCGAGCCCGCGCCCGCCGAGGAGGCCCCCGCGGCCGCCCCGGCCCGTACCCGCCGCCGGGCGGTCCGCAAGGCCACCGCCCCGGCCGGTTCGCCGTCGGGCGCGGAGGACGCCGCGGTCGTCGTGGTGTCCGCCGCCCCGGCGGAGGCCGAGCCCGCCGGCCCCGAGGCGGCGGCCGAGGGCGAGGAGGCGGCCGCGCCGGCCAAGAAGACGGCCCGCAAGACCGCCAAGAAGGCCACCACGGCCACCGCGAAGAAGGCCGCCGCCAAGAAGACGGCGGCCAAGAAGACCGCGGCGAAGAAGACGACCGCCAAGAAGGCCGCCACCAAGAAGACGGCGGCGAAGAAGACGGTCGCCGCCGAGCAGCAGTCCCCGTCGGCCGTCACGGCCGCCACCGAGGACTGACGACCGGGTGAACAGGGGCGGTACGGCGTGCCACCGCGGCACGGCCCGTACCGCCCCTGGTGTCGGGACGGGTCGCGCTTTGTTTCGGAATTGATGCACCGCAGGGTGCAGGAGCCCGAAATGGCCTAGGAGATCCCTGATAATGTGACGCCCGGTCGCTGCCGTGGCGGGTACCGCCCGCATCTCGGACCGGTGATGAATCCGGCTCAGGGGCAGACCGGTCCCAGCAACCTCGGCAGGGGGTCGGCATCGCGCCGGAGGGACGCGCGGCTCATTCACGTCCGCGGACATCCTCAAGACCTCTGCCACTTAGAGCTCTCGCGGTGTTCAAGGAGGACGTCCATGCCGAGCAGCAACGAGCAGCCCATCCCCGCTGCCCGCCCGGTCATCGGTGAAGAGGAGATCGAGGCGGCGGTGCGCGTGCTGCGCAGCGGCCGCGTCGTGCAGGGGCCCGAGGTCGCCGCGTTCGAGGAGGAGTTCTCCGCGCTGGTCGACGGCCGGCACTGCGTCGCGGTCAACTCCGGCACCTCCGCGCTGCACCTGCTGCTGATGGCGATCGGCGTGGGGCCCGGCGACGAGGTGATCGTCCCCTCGTTCTCCTTCGCGGCCTCGGCCAACGTGGTCAGGCTGGTCGGCGCCGACGCGGTGTTCGTCGACATCGAGCCGGACAGCTTCTGCCTCGACCCGGCAGCCGTGGAGGCCGCGATCACCCCGCGGACCGCCGCCATCATGCCGGTGCACCTGTACGGGCACCCGGCCGCGATGGACCGCATCATGGCCATCGCCGCCAAGCACGGCCTCGCCGTGGTGGAGGACGCCTGCCAGGCCCACGGCGCCGCGCTGAACGGCACCCCGGTCGGCGCCTTCGGCGCGGGCGGCACCTTCAGCTTCTACCCGACCAAGAACATGCACTCCCTCGAAGGCGGCATGGTCACCACGGCCGACGCCGAGACCGCCCGCACCCTGCGCCTGCTGCGCAACCAGGGCATGGAGCAGCGGTACGCCAACGAGATCGTCGGCGCCAACGTGCGGCTGACCGACGTGGCCGCCGCCGTCGGCCGCGTCCAGCTCGCCAAGCTGGACGGCTGGACCGAGCAGCGCATCGCCAACGCCGCGTACCTCTCGGAGCACATCACCGCCCCGAACGTGGTCACCCCGCCGCTCGCCCCGGGCGCCCGGCACGTCTACCACCAGTACACGGTCCGCATCCGCGGCGACCGCGACGCCGCCATGGCGAAGCTCACCGAGGCGGGCGTCGGCAACGCGGTGTACTACCCGACCCCCATCCACCGGCTCAAGCCCTACTGGGAGCCGGACCAGAAGGCCGGCCGCGACTGGGACCTGCCGGAGACCGAGAAGGCCGCGGCCGAGGTGGTCTCCCTGCCCGTGCACCCCTCGCTGGGCCAGGGCGACCTGGAGCGCATCGCCGCCGCCGTCAACGCGCTGGGAGAGAACCTGTGACCGCCGCCACCGCACCGCTGCGCGCCGGGCTCGTCGGGCTCGGCTCGATGGGCCGCAACCACGCCCGGGTGCTCGCCGGCCTGGACGGCGTCCGACTGGTCGGCGTGGTCGACCCGATGGGCGACAAGAACGGCTGGGCGCAGGGCGCCCCCGTGCTCGCCACCGTCGAGGAGCTGATCGCCCTCGGCGTCGACTACGCCGTGGTGGCCTGCCCCACCGCGCTGCACGAGCCGGTCGGCCTGGCCTTGGCCGAGGCGGGCGTGCACGCGCTGATCGAGAAGCCCCTCGCGGACACCGTGGAGGGCGCCCGCCGCCTGGTCGAGGCGTTCGAGTCCCGCGACCTGGTCGCCGGCGTCGGCCACATCGAGCGGTGCAACCCCGCGCTGCGCTCGCTGCGCACCCGGCTGGAGGCCGGCGAGCTGGGCGACGTCTACCAGGTCGTCACCCGCCGCCAGGGCCCCTTCCCGCACCGCATCGCCGACGTCGGCGTGGTCAAGGACCTCGCCACCCACGACATCGACCTCACCGGCTGGGTCACCGGCCAGACGTACACCTCCATCGCCGCGCACACCGTCTCCAAGTCGGGCCGGGTGCACGAGGACATGGTCTCCGCGGTCGGCCAGCTCTCCGACGGCACCATGGTCAACCACCTGGTCAACTGGCTGAGCCCGCTCAAGGAGCGGTTCACCTCAGTCACCGGCGAGCGCGGCTGCTTCATCGCCGACACCCTCACCGCCGACCTCACCTTCCACTCCAACGCCGCCGTGGCCACCGAGTGGGAGGCGCTGCGGGCCTTCCGCGGCGTCTCCGAGGGCGACATGGTCCGCTACGCCATCCCCAAGCGCGAGCCGCTGCTGGTCGAGCACGAGCTGTTCCGGGACGCGGTCCTCGGCGGGCCCCGCGACATCTGCACCCTGCGGGACGGCCTGCGGACCGTGGAGGTCGCCGAGGCGGTGCTGAAGTCGGCCGCCGGCGGCGGCACGGTCTCCCTGCGGGGGCGGGTGGACGATGGCAACTGAGCGGTCTTCGACGCATGCCCCCGGCGGGCCCGGGGTCCGGCCGACGCGGGGGGCGGGGTATGGGCAGCAGCCCTGACACCACCCTTCCCGACGTGACCCTCCCCGACGTCACCGTCGTGGTCGCCGTCTACAACACGATGCCCTACCTCACCCAGTGCCTGGAGTCGCTGGTCGGACAGAGCATCGGCCGCGCGCGCCTGGAGGTCGTCGCGGTCGACGACGGCTCCACCGACGACAGCGGGCGGGAGCTCGACCGGTTCGCCGAGCGCTACCCGGGCACCGTCAAGGTGCTCCACCAGGAGAACTCCGGCGGACCGGCGGCCCCCAGCAACCGCGCGCTGGAGGTCGCCACCGGCCGCTTCGTCTACTTCATGGGCTCCGACGACTACCTGGGCGAAGAGGCCCTGGAGCGGATGGTCGCCTACGCAGACGAGCACGAGTCGGACATCGTCGTCGGCAAGATGGTCGGCGCGGGCGGGCGCTACGTCCACCAGGCGCTCTACAAGAAGAACGAGCCGCACGTTGGGTTCTCCGACTCCGCGCTGCCGTTCACGCTGGCCAACACCAAGCTGTTCCGGCGCGAACTGGTCGAGAAGCACAAGCTGCGCTTCCCCGAGGACATGCCGGTCGGCTCCGACCAGCCGTTCACCATCGAGGCCGTGGTGCGCGCCACCCGGGTCTCCGTGCTGGCCGACTACACCTGCTACTACGCGGTCAAGCGCGGCGACTCCTCCAACATCACCTACCGGTCCGACCACCTGGCCCGGCTGCGCTGCATCTCCGACATCATGCGGCACGCCGCCGCGCTCATCCCGGCCGGGCCCGAACGGGACGCCGTCTTCCACCGGCACTTCCTGTGGGAGCTGGCCAAGCTGGTCCAGCACGACTTCCCGGCCCTGGACGCCGGGACCCGCCGCGAGGTGTGCGCCGGGGTCGCCGTCCTGGCCGACACCTACCTCACCGACGGCGTCCGCGACCGGATGGACGTCCAGCGCCGGGTGCGCATCGCCCTGGCGCAGCGCGGCGCGGTGGAGGAGCTGGCCCGGTCCATCGAGGACGAGGCCGCGCACGGCACCCCGCCGATCCTGCTGGAGGACGGCCGGGCCTACGTCTGCTACCCGGGCTTCCGGGACGAACTGGCCCTCCCCGACCGGGTCTTCGAGATCCTGGACGAGAACGCGGCGGCCCGGCTCGCCTCCGGGACGGGCTACCTGGACGGCGAGTGGGAGCAGACCGGCCACGACCTGGCCGTACGCCTCGCGGTGCGGACGCCGGTCATCGGCGACACCGCGTCGCTCACCCTGCGGTCGGCCGCCAAGGCCATGCCCCGCAGCGCCGACAAGCCCGGCGGCCGCAGACTCCCGGCCGACGCCGAACTGCCCGCCGAGCAGGGCGAGACGCTCCGCGAGCCCGACCCGGACGGCGGCGGCACGCTGCTGCGCCTGACGCTGCCGCTCGCCGCGCGCCGCGCCACCCTGGGCATCCGGGTCTACCTGGTGGTGGCGGGCTCGACCTACGAGCTCCCGGTCCCGGTCCGCGGCCGTCCGCTGCCGCTGGCCCGGCGCTGGCGGCAGACGCTGCCCCACCGCGTCTCCGCGACCGCCAACGGCAAGGGCCGGCTGGTGGTCACCACGGCTCCGCTCTGGGAGCCGTCGTCCGGCACGCTCAAGCGGGTGCGCCGGATACTGTCCCGTGTGAAGAGGAAACTGTCTCGATGAACATCTGTGTAGTCGCACTCGGCAAGATCGGTCTGCCGCTCGCCGTGCAGTTCGCCATGAAGGGCCACAGGGTCATCGGCGCGGACGTCAACGAGAAGGTCGTGGAGCTGGTCAACGCCGGCACCGAGCCCTTCCCCGGTGAGCACGACCTGGACCGCCGCCTCAAGCAGACCGTCTCCGCGGGCCTGCTGTCGGCCACCACCGACACCGCCTCCGCCGTGGCCCAGTCGGACGCCGTCGTGGTCGTCGTCCCGCTCTTCGTCGACGCCGAGGGCACCCCCGACTTCGGCTGGATGGACGCCGCCACCCGGGACATCGCCAAGGGCCTCAAGCCCGGCACCCTCGTCTCGTACGAGACCACCCTGCCGGTGGGCACCACCCGCACCCGCTGGGCGCCGCTGCTGGAGCAGGGCTCCGGCCTCACCGCGGGCGAGGACTTCCACCTGGTGTTCTCCCCGGAGCGGGTGCTGACCGGCCGGGTCTTCGCCGACCTGCGCCGCTACCCCAAGCTGGTCGGCGGCATCGACGAGGCGTCCACCGCCCGCGGCGTCGACTTCTACCAGCAGGTCCTGGACTTCGACGAGCGCACCGACCTGCCCCAGGCCAACGGCGTGTGGGACCTGGGCACCGCCGAGGCGTCCGAGCTGGCCAAGCTCGCCGAGACCACCTACCGGGACGTCAACATCGGGCTGGCCAACCAGTTCGCCCGGTTCGCCGACCAGAACGGCATCGACGTCAAGAAGGTCATCGAGGCCTGCAACTCCCAGCCGTACAGCCACATCCACCAGCCCGGCATCGCCGTCGGCGGCCACTGCATCCCGATCTACCCGCGGATGTACCTGTGGAACGACCCCGAGGCCACCGTGGTCCGCTCGGCCCGCGAGGCCAACGCCGCGATGCCCGAGTACGCGGTCGACCTGCTGGCCGCCGCCTACGGCGACCTGACCGGCGTCAACGTGCTGGTGCTGGGCGCGGCCTACCGCGGCGGCGTCAAGGAGACGGCGTTCTCCGGCGTCTTCGGCACGGTGGAGGCCCTGAAGGCGCGCGGCGCGACGCCGTTCGTCTCCGACCCGATGTACACCGCGGAGGAGCTGGCCGACCACGGGCTGACCCCGCACCGCGGCGAGAAGGTCACCGCGGCGGTCCTCCAGGCCGACCACGCCAAGTACCGCACCCTCTCCCCGGCCGACCTGCCGGACGTCACCGTCCTGGTCGACGGCCGCCGCACCACCGACCCGGAGGCGTGGCAGGGCGTCCGCCGCGTCGTCATCGGCGGCTGACCGCGTCCACCGGCCCCGTACAGCCCGTACGAACCCCGGCCCTGCCTCGCCACCGCGGGGCGGGGCCGTTTCGCAGGAGGAACCCATGACCTGGCTGATCACCGGCGGCGCCGGCTTCATCGGCGCACACGTGGTGCGGGCGATGGCCGCCGCGGGCGAGCGGATCGTCGTCCTGGACGACCTGTCCACCGGCAGCGCCGACCGGCTTCCGCCGGACGTCCCGCTGGAGACCGGCACCGTGCTGGACCGCGCCACCGTCGACCGGGTGCTGCGCGAGCACGCCGTGACCGGCGTGGTGCACATCGCCGGCAAGAAGCAGGTCGCCGAGTCGGTCGCCCGGCCGCTGTACTACTACCGGGAGAACGTCGAGGGCATCCGCGTCCTGCTGGAGGCCGCCGCCGAGGCGGGCGTGGGCCGCTTCCTGTTCTCCTCCTCGGCCGCGGTCTACGGCATGCCGGACGTGGACCTGGTCACCGAGGACACCCCCTGCGCGCCGATCAACCCCTACGGCGAGTCCAAGCTGGCGGGGGAGTGGCTGGTCTCGGCGGTCGGCCGCGCCCACTCCATGGCCACCGCGTCCCTGCGGTACTTCAACGTGGCCGGCGCGGCCACCCCGGAGCTGGGCGACGCCGGGGTGTCCAACCTGGTGCCCATGGTCTTCGAGAAGCTGGACGCCGGGGAGCCGCCCCGGATCTTCGGCGACGACTACCCGACGCCGGACGGCACCTGCGTACGCGACTACATCCACGTGGAGGACATCGCCTCCGCGCACGTGGCCGCCGCCCGCCGGCTGGCCGCCGACCCGGCCGCCTCGCTGGTGCTCAACATCGGCCGCGGCGAGGGCGTCTCGGTCAGCGAGATGATCGACGTCATCCGCGACGTCACGGGCCACCGGGACGCCGCCGCCGAGACCACCGGCCGCCGCCCCGGCGACCCGGCCCGCGTGGTGGCGGCCGCCGACCGCATCCGCGCCGAGCTGGGCTGGACCGCCCGGCACGGTGTGAAGGAGATGGTCGCCTCGGCGTGGGCGGGCTGGCGCCTGCGCCACCCCTGACACCTCCCGCCGCCGGCCCGGCGGTACGCGAAGGGGCCCCGGGATCATCGTCCCGGGGCCCCTTCGCGCTGTCGTCCGCCGCGGTGCTCAGCGGTCGCCGAGGAACAGCTCGTCGAACGTGCGCCGCACCACCGGCCAGTCCCAGGTGGTCAGCGCGTGGTCGGCGGCCAGCTTGCCGGCGTCCCGCCACGCCTCCTCGGTGCCGGTGGTCTGGAGGATCCGCTGGGCCGCCTCCTCCACGGAGCCGACCACCCAGCCCTCCGGGTACAGCGTGCGGGCGCTGTTCGGCCGGCCCGCGTAGAAGGGCCAGTCCCGGGAGACCGGGACGGCGGCGCTGGCCGCGCCCTCCATCAGACCGACGTGGCAGCCCTCGCGCACCGACGAGGAGAGGATCACGCCGATGTCGGTGAGCGCCGACGGCACGTCGTCGGTGGGGCCGAGCCGCAGCACGACGCCCTCCTCCACCAGCGGCTTCAACTGCGACTCCATCGCCCGGCGGTACACCCGGGTGGCCATGCTGGTCTTCGGGTTCATGTCCCCGCCGACCAGCAGCAGCCGGTACCGCTCGTCGTGCTCGCGGACCTTGCGCAGCACCTCCACGGCCCACAGCGGGTCCTTGGCGACCTGGCTGACGCCGATCAGGCCCAGGTTGAAGCGGGCGTCCGCCGACTTCGGGCGGCCGAAGCCGGTCAGCTCCATGGCGTTGTCGATCAGGTGCGTGCGCGGCGCCGTGTCCTCGCGGAGCTGCGGCACCAGCGACTCGACCAGGTCCCGCACGTGCGGAGCGACGTACACCAGATCGTCGATCCGGGAGAAGTCGGTCATGTGCGGCCAGCGGGTGAACGCCTCGTAGCTGTGCAGCCGCACGATGATCCGGGTGGTGCCCGGGTCGATGGTGGTGAGCATCGCCGCGGGCCCCACCGACCAGTCCAGGAAGACGGTGTCGGCCCAGTCCAGGTAGGGCCGCATCAGACGCTCGACCTCCTCCTGGTAGGTGCTGGCGCCGCCGGCCAGGCGGTCCTCCAGCACCCGGCGACCGGCCCACGCCACCCGCTTGAGGCTCTTCTGCGCGGCGAGGTCCAGGTAGCGCAGCTCCACGTCCTGGTGCTCGCCGTAGCGGGCCAGGATGTGGCGCAGGAAGTTGTCGTTGGCGCTGGTGGTGACCAGCAGCCGCAGCGGCCGGTCCTTCGGCGGCTCGGCGTACGGGGTGCGGCGGCCCTGCGGCCTGGCCAGCGCCCGCATCGACGGCGAGCGGTACAGCGGGGCGGTGAACGCGGCCGCGTCCTCGGCCAGCGGCGAGGAGAGCTGGTCGATGTGGAGCACCCGGTGGAACGCGAGGTTCAGCGCCCGGTCCAGGGCGGCCGACGCCTTCGCGTGGTCGCCCTCGGCGAACTCGGCGTCCGCCTCGGCCATCCGCGCCGCGACCGCCTGGTCGAGGTTGCGCGGGCTGATGCCCTTGGCCAGCTCGTTCATCACCGCCTCGTCCAGCAGCCCGGCCCGCGCGGTCAGATCGGGGATCTTGGACGCGGCGGCGGCCAGGGTCAGCGAGGCGCCGCTGGTGCGGCCCGCCCACTGCATGCCCTCGGCGACGTACCGGGAGGTGGCGACGCGGACCTTGGCCGGGACGCCGGGCACGGTGACGGCCGTGCGCCACAGCTTGGCGCCGATCGCCGACCGCATCACCGGCCGGGCGGTGGCGTGCCGCATCACCGCGGCCGGCAGGCCGTCCACCGCGCGGCGGGCGTTGGCCTTCACGATGTCCAGCGGCGGCATCGCCGCACGGGTGCCGGAGGCGCCGCGCCGCTTGACCCGCTCGACCGCCTTGAGGGCCGGCGCGATGCCGAAGTGGGCCTCCGCCACGCGGTAGTACTGCGCGAGCCGCCACACCGTGTACACGGCGCCGGCGTCCAGCGCCACCAGCACGTCGGCGTGCCGGGCCTGGCGGCGCAGCCAGTTGTCGCCGCGCACCTGGAGCCACACCTTCATCCCGCCGGGCGACTTGCGGGCCTTGCGGCGCAGGGCCGCGCTGCGGGTGTTGAGGTTGCGCGGCAACTGGTGGGTCTCGGTCAGCCCGGCGGTGCCCAGCTCGGCGACCGACGGCAGGTGGAAGGTCCCGCCCAGGTACGTGCCGGCGCCCAGCGCCTGGAACTTGCGCACCGAGTCGGCGAAGACGCCCATCTGCGGCTTGGTGCTGGCGATGAACAGGACGTTGGTCACTGGGAGGGTCCTTCGGCGGCGGGCTGGATGTCGGCGAGGGCGGCCGCGTCCCCGGCGCCGACCCGGGCCAGGGCCGCGTGGTCGTCGATCAGGGTCTTCACGGCGGCGCTCATCACCGCTTCCCGGGTGAACCGGTCGGCGTGCGCCATCGCCTTGGCGTGTACCTCGTCACTGGTCTCCACCGCCAGGTGCGCGGCGGCGATGAACGACTCGGTGAGGCCCCGCACGTCCAGCCCGGGGGCGCCGGTCCACAGCGGGTGGCCCTGGAGCACGTTGGACGCGTCGTGCTCGACGACGTGCGCCGACACGATCGGCAGCCCGGTCGCCATGTACTCGTAGACCTTGCCGGAGGTGACGTACCGGCCGCCGATGAGGATGAGGACCATCGCGTCCCAGCGGGCGTAGATCGAGGCGACCTCGGCCTTCGCGGCGGGACCGCCGAAGCGGACGCCGTCCGGCTCGGCCTGCTTGAGCACCTCGGCGTGCCGGTTGGCCTCGCGCCCCGAGCCGTTGCCGATGTGCCCGCGGACCTCGAAGGTGGCGTTGGACAGCAGCGGTTCCTGCTCCCGGGCGGCCCGCCAGGCGTCCAGCACCGTCTCCAGGTGCGGGACGGTGAAGTTGACGGTGCCCAGGTAGCCGAAGGCCAGACCGGCGCCGGTGTCCGGGCGGTGCACCCGGCCCGGGGAGCTGTCGGCGTCGTAGCCGTTGCGCACCACGTGCACGCGGCTCGCGACCTCGGGGTAGCGGGTGCGGTAGTGCTCGGCGATCGGGTCGTTCACCACCCACAGCGACACCGCGTGGTCCAGGATGCGCTGCTCCCAGATCCCCTCGGCGGAGTCGCGGGCGAAGCACTCCACGCCCTCGATGACGTCGATCGACCAGCCGTCGCGGAAGTCCACCGCGTACGGCACCTTCGCCTCCTCCCACAGCTTCCAGGCCGCGGCGAGGTTGACGTAGGGGACGCAGCTCGCCAGCAGCAGGTCGGCCGGGTGCTCGGCGTGCACCTTGAGCACGGCCTGCTCCAGGTCGCCGCGCCACTCGCCGAAGTTGGGCTCCGGGAAGGGCTCCATCTGGCGGCGGCGCAGCCGGGTGACCCAGCCGTTGGGGTTGAGGGCGCGCTCCTCGCTGTACAGACCGATGTCGGTCTCCAGGTCCTCGCGCGACAGGGGCAGTTCGACGATCCGGACGCGCGGGTCGACCTGCTCCAGCAGGGTGAGGTCCACACCGGAGTCCCGCTCCCAGGACTCCTGGGCGATGGTGACCACGGTGACGTCCCAGCCCTGGCGGACGAACTGGTTGGCCGTCTCGCGCATGCGGTAGGCGCAGCTCTTGGCGGCGGGCGGGAAACCGATGGCGAGATAGATCACGTGAGGCCGCTCGCCCGCGAAGGCGGCGGGCGGCCGGGACGTGGGAGACACTGACATAAGCGGTGACGCTAGCACGGTGACATGGGCGGAAAAGTGACCCTGAGAGGCCCTTTGTCCGGTCCGTCACGCGTGCCGGCTGCCTCCCTTCTGCTGGTGCAGGTCCGCGAGGATGCGCACGACGTTGCGGGCGGCCTGCCCGTCCCCGTACGGGGTGCCGGGGTCGGCGGTCGGCGCCGGCCGGGTCACCGTGGCGGCCCAGTCGTCCGCGGACAGCGTGTGCGGGTCGGGTACGAGGACGTTCCAACCGGTGTCCACGGTTTCCACCCACTCGGTCTCCGGCCGGATCGTGGTGGTGACCCGCTCCAGCAGGAACGCCTCCTTCTGAAGGCCGCCGGAGTCGGTGACCACACCGGTGGACGCCAGCACGGCGGCGATCAGACCGGCGTACGGCAGCGGGCGGCCGACGTGCACCGAGCCCTGGGCCAGCTCGATGCCGTGCTCCTTGGCGCGGGCCACCAGGCGCGGGTGGGCCAGCAGGGCGACCGGCACCGGCAGTGCCGCCAGCGACGCGACGATGGCGGTCAGCCGCTCGGGGTCGTCGGTGTTGTCCGGGCGGTGCAGGGTGGCCAGCAGGAACGGCTGCGCGGGGTCGATGCCCTCGGGCAGCGCCGGCGCCTGGTGCTTGCCGGCCCGCACGTCGTCGCGGATGCGCAGGCAGATGTCGACCATCACGTCGCCGGCGAGCACCGCGCGGTCCTTGAGCCCCTCGTCGGCGAGGTGGCGCATGGCCTCCTCGGTCGGCGCGAGCAGGACGTCGGCGCAGTGGTCGGTGAGCACCCGGTTGTGCTCCTCGGGCATGCGGCGGTTGAAGGAGCGCAGCCCGGCCTCCAGGTGCGCCACCGGCAGGTGCATCTTCACCGCGGAAAGGGCGCCCGCGATGGTGGAGTTGGTGTCGCCGTAGACCAGCACCCAGTCGGGCCGCTCGCGCTCCAGCACCGGATCGAGCGCGGCGAGCACCGTCCCGGTCTGCACGCCGTGGCTGCCCGACCCGACCCCGAGGTGGACGTCCGGGTCGGGGATGCCCAGCCCGTCGAAGAAGACGTCGGACAGGTCCGCGTCGTAGTGCTGCCCGGTGTGCACGATGACGTGCTCGTGTTCCGTTCCGGCGAAGGCGGCCGCGATGGGGGCGAGCTTCACCAGTTGAGGACGGGCGCCGACGATGCTGATGACTTTCACTGAGCACTCTTCTTCTGCTGGGTACAGGTCGGTGAGGGAGCGTGCCGTGCCATCGTAGGCAATCCAGGTGGTGCCCCCTTCCACGCCTCCGGCCCCGAGCGGCCCGCCATCCGCCCGCCGACCACGGCCGCCGGGGCCGGGGTTGGCCCGCATAACGATTGCGGGACGACCGGCGCCCGCCCGGGGAGGACCCCTCAAGGCCCCGCTCCGGGGAGGGCACGGGCCGGGTGCGGAGGCGGTGTTATCGTCTCGCGAGCCCCGGGCGGCACGGCGCCCCGGCGTGTGCAGGAGAGGGTCGGCGGTGAGCCATGGTGGGACGGTCCGCGCGTGATCCCCGCGGGAAGACGGGTCCTCGCCCTCCGGGCCGAGGCCGCACCGGCGCCGGTCCGGCGCCGTCGAAAGCCGCCTGCGCCGACTGGCTGGTGCGCGGCAAGGACGGCCGGCTGACCGCCTACGCGGCGGTCGAGGGCGCGGTGCTGCGCTGGACCGAGAAGCAGCCCGGCGGCCCCGACTGGTCCGGCCCCGAGACCATCCCGGCCCCCGGCAACGACCCGCACGTCTGCATAGCCCAGGGCGCCGACGGCTACGTCCACCTGGTGGGGCTGCGCCGCACCCGCGGCGACGGCGGCCGGCCCGTCACCGAGGTGGTCTACGCGTTGCAGTACCAGTCCGGCCTGGCGGTGCGGTCCTGGGAGACGGTCGGCAACCCCTTCCCGGACGACCCGGAGGCGGCGGCCCGGATCGGTCCGCCCAGCGCCGTGGTGGACGCCACCGGTTCGCTGCACGTCTTCGTCTCCGACCCCGGCGGCGGGGTGCGGCACCGCGCCCAGGTGGCCTCGGGCAAGTGGAACCGGTGGGCCGACCTCGGGGGGCTGCGCATCACCGGCAGGGTCTCGCCCGCGCTGCTGGACGACGGACTGATGGAGCTGCTGGCGCCCACGCCGCAGCACCTGATGCGGTGGACCCAGCCCGGGGCCGGGGTGAAGTTCACCCGCGCCCCCGACGTCCCGGCCGCCCCCGAACCGGCCTCGCTGTCCCGGGTGGCGACCGGTCCCGGCCGGCTCACCCATCTCTGGCACGACCGCGGGGACCGCACGGTACGGGCCTGGCGCGCCGCCGCGGGCGACGAGCCGGCCGACCCCGTCCCGCTGGGCGACGCCGGCGGCAGCGGCCCGATCGCCCTGCTGCGGACCCGGGTGGACGGGCACGACTGCACGGTGATGGTCCGGCGGGACGACGCCACCGGCCGCCCGGCGATCGCGGCCTACCCCACCGAGGAGGAGTCCCTGGGCGCCTCCTGGACGCCCACCGGCGAGCCGTGCCTGGGCGCCCCCGCGCTCGCCCCGGACGCCCGGGGCCGCGTGGTGGTCGCGGCCTTCGCCACCGACGGCTCGCTGCGCGTCGCCCGCCAGAAGGCCGAACCGGGGCTGGCGCTGGACGCCTGGACGGCCGTCTGACCCGGCACGGCGAAAGCACCCCGAGCCTGCGCCCGCCGGACGCGAGTGCCCGCGCCCGCCGCACGCGAGGGGCTGCACGCCGCCGGGCGCTCGGGGCCGTACGTCGCACGCTGCCAGGCCCGCGAGCCGTACTCGCGTGCCGCGCGCCGCCGCCCCGGTCGGCGCCCGGTGCGGGGCCGGCCGGGGCGGCGCGGTGCGGGGTGGCCGGGCGGCGGGGTCAGGCGCGCTCGGTGAGGACGCCGTCCTTCTCCTCGTACAGCTCGCCGGTCTGCGGGCACTCCCAGACGTCCGGCTCGCCGGCGCGCTCCACCAGCCGTACGCCGGTGCGGCCGACCCAGCCCAGGCGGCGGGCCGGGACGCCGGCGACCAGGGCGAAGTCGGGGACGTCCCTGGTGACCACGGCGCCCGCGGCGACCATCGCCCAGCGGCCGACGCGGACCGGGGCGACGCACACCGAGCGGGCGCCGAGCGAGGCGCCCTCGTCGACCTTGACGCCGACCGCCTCCCAGTCGCCGCCGCGCTTCTGCTTGCCGGACGGGTCCACCGAACGCGGGTTGTGGTCGTTGGTGAGGACCACCGCCGGTCCGACGAAGACGCCGTCCGCCAGCTCGGCCGGCTCGTAGACCAGCGCGTAGTTCTGAAGCTTGACGTTGTCGCCGATGCGCACCCCGGTGCCGACGTACGCGCCGCGGCCGACCACGCAGCCCTCTCCGAGCCGGGCGTCCTCACGGATCTGGGCGAGCTCCCACACGCTGCTGCCGGCGCCGATCCGTGCGCTCTCGGCGACCTGGGCGGTGGGCTGGACCCTGTAGTTCACGCTGCTTCTGCCTTCCGGCTGACCGTTGTTGCGGTACGACGTCGCGGTACGACTCCTGCCGCCGTGAGCATACGGGGCCGCGGACGCCGCACGGCCGGCCCGCCGGGGTGCTCACGGCGAGTGCCCGGCGACCAGGAGCAGATGGCCGCCGAACAGCCCGGAGACCACCGCCGCCGGGACCAGCACGGCGTGCAGCACCCCCGGGCGAGCCCGGGCCAGCGCGGCGGCGAGCGGCAGCAGCAAGGCGAAGGCCGGCAGCAGGAAGCGGCCCTTGGAGTGGAAGTAGCCGGCCCCGCCGACGGTGATCAGCAGGGTGAGCCCGGAGTGCACCAGCAGCGGCAGCGGCCACCGCTGGAGGACGCAGACCACCAGCAGCACCGCGGCCCCCGCCAGCACCGCGGCCACCACCGCCGCGCTCAGCGGCGTCTCGGGGCGGGCGAACAGCCGCCCCAGCCGGTCCCAGGTGTACCGCCCGCCGTCCACGTACGAACCCCACCGGCGCTGCACCAGGAAGTAGCCGTCCCAGCGGGCGGCCCGGACCCCGGTCCAGGCGACCCAGCCCAGCCAGCCCAGCGGTGCCAGGACGAGGGCCGCCGCCGCCCGCCGCGGGAGGGGCCGGGCGCGCAGGGCGAGCAGCGCGGGCACCCCCACCGCGGCCACCACCGCGATCCCGGTCGGCCGGGTCAGCCCGGCCAGGCAGGCCAGCGACGCGGCGGCGAGCCAGCGCCCGGTCAGCACCGCGTACAGCGCCCAGGCGGCGAGCGCGGTGAACAGGCTCTCGGTGTACGCCATGGACTCGACCACGGCGTGCGGCAGAGCGCCCCACAGCACCGTGGCGACGAGAGCGGTGCGCCGCCCGGCGCAGTGCTCCACGACCGCGTACACCCCCCACGCGGCCGCCGCCGAGGCGGCCAGCGACAGCAGCAGCGCCGCCCACGGCGCGGGCAGCGGGGTGAGCGAGGCCGTGGTGCGGATCAGCGCCGGGTAGAGGGGGAAGAACGCGTACCGGCACAGATCCCCCTGCACCGGGCAGCTCCCGGCGTACCCCTCCTCGGCGATCAGCACGTACCACCCGGAGTCCCAGCGGCCGGCCAGCAGGTCGAACGCGCTCCGGTCGGTTCCGGACAGCGCCAGGGTGAGGCCGAGCGCCCGCACCGCCGCGTACGCCAGCAGCGCCGTGCGGGCGCGGCCCAGGGCCGCCGCCGTCCGCCCGGTGGAACGCCGGCCGGCCGGCTGCCGGCCGGCGGGACGCGGCCACACCGGCGCGCCCGCCCGGGCCGCGGCGCCCCTTCCGCCCCCCGGCTCTGCCTGCGGCTGCGTCATGGTCGCTCCCTCCGGCTCCGTCCCGGCGCCGGCGCCTCGGCGGGGGAGCCGGACCGGGGGAGGGAGACCAGGGGGAAGTCTGGAACGAAGAAGGAGGATCATCCGCTGATGTGACCGGCGCGCCGATCAGACCGCACCCGAACGCCGGAACGGAACGCCAGAACGGAAGCCGGAACGGAACGCCGCAACGGCAGGCGCCCGGGGCGCGGTGGGCGCCGCCCGGCCCGGTTTGACCCCTGGCGGGGCCGTCCGTACCCTGGACCGTCGGCGTGTCTGTATACACGCCAACTCCTGAGCACCTCCCTCCGGCCGCCCCCGGCGCCGGAGAGGCCGCTCATCCCATCCGGACGGTCACGGGCCCCGGCCCGTGCGGGCGGCTGGCTTCAGGGGTTTCCGTTCCGAGTGAGGGAGAGATCCGCGTGTACGCCATCGTGCGCAGCGGTGGTCGGCAGCACAAGGTAGCTGTCGGCGACATCGTCGAGGTTGACAAGATTTCCACCGCCAAGGTGGGCGACACGGTCGAGCTCTCGACCCTGCTCGTCGTCGACGGCGAGTCCGTGACCAGCGACCCGTGGGTGCTGGCCGGGATCAAGGTCCAGGCCGAGATCGTGGACCACCACAAGGGCGCCAAGATCGACATCCTGCGGTACAAGAACAAGACCGGCTACCGGCGCCGCCAGGGCCACCGCCAGCAGTACACGGCGATCAAGGTCACCGGCATCCCCACGGCTGCGAAGTAAGGGACTGAGGAGACATGGCACACAAGAAGGGCGCATCGTCCACCCGGAACGGTCGCGACTCCAACGCTCAGCGGCTCGGCGTGAAGCGCTTCGGCGGTCAGGTCGTCAACGCCGGTGAGATCCTGGTCCGCCAGCGCGGCACCCACTTCCACCCCGGCGCGGGCGTCGGCCGTGGCGGCGACGACACGCTGTTCGCGCTTCAGGCCGGCGCGGTGCAGTTCGGCACGCACCGCGGTCGCAAGGTCGTGAACATCGTTCCGGCTGCCTGACCCGTTCTCGCGGAGGCGGACCTCACTTCCCGTACGGGAAGCGGGTCCGCCTTTCGCTTGTTTTCCTTGAGACCGTACGCACGTCATCTCTGCACCGGAGGCACCCCTCATGACCACCTTCGTGGACCGCGTCGAACTGCACGTCGCCGCGGGTAACGGAGGCCACGGCTGCGCCTCCGTGCACCGGGAGAAGTTCAAGCCGCTCGGCGGCCCCGACGGCGGCAACGGCGGCCGCGGCGGCGACGTCGTCCTCGTCGTCGACCAGTCGGTCACCACGCTCCTCGACTACCACCACTCGCCGCACCGCAAGGCCACCAACGGCAAGCCCGGCGAGGGCGGCAACCGCTCCGGCAAGGACGGCCAGGACCTGATCCTGCCGGTGCCGGACGGCACGGTCGTGCTGGACGGGAACGGCGAAGTGCTCGCCGACCTGGTCGGCCACGGCACCACCTACGTCGCCGCCGACGGCGGCCGCGGCGGCCTCGGCAACGCCGCGCTCGCCTCCGCCCGCCGCAAGGCGCCCGGCTTCGCGCTGCTCGGCGAGCCCGGCCGGGCCGGCGACATCGTCCTGGAGCTGAAGACCGTCGCCGACGTGGCGCTGGTCGGCTACCCGAGCGCCGGCAAGTCCTCGCTGATCTCGGTCCTCTCCGCCGCCAAGCCGAAGATCGCCGACTACCCCTTCACCACCCTGGTGCCCAACCTGGGCGTGGTGACCGCCGGTTCCACCGTGTACACGGTCGCCGACGTGCCCGGCCTGATCCCCGGCGCCAGCCAGGGCCGCGGCCTGGGCCTGGAGTTCCTCCGCCACGTCGAGCGGTGCAGCGTCCTGGTGCACGTCCTGGACACCGCGACGCTGGAGTCCGACCGCGACCCCGTCTCCGACCTCGACGTGATCGAGGAGGAGCTGCGCCAGTACGGCGGCCTGGACGACCGGCCGCGCATCGTCGTCCTCAACAAGACCGACATCCCCGACGGCAAGGACCTCGCCGAGATGATCCGGCCGGATCTGGAGGAGCGCGGCTACCGCGTCTTCGAGGTCTCCGCCGTCGCCCACCTCGGTCTGAAGGAGCTGTCCTTCGCGCTCGCCGAGATCGTCGCCAAGGCCCGCGCCGCCCGCCCCCAGGAGGAGGCGACCCGGATCGTCATCCGCCCCAAGGCCGTGGACGACGCCGGCTTCACCGTCACCCGCGAGGACGAGGGCCTGTTCCGGGTCCGCGGCGACAAGCCCGAACGATGGGTCCGCCAGACCGACTTCAACAACGACGAGGCCGTCGGCTACCTCGCCGACCGGCTCAACCGCCTCGGTGTCGAGGAGGAGCTGATGAAGGCCGGCGCCCGGGCCGGCGACGGCGTCGCCATCGGCCCCGAGGACGACGCGGTCGTCTTCGACTGGGAGCCGACGCTGATGGCCGGCGCCGAGATGCTCGGCCGCCGCGGCGAGGACCACCGCTTCGAGGCTCCGCGCCCCGCCGCCCAGCGCCGCCGCGACCGCGATGCGGAACGGGACGAGGCCCAGCAGGAGTTCGACGGCTTCGAGCCCTTCTGACAACCGGCCGCCGCGCCGCCGCCGGGGAGCCGGCCGGCGGCGCGGCAGCCGCCGCGCCGAGGACGCGCTCCGTCACCCCGGCCTGTGTCATCCATCACTCGGCGGGCCGCCGCCGGTCGCGGTGAAGTCCCGTGCACACGCTGGTGAACGGGGGGTTCACCGCCCTGGAAGGCGGGGGGTCGTCCGCCTTGCGAGACGATAACGGAGAGTGCCACCATCGGGTCCAACCCCTAGCGTCCCCCGAGGTAGGTCGTCTGTGTCTGCGCCGTTCGAAGCCCCCACCCGAACCACAGCCGTCGTCCTGGCCGGCGGCACCGGCCAGCGGGTCGGGCTCGCGATCCCCAAGCAGCTTCTGAAGATCGCCGGCAAGGCCGTCATCGAGCACACCCTGGCCATCTTCGAGCAGGCCGAGTCCATCGACGACGTGATCGTCCTGATGGCGCCGGGATTCACCGAGGACGTCGAGCGGATCATCGCCAAGGCCGGGCTGACCAAGGTCCGCCGGGTCATCGAGGGGGGCGCGACCCGCAACGAGACCACCGAGCGCGCCATCGCGGCCCTCGGCGAGGGGCTGGCCGAAGGCGAGGACCGCAACGTCCTCTTCCATGACGCGGTCCGCCCGCTGCTGTCACAGCGCGTGATCAGCGACTGCGTGGCGGCCCTCGACCGCTACCAGGCCGTGGACGTCGCCATCCCCTCCGCGGACACCATCATCGTCACCCGCACCCACGGCGAGGACGGCGAGTTCATCACCGACGTCCCCGACCGCACCCGGCTGCGGCGCGGCCAGACGCCGCAGGCGTTCAAGCTCTCCACCATCCGCCGGGCCTACGAGATCGCCGCCGGCGACCCGAACTTCCAGGCCACCGACGACTGCTCGGTGGTGCTGCGGTACCTGCCCGACGTACCGATCCACGTCGTACCGGGCGACGAGTACAACATGAAGGTGACCCAGCCGGTCGACGTCTTCATCGCCGACAAGCTGTTCCAGCTCGCCTCCTCCTCCGCCCCCCGCCAGGCCGACGAGGCCGCCTACCGCGAGCTCCTCG
This sequence comes from Streptomyces solincola, assembly GCF_002982015.1. Lineage (GTDB taxonomy): Bacteria > Actinomycetota > Actinomycetes > Streptomycetales > Streptomycetaceae > Streptomyces > Streptomyces solincola. Next base: position 22,003 of record NZ_PVLV01000186.1, read on the forward strand.
CCGGCAAGACCCTGGTCGTCTTCGGCGGCTCGTACGGCATCGGCGCCGACATCGCCCGGCTCGCCGAGAGCTACGGGGCGACTGTCCACGCCCTCGGCCGCTCCAGTACCGGCACCCACGTGGAGAACCCGGAGCACGTCGAGAAGGCGCTGGCCACGGCGTACGCCGAGACCGGCCGCGTCGACCACGTCATCGTCACCGCCGGGGTGCTGCGCATCGGCAAGCTCGCCGAAACCGACCACGCCACCATCCGGGAAGCGCTCGACGTCAATTACCTGGCGCCCGTGCAGATCGCCCAGGCTTCCTACAAGTACCTGGTCGAGACCAAGGGGCAGCTCCTGCTCTACACGTCCTCCAGTTACACGCGGGGCCGCGCCGAGTACAGCCTCTACTCGTCCACCAAGGCCGCCATGGTGAATCTCACCCAGGCCCTCGCCGACGAATGGGCCGCCGACGGAATCCGTGTGAACTGCGTCAATCCCGAGCGCACCGCCACCCCCATGCGTACCAACGCCTTCGGCCAGGAGCCGGCCGGCTCGCTGCTCTCCTCCGAGGCCGTCGCCCGCACCTCCCTGGACGTTCTGCTCTCCGAACTGACCGGCCACGTCATCGACGTGCGCCAGCAGGACCCGACCGCCGGCGCGAGCGAGGCCTCCGGGTTCGAGCAGGCCCTCGCGGCGGTCCTGGACCGCCAGGGGGATGTGTAATACTCGGCGGATATCCATTCCGGGGTCGAACGATTCCGGCGCAGGAAAGGCCGGAAATCCGATAAGGGCGCTGCCGGAAACGGCACGGGCACAGGAAATTCACAGTCGGCCGCGAACGTCCCCTTCTGGAGCAGATCTCACGTGATTTCGACCGTCATTCGGCTGGCCCGCGTCGGCAGCAGGTCCGAACTGGCCGCGGCCGCCTTGATGGGACTGGGCTATCCGAGCATCCTGGCCGCCGCCCTGATACCGAACCTGTGGCTCTTCGCAGCGGCCGCGGCGGTCACCTACGCCACCGACTGGTATCTGCACCAGAAGAGCAGCTACCTGGTCAACCGGCTCGGCGCGGTGCGGCTCGGCCTGCCGATCCGGTTCCTGCTGCGCGAACTGCTGCTGATCCTTCTGCTGGCCCGCGAGGGCCTCGCCGACCACCCGCTGTTCTACGCCGCCGCCGGTTGCCTGCTGCTCTTCTACGGCCTCCAGGCCGCGCAGGGCGCCCTCGCCACCCTGGTCCGGCTCCGCCGCACCATGCCGGTCGTCACCCGCAACATCGACCTGCACGCGGTGCGCGTCCCCGACGCCCCGCCGCGCACTCTGCTGCACCGCTCCGGCGAGAAGATGCTGCACGCCGACGTCCTCATGCTGGCCGGCCTGCTGACGGCCGTCCTGTCCGGACGGGACGTCTACGGCTACGCGGGCGTGGCCGGCACCCTCGCGCTCGGCCTGCTCTACATCCTCGCCCTCGCCCCCTACCTGCGCGGCCGCCACCGCGTCCCGGCCGCCGGCGCCGTGCTCAAGGCCGTGACCCGGTGGCTCGGCGAGTACCAGCCGACCGTCGCCCTGTACTTCTCGGGCGGCAAGGACTCCGCGTACCAGCTCAACATGTGGCTGGAGACCCTGGAGCACCTGGACGGGCGGCCGATCATCATCATGCGCGAGCGCAACCTGGTCGAGCGGCTGCACCAGACCACCGTGCCGGTCCTCTGCGTCCCCGGCGGCCAGCACCTGATGGCCATGGACCTGTCCACCATCAGGGTCACGCTCTACCCGGCCAACGTGGGCAAGAACATCCACATGCTCCGCGAGCCGAGCATGAAGCACGTCTTCATCGGCCACGGCGACAGCGACAAGCTGGCCAGCGTCAACCCGTACTCCAAGGTGTACGACGAGGTGTGGACCGCCGGCCGGGCCGGCCGCGACCGGTACGCCCTCGCCGAGGTCGGCGTGCGCGACGAGGACATCGTGGAGGTCGGCCGCCCTCAGCTCGCGCCGATCGCCGCCGACGCCCCGAAGCACCCCGTCCCCACCATCCTGTACGCCCCCACCTGGGAGGGCTGGGACCACAAGGCGGGTAACACCTCCCTGCTGCTGGCCGGCGAGAACATCGTCCGGCGGCTGCTGGACGCCGACCGCCCGGTGCGCGTCGTCTACAAGCCGCACCCCTTCACGGGGCTGGTGAACGGCAAGGCCAAGGCCGTCGACGCCCGCATCCGGAAGATGATCGCCGCCGCCTCGGCGGCCCGGGCCGCCGACCCCCGGTGGGCCGGCCAGGCCGCCGAGACCGCCGGGCAGCGGTCCGCCGCCCGCGCCGAACTCACCCGGATCGAGGCCCGCCTCGCGGAGCTGACCGACACCGGCCGCCCCGGCAGCGACGAGGCCGAGACCTCCCGCACCTCGCTCGCCGACCCGCACCGCCTCGCCGAGGTCCGGCGGCTGCGCGCCGAGCGCGCCGACGCCCACTGGCGCTCGCTCGGCTGGTGGGAGCACACCGTCGTCACCGGCTCCGCGCCCTCGCTGTACGACTGCTTCAACGAGGCCGACGCCATGGTCTCCGACATCTCCAGCGTCGTGTCCGACTTCATCACCAGCGGCAAGCCGTACGCGGTGACCGACTCCGCCGAGGTGGGCGCGGAGGAGTTCAAGCGCCAGAACACCGCCGTACGAGCCGCGGTCATCCTCTCCAACAGCGCCGCCGAGCTGGACGAACTGCTCGACGCCGTCGCCGACCCGGCCGCCGACCGACTGGCCGGGGCCCGACGGGAGCTCAAGCGGTACCTGCTCGGAGCGGACCGGCCGACCTCCCAGGAGCGCTTCAACGCGGCCGTGCACGCCCTGGCCGCCAAGGCCGAGGCCCGCAACGCGCGCGTCGCCCGGAAGCTGGCCGGCGCGGAGATCGCCCAGCTCGACGGAGAGGCCGACGGCGTCGTGGAACCGCCGGAGGCCGCCACCGCGGACACCGTCGCCGAGCAGGGCGCCGGCGAGGCGGAGCCCGACGCCCCGGCCGCCACCGGCCCGTCGGCCGTCGACCCGGCCGCGGTCGAGGCGACCGACGCCGACCCGGCGATCGCCGACGCCGCGGCCGTCGCCGGCGCCTCCGCCGAAGCCGCGGCGCCGACCACCTCGGCCGCCGCCTCCTGACCGCACGGGCCCGGAGCCGGCCGCCGGAACACGGCGCGGCCGGCTCCGGGCCCCCCGCTGTTCCGCGCCGCCCGCCCGCACGGCGCACCGGAGCGGGCGTCCCGTCCGGCTCCACCCAGCCTCGATCCTTAAGGCGTTCGATGACCGACCACCACCCCGCCGCCTCCGGTACGCCGGCCGGCGCCGCCGACGTCCCCGACGTCACCGTCGTCGTCGGCGCCTACCAGGCCATGCCGTACCTGGTGAAGTGCCTGGAGTCCGTCGAGGCGCAGACCCTCGGCGCCGACCGCATCGAGATCGTCGCCGTGGACGACGGCTCCACCGACGGCACCGGTGAGTACCTTGAGGAGTTCGCGGCCCGCTCCAAGGTGGCCACCCGCGTGGTCCGGCAGGCCAACTCCGGCGGCCCCGGCGGCCCCCGCAACAAGGGCCTGTCGCTGGCCCGCGGCCGGTTCGTGTTCTTCCTGGACGCCGACGACTACTTCGGCGAGGAGGCCCTGGAGCGGATGGTCGCCATGGCCGACCGGGCCGGCACCGACGTCGTCCTGGGCAAGGTCGTCGGCGTCAACCGCGGCGCCCCGAAGTCCATGTGGAAGAAGACCGTCGAGCACGCCGACGTCTACGCCTCCAACGTGAAGTACACGCTCAGCGCGCAGAAGCTGTTCCGCCGCGAGCTGCTGGTGCGGCACGACATGAGCTTCGACACCTCCATGCGCACCGGTGAGGACGCCCTGTTCACGCTGGAGGCCTACCTGCGGGGCAGCGGCGTCTCGATCGTCGCCGACTACACCTGCTACTACCTGGTCGGCCGGGACGACGGCGTCCACCTGACCAAGAGCGGCAGCTACGCCATCCGCTTCGAGTCCGCCCGGCGGCTGATGGAGCTGATCGCCGAGCTGGTGCCGGCAGGCGACCGGCGCGACCAGTTGATGGTCCGTCCCTTCACCATCACCCTGCTGCCCCAGTTCGGCCCGGTCGTGCTGGGCCAGTCCCGCGAGGTGCTGGCCGACAAGTTCACGCTGGCCGCCCCGCTGACGGCCGCCCACTTCACACCGGGTCTGGCCCGGCGCCTCAAGCCGCAGGACCGGCTCCGGCTGACCTGCGTCGCCCTCGGCAAGCAGGACGCGCTGCTGGAGATCGCCGCCTTCCTCAAGGCCGGCACCAGCCCGGAGACGGTACGCGGACTGCGCGGCGAGTACCTCGCCTACCCGGGCTTCCGGGACCGCGCCACCGGCATCCCGGACACCGCCTACCAGCTCGTGGGCCGGCCCGGTCGGCTCCGGACCGCCCCCGACGGCGCCCGGCGGCGAGCCCGCAAGGCGGCCCGCCGCGCACGGCGGATCGCCGGCCGCGCCCTGCGGAAGCTGGGACTGCGCCGCTGACGGCATTCCGGTCGCCGGGGCGGCGCCGGGACGGTGCCGCCACGGAGGGGCGGGCGCGGACCCGTCCGCCCCGGCGGCTGTCCACGCGGCTGTCCATGCACTGAAACCGGCGAGCGCCCGGCGTCCGCCCTGGCATATGTTTCCCCGTGTGACAGAGGTGGCAAGGCAGCAGGTGACGGAAGCCCGCAGGATCGTCGTCAAGGTCGGCTCGTCGTCCCTGACCACCGCCTCCGGCGGACTGGACGCCGACCGGGTCGACGCCCTGGTGGACGTCCTCGCGGCCGTGCGCGCCGGCGGGGACAAGGAGATCGTCCTCGTCTCCTCGGGCGCCATCGCCGCCGGGCTCGCCCCGCTCGGCCTGGTGCGCCGCCCCAAGGACCTGGCGCGCCAGCAGGCCGCCGCCAGCGTCGGCCAGGGACTGCTGGTCGCCCGCTACACCGCCTCCTTCGCCCGCTACGGCGTCCGCGTCGGCCAGGTCCTGCTCACCACCGACGACACCAGCCGCCGCGCCCACTACCGCAACGCCTACCGGACCCTCGACCAGTTGCTCACCATGGGCGCCCTGCCCGTGGTCAACGAGAACGACACCGTCGCCACCGACGAGATCCGCTTCGGCGACAACGACCGGCTCGCCGCGCTCGTCGCCCACCTGGTCCGCGCCGACCTGCTCGTCCTGCTCTCCGACGTGGACGGGCTGTACGACGGCAACCCGGCCAAGCCCGGCACCTCGCGGATCGCCGAGGTACGCGGCCCGGCCGACCTCCAGGGCGTCGAGATCGGCTCGGCCGGCAAGGCCGGCGTCGGCACCGGCGGCATGGTCACCAAGGTCGAGGCCGCCCGGATCGCCGCCGCCGCCGGCGTCCCGGTCGTGCTGACCGCCGCCAGCCGCGCCGCCGACGCCCTCGCCGGCCGCGACACCGGCACGTGGTTCCACCGCACCGGCCGCCGCTCCGCCGACCGGTTGCTCTGGCTGGCGCACGCCTCCACCCCGCAGGGCGCCCTGGTCCTGGACGACGGCGCGGTGCGCGCCGTCGTCGAACGGCGCACCTCCCTGCTGCCGGCCGGCATCGAGACCGTCGAGGGCGACTTCTCGGCCGGCGACCCGGTCGAGCTGCGCGACACCTCCGGCCGCCCGGTCGCCCGCGGCCTGGTCTCCTTCGACGCCCGGGAGATCCCGCAGCTCCTCGGCCGCTCCACCCGGGAGCTGGCCCGCGACCTCGGCCCGGCCTACGAGCGCGAGGTCGTACACAGGGACGACCTGGTCGTCCTCCAGCCTGGAAACGGCTGAAACACCGGCCTTCGTACCGGGACCTTCGGGAAAACCGCCCCACGCCGTGCGCGAGGCTGGTCAACTTTGTCCCAAGGCCGGCCGTAGCCGCGGTTGAACGGCGCCGCAGACGAGACGGAACGGCGCCGGCGGCCATGGAGGAGGGAGGCGGAACGCGAAAGTCCGGTTTCGGACGCCCGGGTTTCGGACGCCCCGGGTCCGTCGCCCTGCCCTGCTCGCCCCGGGCCGCCGGGGCGCCGGCCGGAGCGGGACGGCGGACGGGTCGGGCGGGCAGAGTACGGCGGCCCGGGGCGAGCAGGGCAGGGCGACGGACCCGGGG
>NZ_PVLV01000187.1 GCF_002982015.1 Streptomyces solincola
GTGGAGGAGGGCGGCGGGATCGGGGGGTTCGGCGGTGGGCTGGAGACCAAGAGGCGGCTGCTGGCGCTGGAGGGCGTCCTTCCGGAGCCGCTGTTCTGAGCTGGTGGCGGAGGCGGTTCCGGCGACGGGAGCGGGGACGGGGACGGCCGCTGGGCCCCTGCCCGCGGCGCGCCGGGGCTGGCACACTGCCCCGATGACCACTCCCCACGAGCGGGGCGGCGATGCCGGGAGCGCGGCCGCCCAGTCTTCCGGGGCGCCCGCCGACCGGGGCGCGCCGGCGGAGTTCCCACCGGCGGACCGGCTGGCGGCGCTGCGGCGGCGTACGACCGCGGTGCTCGCCGCCAACCAGGTGCTCGGCGGGCTGGGGGTGGCCACCGGGATCGCGCTGTCCGCCGTGCTCGCCCAGGAGGTGAGCGGGACGGAGGCGCTGGCCGGGCTGGCGTCCACCGCGACGGTCGTCGGCACGGCCCTGCTCTCCGTGCCGCTCGCCGCCCTGATGTCGGCGCGCGGCAGGCGGCCGGGGCTGGTGCTCGGCTATCTGCTGGCGGCGCTGGGCGGCGGGATCGCGGTCGTGGCCTCGGCGGTGGGCAGCTTCCCGCTGCTGCTGGCCGGACTGGCCGCGTTCGGGGCGGCGTCCTCGGCCAATCTGCAGTCGCGGTTCGCCGCGGCCGACCTGGCCGAGCCGGACCGGCGGGCGCGGGCGATCTCCACGGTGGTGTGGGCGACGACGGCGGGCGCGGTCGTCGGCCCGAACATCGCCGCTCCGGCCGGCCGGAGCGTCGCGGGGCTCGGCATACCGGTGACGGCCGGGCCCTTCCTGTGGGCGTCGGCACTGTTCCTGGTCTGCGCGGTGCTGATCGCGGTGCTGCTGCGGCCCGATCCGCTGCTGACCGCCCGCGCGCTGGCCTCGGCGGCGGGGGCGGCGGTGGCGAAGGAGGAGCGGGTGGACCCGGGGGGCGGCCGCTCGCCGTGGGGAGCCGCGGGCCGCGCGGTGCGGGCCGGTTCGCGGGCGATACGCCGGTCGCCCGGCGCCCGACTGGCCCTGGTGACGATCGCGGTGTGCCACACGGCCATGGTGTCGATCATGTCGATGACCCCGGTCGCGCTGAGCCACCACGGGGCGGGGATCGAGCTGATCGGGCTGGTGATCAGCGGGCACATCGCGGGGATGTACGCGCTGTCCCCGGTGATGGGCTGGCTGGCCGACCGCTTCGGCCGCCTCACGGTGATCGGCCTGGGGATGGGGCTGCTGTCGCTCGCCGCGCTGTTGGCGGGTACGGCCGGAGCAGGTCACGGCCGTACCGCCGCCGGTCTGCTACTGCTCGGCCTGGGCTGGTCGGCGGGGATGGTGTCCGGGTCGGCGCTGCTGACCGACTCGGTGCCGCAGGAGGACCGGGCGGCCGCGCAGGGCCTGTCGGACCTGACCATGAACACGTCGGCGGCGGTGGGCAGCGTGGTGGCGGGCGTCGTCGTCGCGCACGCCGGGTACGGCTGGCTCAACGCGGCGGGCGCCGCGCTGGTGCTGCCGCTCGCCGCCGTGGCGATACTCCGGCGGCCCCGGGCCGCGCGGTAGCGGATGAGCGGGGGGTGCGCCGGCGGCCGGGTCGCCCAGTCGTGAGCCGGCAGGGAGGTGCGCCGGCGGCCGGGGCACACGGTCGGGGCCGGGCCAGCCCTGAGCAGTCGGCCGGGACACGCGGTCGGGGCCGGCCCTGAGCGGTCGGCCGGGGCACACGGTCGAGGCCGGCCGTGAGCAGTCGGCCGAGGCGCGCGGTCGTGAGCCGGGCCGTGAGCGGCGGCCGGGGCGCACGGTCGTGAGCCGGCCGTGGGCCGGCCGTGAGCAGTCGGCCGGGGCGCGCGGTCGTGGGCCGGGCCGTGAGCGGTCGGCCGGGTCAGAGCGTGATGTGGTACGCCTTGCGCAGCGTCTCGTGGACGGTCCAGGTCGTGCGGTCGCCCTCGCGCAGCACGCAGGCGTCGCCCGGGCCGATGTGCAGGGTCTCGCCGCCTTCGACCTCGACGGTGGCGCGCCCGCTGACGACGACGAACAGCTCGTTCGCCTCGGTGTCGGTGACCACGCCGGGGGTGATCTGCCAGATGCCGCGGATCTGCTTGCCGTCGGGGGACTCCCACAGCACCCGGCCGGTCACCTCGGGGGCGCCGGAGACGATCTGCTCCGGGTCGAGGGGCTCGGGCTCCAGTTCGGCGTCGGGGATGTGCACGGCGAAGGAGGCCGGGCCGGTCGTGTCGTGCGTCGTCGTCATGGGCAGCGACTGTAGCCGTCCACCAGCTGGACGTTTGCCGGGGTCGCCGCCGCGCCAGGGATGGGGACATGCCAGAGACCACTGTGGTGCTGTCCGAAGAGGTGCGGGAGGCGGTGGCGGCTCGGCGGCCCGTCGTCGCCCTGGAGTCGACGATCATCGCCCACGGCCTGCCCAGGCCGCGGAACCTGGCGGTGGCCGGGGAGTTGGAGGCGCTGGTCCGGGAGGGAGGGGCGGTTCCGGCGACGGTCGCCGTGCTGGACGGGGTGGCCAGGGTCGGTCTGGACAAGGCGGCGCTGGAGCGGGTGGCGGTCGACCCGGCGGTGCGGAAGCTGGGCCACCGGGACCTGGCGCCGGCGCTCGCCGCGGGGGTGAGCGGCGCGACCACGGTGTCCGCCACCGCCTTCCTGGCGGCCCGGGCCGGCATCCGGGTCTTCGCGACCGGCGGGCTCGGCGGGGTGCACCGGGGGTGGACGGAGACCCAGGACGAGTCGGCGGACCTGCGGCTGCTGGCCCGGACCCGGATCGCGGTGGTCTGCGCGGGGGTGAAGTCGATCCTGGACGTCCCGGCGACGCTGCAACGGCTGGAGACCCTGGGCGTGGGCGTGCTCGGCTACCGGACGCAGGCCTTCCCCGGCTTCTATCTGACGTCCTCCGGTGAGCCGGTCGACTGGGCGGTGGACTCCCCGGAGGAGGTGGCGGCGGTGATACGGGCGCAGGACGCGCTCGGCGGGCCCGAGTCCGCGCTGATCGTGGCCAACCCGGTGCCGGAGGACCGGCAGCTCGACCCCGTACTGCACGACCGGGTGCTGGCGGCCGGGCTGGCGGAGTGCCGGGCGCGGGACGTCACCGGGCAGGCGGTGACGCCGTTCCTGCTGGAGTACCTGACACGGGAGACCGGCGGGGCGTCGCTGGAGGCCAATCTGGCGGCCGTGCGCGGCAATGTGTCGCTGGCCGCGCGGATCGCGGCGGCGCGGTGAGCGCGACGACCCCGGCGCCGCCCGGCGGCACGGGGGCGCTGCTGGTCGTCGGGGACGTGGTGACGGACGTGGTGGCCCGGTACCGGGCGCCGCTGGCCGCCGCCACCGACACGGCGGCGGAGATCCGCACCCTGCCGGGCGGCGCGGGGGCCAACGCCGCCTGCTGGGCGGTGCGGGCCGGGTGCGCCGACGTCCGGCTGCTGGCCCGGGTGGGCGCGGACCGGGCGGACTGGCACGAGGAGTCGCTGCGGCGGGCGGGGGTGCGGCCGCTGCTGGTGCGCGACCGGCACGCGCCGACCGCGACGGTGGTCGCGCTGGTGGACCGGGGCGACGGGGAGCGGACGTTCCTGACCGACAGCGGGGCGGCGCTGCGGCTGACGCCGGCCGACTGGCCCCCGGACGCCCTGGAGGGGGTGGGCCGGCTGCACCTGTCGGGCTATCTGCTGTTCGCCGCGCCCGCCGACGCGGCGGCGGCCTCGGTGCTGGCGGCGGCCCGGGAGCGGGGCGTGGCGGTGAGCGTGGACCCGGCGTCGACCGGGTTCCTCGCCAGGCTGGGCCGGGACCGGTTCCTGGCCGCAGTCGACGGGACGGACCTTCTCCTGCCGAACGCCGCGGAGGCCGCGCTGCTGACCGGGCTGGCCGATCCGGGGGCCGCCGCGGCCGCGCTGAGCCGGCGCTTCCGCCTGGTCGCGGTCACCCTGGGCGGGTCGGGGGCGCTGGTGGCGGAGCGCGGGCGGGTGGTGGCCGAGGCCGCCGCTCCCCCGGCCCGGGCGGTGGACACCACCGGCGCGGGTGACGCCTTCACCGGGGCGTTCCTCGCGGCGCTGCTGGCCGGGGCGGACCCGGCCGCCGCCGCGGAGGCCGGCTGCCGGGCGGGCGCGGACGCGGTCACCCGGGTCGGCGGCCGCCCGGCCGGGTCGACGGGCGGGCAGGCCGGCCCCGACCCGTCGGCCGCGCGGGGGCCGGGGGCGGCCGCCGGTTGACGGGAAAGCGCCACCTGAGCGGCGGTCAGCGGCCACAGTGAGGACCATGAGCCTCTGGGTGAACGTCATCACGGCCGCCAGCGGACTGGTCGGCGCCGGCGTCGGCTTCACCGGCACGCTGCTCAGTGAGCGGTGGCGGGCGCGGGAGTCGGCCGAGCAGGAGCGCACCGCGGCCGCGCGCGCTCTGCGCGAGGAGCGCAAGGACGTGCTGGTCCGGTTCTTCGCGTCGGTGCGGGAGCTGGAACGGGCCGCGGAGCGGGCGCACGCGGGTCAGGAGGTGGCCGGGGCGGCGGAGCTGACCAGCCGGCTGTGGCTGCTGCACGTGGAGGTGTACCTGCTGTGCGGCGAGCCGGTCGCCGACGCGGTCCACGACCTGACCGAGCGGTTGACCGAGGCCGTGCGGGAGCCCACCGGCGTGCCCGTGCACGCGCGGATATCCGCGGCGCGGCGGGCGGCCCTGGAGGCCGCGCACGGCGAGCTCAGACTCCCCGCGAGCGCCCGAGGGCACCGGGGCGGCTGACTCGGACGGGCCGCCCGCTCCGGGCGGAGTGGCGCGGCCGGCCGGCGCGGACCACCGCGCCGGCGACACCGCTCCCTGAAGCCAGCCGGGGACGCCCGGAACCGCCTGGAGCCGCCCGAGGCGACCGGCTCAATCCCGCAGGCCGCTCCAGGCGGGGTGGGAGGGGTGGTCGGCGCGGACCACGGCGTCGGCGGCGTCGGCCGGGGCGACCTCCTCCTCGTAGCGGGCGAAGGCGGGCAGCGTCCAGGCCGCCTCCTCGGGGGTGCGGCGGGCCAGCGCCCCCGGGGAGAGCAGCAGATGGACGGTCAGGTCGAACGGGAACCAGTGGCCGAGCAGGAACGGCCCGTGCAGCAGCAGCACCCCGCCCGGGGACAGCGTCCGGTACGGGGTGCGGGTGGCCCGGTCGGTGGCCGGGTCCCACAGGTCGGGCAGCACCCGCCCGCCGCCGCCGGGCTCCAGCGGGCCGAAGACCTCGCGCCACAGCGCGCCGGTGTCGAACCACCCGCCGTAGTACGTGTCGGGGTCCCGCTTCCCGTACTCGTACCGCAGCGACGCGGGGCGCAGGAAGCCGCCGGTGTCCACGCACATTACGTCCCGGCCGCGCAGCCGCAGCTCGTCGGCGAGCAGCCGGGCGGTCTCCTCGGGCCGGGCGGCGGGCGCCCCGTCGACGCAGGCCTTGAGCCAGTCGCCGCCGTCGCCGGGTGCGAGGCCGTCAAGGCGGGCCGCGAGCGCGCCGGTCAGCCGGTCCCAGGTGATCGGTTCGAGTCGCACGCCTCCATGCTGCCCGAGGGCGGGGCGGCCCGCGCCGGCGGAACGGTTCAGGAGGTGACGAGGTCGCCCGCCTCGGCGGCGGCGGCACGGAGCGCGGCGGCGTGCGGACCGTCGCCGGCGACCGTGAGGCGTCCGGCGGCGATCGCGGCCGCGGGCGTCAGCTCGCCGCGGGCGACAGCCGTGCAGGTGGCGGTGTCCATGGCCAGCGCGGCGTCCGGTGCGGCGGGGGCCGGGCCGTCGCCGCACCCGGCCGCCTGCCCGCCGCCCCCGGTCCGCAGATGGAACACGCCCTCGTCCAGGCGGACTTCCACGTAGCCGGCCGGGCCGGTGCGGCCGGTCGTCGCCTCCAGGGCGGTGAGCAGCGGGATGGCGAACCAGTGGGCGCGGACGGCGTCCACCGGGCGCGGGCCGTCCAGCGCGCTCGCGCCCCAGGCGGCCAGCGCCCGCAGCACCGGGAGCAACGCCGCGCCGCGCTCGGTCAGTTCGTAGGCGTACGCCGAGACGGGCGGCGGCAGCCTGCGGCGGGTGGCGAGTCCGTCGCGTTCCATGTCCTTGAGCCGGGTGGCGAGCATGTCGGTGCTGACGCCGGGGAGGTCGGCGTGCAGATCGGTGTAGCGGCGCGGTCCGGCCAGCAGCTCACGGACGATCAGCAGCGTCCACCGGTCCCCCACGGCGTCCAGGGCGCGGGCGGAGGCGCAGTACTGGTCATAGCTTCGGCGGCGCGGGGCCGTGCTGGGACGTGGCATGCGACGCAGTCTAGACAAGGAGTTGGACTTCCCAAGCTGCCACTTGGTAAAACCAAGCATCACTGGTTCACGGGAGGCGTCGCACCATGGAGTTCCGGCAGTCGAGCAAGCTCAGCGAGGTCTGCTACGAGATCCGCGGCCCGGTGATCGAGCACGCCGACGCGCTGGAGGAGGCAGGCCACAGCGTGCTGCGCCTGAACACCGGCAACCCGGCGCTGTTCGGCTTCGAGGCGCCGGAGGAGATCGTCCAGGACATGATCCGGATGCTGCCGCGGGCCCATGGCTACACCGACTCCAAGGGCGTGCTGTCGGCGCGCCGCGCGGTCGCCCAGCGCTACCAGACGATGGGCCTGCCGGAGGTGGACGTGGACGACGTCTTCCTCGGCAACGGCGTCTCCGAGCTGATCTCCATGGCGGTGCAGGCGCTGCTGGAGGACGGCGACGAAGTCCTCGTACCGGCACCCGACTTCCCGCTGTGGACGGCCGTCACCACGCTCGCCGGCGGGCGCGCGGTGCACTACCTGTGCGACGAGTCCGCCGACTGGAACCCTGACCTGGACGACATGGCGTCCAAGATCACCGACCGCACCAAGGCCGTGGTGATCATCAACCCGAACAACCCGACCGGCGCGGTCTATCCGCGGGAGGTGGTCGAGGGCATCCTCGACCTGGCCCGCCGCCACCAGTTGATGGTGTTCGCCGACGAGATCTACGACCAGATCCTCTACGACGACGCCGTCCACCACTCGGCCGCCGTGCTCGCCCCGGACCTGGTGGTGCTCACGTTCTCCGGGCTGTCCAAGACCTACCGGGTGGCCGGCTTCCGCTCCGGCTGGATGGTCGTCAGCGGGCCGAAGCAGCACGCCCGCAGCTATCTGGAGGGCCTGACCATGCTCGCCTCGATGCGGCTGTGCCCCAACGCGCCCGCGCAGTACGCCATCCAGGCCGCGCTCGGCGGCCGGCAGTCCATCCGGGAGCTGACCGCGCCCGGCGGCCGGCTGCACGAGCAGCGCGACCTGGCCTGGCAGCGACTGAACGAGATCCCCGGCGTCTCCTGCGTCAAGCCGAGGGGCGCGCTGTACGCCTTCCCTCGGCTGGACCCCGCGGTGTACCCGATCCACGACGACGAGAAGTTCGTCCTGGACCTGTTGCTGCGCGAGAAGATCCAAGTCGTGCAGGGCACCGGCTTCAGTTGGCCGCGGCCGGACCACTTCCGCATCCTGACCCTGCCGCGCGCCGACGACCTCGACGCGGCGATCGGCCGGATCGGGCGCTTCCTCGGCGGATACCGGCAGTAGCCCGCAGGCCCCGAGCCGGGGTGGCGGGTCGCCGCCGGGAGCGGCGACGGCGGGGATCCGCCACCGGCGGACCCGGTTGGCGGCGGCGCGCGGCGGGCATCGACCCCCTACCGCCGGCCGCTCGCGGTCCGCACGGGGCGACGCGGGGCGACGCGGGGCAGGAGGGGAGCGCCGTGCCGTCCGCGTCCCGTGTGGTGGTCGAACCGCTGCGGCGCCACCGGTGCGCCGCCTGCCGGCGCGGACCGCTGCCGAAGCTGGTGGTGGAGGACGGCGCGCCGCTCTGCCTGGACTGCGCCGACCTGGGGCATCTGGTGTATCTGCCGCGCGGGGACGCCGCGTTGACCCGCCGGGCACGCGAGGCGAGCACGCTGTGGGCGGTGGTGGTACGCCGCGACCGGCGACGGGCGCGGTACGAGCGGCGGGGCGTGCTGGTCGAGCCGGCGGCGCTGGCCCGGGCGGAGCAGGCGTGCCGGGCGGACGCCGGCGCGCGGGCGGCCCGGCGGGCCCGGGACGCGGTGCGGCGCGCGGCGGACGACGTGCGCTTCCGGGCCGCGCTCACCGCGCGGATCCTGCTGCTGTTCCCGGGCTGCCCGCCGGAGCGGGCCGCGGCGATCGCGGCGCACACCGGGCTGCGGGGCAGCGGCCGGGTGGGGCGCAGCGCCGCGGGCCGGGCGCTGGACGAGGGCGCGGTGACGGCGGCGGTACGGGCGTCGGTACGGCATCTGGACACCGGCTACGACGCGTTGCTGGCGGCGGGAACGCCGCGCCGCCAGGCCCGTGCGCGTGTGGCGCCCGCCATCGAGGCGGTGCTGGAGTCCTGGCGGCGGTGAGCCGTGGGGGGCCGGCCGGTGGGGGGCGGACCGGCAGGGGTCCTGAGC
>NZ_PVLV01000188.1 GCF_002982015.1 Streptomyces solincola
GGTCAGTTCCAGTCGGTGAAGGCCCGCTGGCCGCCGTCGGCGCGTGCGGCGCCGATGTCTTCGAGGTCGTCGAGGTCCTCGGGGAGCAGGCTCCAGACGATGAGGTCGGTGCGGATGTCGGTCCAGCCTCCGTCGGCGGTGCGGGTGCGGGCTATCCAGGCGTTGCGGAGCACGCCCTCGCTGACGCAGCCGGCCTTCTGGGCGACCTGCTGGGCGGCGGTGTTGCCGGCGGCGGTGCGCAGTTCGAGGCGTTCGAAGCGCTGGTTTCCGAAGAGCCACTGGGCGATGGCGAGCAGGGCTTCGGTGGCGTATCCCTCGCCGCGGGCCCAGGGGGCGGTGGTGTAGGAGACCTCGGTGGCGCGGGTGCGCCAGTCGGTGGCGTCGAGCTGGATGGCGCCGACGAGGCGCTGGGTGAGGAACTCGGTGACGGCGAAGGCCGCTCCGCGTCCGCGGGTGCGGCGGGCGGGGGCTTCGCGGCGGACCCAGCGTTCGGCGTCGGCGGTGGTGCAGGGGTGGGGTACGGCGGTCCAGGCGACGACGAGTTCGTCGTTGGCCATGTCGGTGTACGCGGGGATGTCGGCGTCCTCGAAGGGGCGCAGCACCAGCCGTTCCGTGCTGATCGTGACGTCCGGAAGGGTGGTGGTCATGCGCAGCTCCATGCCGGGAATCGAGGGGACCGTCGGTACAGGCCGTGAACGGACAGCATGCAGCATGGGGCCGGTCGGGTGCATGGCCGGGTCCGGGGGGCGGACGCGGGCCGCCGCGGGCGTGTGCGCATGGGCGGGCCCCGCGCACCGGACGGGGTGTGCGGGGCCCGCGGGCGGCCGTGCGGCTACTTGACGGCGCCGAAGGCGGGGACGACGGCGCCGTCCTGGTGGGTGTCCTCGATGTACTTCTTCACCTCGGGCGAGTTGAGGAGCTTGGCGAGCTTCTGCACGCGCGGGTCCTTCTCGTTGCCCTTCTCCACGGCGAGGAAGTTGGCGTAGGGGTTGCCTTCAGTCTTCTCGGAGGCGAGGGCGTCCTTGGCGGGGCTGAGCTTGGCCTCGACGGCGTAGTTGCCGTTGACGACGGCGGCGTCGACGTCGTCGAGGGCGCGGGGCACGGTGGCGGCCTCCAGCTCCTTGAACCGCAGGCCCTTCTTGTCGGCGACGTCGGAGAGGGTGGCGTCGGTCCCGGCGCCGGGCTTGAGGGCGATCAGGCCGTTGTCGGCGAGGAGCTTGAGGGCGCGGCCGCCGTTGGTGGTGTCGTTGGGGATGGCGACGGTCTGGCCGGCCTTGATGCCCTTGAGGTCCTCGGCCTTCTTGGAGTAGAGGGCCAGCGGCTCGAGGTGGACGTTGACGACCGGGACGATGTTCGTGCCCCGCTTCTTGTTGAAGTCGTCCAGGTAGGGCTTGTGCTGGAAGTAGTTGGCGTCGACCTGGCCGTCCTGGGTGGCGGTGTTGGGCAGGACGTAGTCGGTGAACTCCTTCACCTCCAGCTTGAGTCCGGCCTTCTCCGCCAGGTTGTCCTTGACGTAGTTCAGGATGTCGGCGTGCGGCGTCGGGGAGGCGGCGACGACCAGCGGCTTGTTCGGGTCGGCCGCGGCGCCGTCGGCGGAGGACGACGGGTCGGAGGCGGTGCCGCAGGCGGTGAGGCCGAGGGCGAGCACGGTGATGCCGGCGAAGGCGGTGAGGGTGGTGTTCTTACGCACGAAGAGTGCCTCTTTCAGGGTGGTGCGGACTGCGCCCGGACAAGGAGTGCGGGCTCGGGGGGAGAAGTCTCAGGTCAGGTGGCGGTGCGGCCGCGGCGGGCCAGCAGCCGGATCACGCCGTCGCCGATCAGCTGCACGAGGGTGACGAGCGCCACCAGGATCGCGACGGTGATCAGCATGAACGCGGTGTCGAAGCGCTGGTATCCGTAGGTGACAGCCTTGGAGCCGAGGCCCTCGCCGCCGACGGCGCCGGCCATCGCCGAGTAGCCGACCAGCACGATGACGGTGGTGGTGACGCCGGCGACCAGGGACGGCAGGGCCTGCGGGAGCAGCACCTTGCGGATGATGGTGGGCAGCGAGCCGCCCATCGACTGGACGGCTTCGACCAGCCCGTGGTCGACCTCGCGGATCGCGGTCTCGACCAGGCGCGCGAAGAACGGGATGGCGCCGATGGCGAGTGGGACGATCATCGCGGTGGGGCCGATGAAGGTGCCGACGACCAGCTTGGTGAACGGGATCAAAGCGATCAGCAGGATGATGAACGGCAGCGAGCGGCCGATGTTCACGAGGGCGCCGACGACCTTGTTGACGGGCCGGTTCCGCAGCAGGCCGCCCTGGTCGGTGAGGACCAGCAGGATGCCGAGGGGCAGGCCGCCCAGTACGGAGACGACGGTGGCCCACAGGACCATGTAGAGGGTGTCGAGGGTGCCCTGGCTGAGCAGGGGCTGCATCTCGGACCAGCTCACTTGGCGGCCTCCTTGACCAGGGCCTCGGTGACCGGGGCGGGTTCGGCGCCGGGGGCGGCGGGGACGACGTCGACCTGGAGGCCCTGTTCGCGCAGGAAGCCGACGGGCACGACGTTGTCCTCGTAGCGTCCGGGGAGTTCGATGCGCATCCGGCCGACCTGGCGGCCGCCGACGGTGTCCATGGCGGCGCCCAGGATGGAGATGTCGATGTTGTAGGTGCGCGAGAGCTGGGAGATGACCGGCTGGGTGGCGGTCTCGCCGTGGAAGGTGACGTCGATGACGGTGCTCTCGGGGCCGGAGGCGTCGCCGGTGACGGGGAACAGCTCGCGGGCGAGCCGGGAGCCGGGGGTGGCGAGCAGGTCGGTGAGGGTGCCGGTCTCCACGATCTTCCCCTTCTCCATCAGGGCGGCGGAGTCGCAGACGGTCTTGACGACGTCCATCTCGTGGGTGATCAGCAGGACGGTGAGGCCGAGCTGCTGGTTGAGGTCGCGCAGCAACTGGAGGATGGAGCGGGTGGTCTCCGGGTCCAGGGCGCTGGTGGCCTCGTCGGAGAGGAGCACCTTGGGGTTGCCGGCGAGGGCGCGGGCGATGCCGACGCGCTGCTTCTGGCCGCCGGAGAGCTGGGCGGGGTAGGACTTGGCCTTGTCGGCGAGGCCGACGAGGTCGAGGAGTTCCAGGGCGCGGCGGGTGCGCTCGGCGCCGGACAGGCCGAGGATCTCCAGCGGGAGTTCGACGTTGTCCCGGACGGTGCGCGAGGACAGCAGGTTGAAGTGCTGGAAGACCATGCCGATGCGGCTGCGGGCGGCGCGCAGGTCCTTGCCCGGGCGGCGGCCGCGGCCGGCCAGGGCGGTGAGGTCGGCGCCGTCCACGGTCACGGTGCCGGCGGTGGGGCGCTCCAGCAGGTTGACGCAGCGGATGAGGGAGGACTTGCCGGCGCCGCTCTGGCCGATGACGCCGAAGACCTCGCCTTCGCGGACATGGAGGTCGACGCCGTCCAGGGCGGTGACCTCGCGGCCTCGCGACTGGTAGACCTTGGTCAGGCCCTTGGTGGTGATCACAGGGTTTCCGTCACTGTCGAGTGCGCGGCGCGGATGGTGCCGGCACGGGGCATTCGTCGGTCCGACGCGGGCACGGCTGGTGGCGGCGTGGTGGCCGGGGTGGGCGGCGCGTGCGGGGCGGGCGCGGCTCGTCACGGCGGTTGCCTGACGGGGCGGCGGCTGCGGCTGTCGGGGTCTCGCTTCGGGGCGCGAGGCTCAGGCAGGGGCCCTCAGAAGGCGCACATTCGACACAGACAGCGAGCACCGGGCGGCAGGGTCGCCTCGGTCGCAGGGGTGCGGTTGCTCGTGCTGGTCATGCTCGCCAGTAAACCAGACGGCTCTTCGAAGCCCGGACGACTGTCCGAATAGCGGAACGACCTGTCGCGGCATGCGGACGTGCCGTTCTCGGCCGGATCTCCTCGGCGCCCGCCCCTCCACCCTCGTGACCTGCGCGGACGCCGGGCAGCGGCCGGGTGCGGCGGGGCCTGCCGGCGGCCCGGCGGCGGGCCGGGCTGTGGTCAAGGCCACGGTTCGCGGCCCGGCGGCGCGCTCCGCCGCCGGGTGGGGCCGCTCGGGCCCGGCGGCGGAGCGGGCCCCGGCGCGTAATAGTCTCGGGCCCATGCTCGTCGCCCTGACGGTCGCCCTGTCGGCGGCCGCCCTCGCCCTCGCCGCCTGGTGCGGCTTCGCCGCGTACCGGGACCAGCCCACCAAGGACTGGCACTTCATCGGCATGGGCGTGGTGACGGTGCTGGCGCTGGCGCAGGTGGTGGTCGGCGTGGTGATGCTGGCCCGGGGCGAGAAGGCCGAGGAGGGCACGGCGATCTTCGTCTCGTACCTGGTCGGCGCGTTCCTGGCGGTCCCGGCGGCCGGTTTCATGTCGCTGGTCGAGCGCAGCCGCTGGGGTTCGGCGGTGGTCGCGGCCGGCGGCGTGGTGCTGGCGGTGCTGGAAGTGCGGCTGCACGACATCTGGACGGTGGGCTGAGATGACCGAGCGGACCCAGGCGCGCCCGGACGGCGGTCCGAAGCCGGGCGGCAACAAGCTGGTGAAGGGCCCCGGCATCCTGCTGGTGTGGCTCTACGGCGTCATGTCGGTCGGCTCGGTGTCGCGCTCGGTGTACGAGGTGGCGGTGAAGTTCGACCACGCGCCGCTGGCCTACTCGCTGTCCGTGGTGGCGGCGGTGGTCTACTGCTTCATCACCTACACGCTGGTGCGCGGCGGGGAGACGGCCCGCCGGGCGGCGCTGGTGTGCTGCGCCGCCGAGCTGGTGGGCGTGCTGACCGTGGGCACGTGGACGCTGGCGGACCCGGGCGCCTTCCCGGACTCCTCGGTGTGGTCAGAGTTCGGGATGGGTTACCTCTTCATCCCGGTGCTGCTGCCGCTGACCGGCATCGCCTGGCTGCGCCGGGCCCGGGCCGCCTGAGCGGACGTGCCGGCGGCGGCCCTCAGGCCGCCTTCTCCAGGGTGACCAGGGTCAGCCGGGGCCCGACCTCGTGGCTGCCGACGGCGGCGTACCCCTTCCTGCGGTAGAGCCGCAGGTTGCCGTCGCTGCGGTGGCCGGTGAACAGCCGGTAGCGCTTGGCGGCGGAGGCGGCGTCCTCGGCGAACCGCCGCTCGATGGCGTCCAGCAGCCGCCCGCCCAGGCCGTGCCGGCGCATCCGGGGGTGGACGATCAGCTTGGCGATCCGGGCGGTGCCGGTCTCGTCCAGCTCGCCGCGCACGGAGGCGACCACCTCGTCGCCGAGCCGCGCCACCAGGGCGTGGCCGCGGGAGAGTTCGGCCCGCAGGTCTTCGAGGGTCTGGGTGAGCGGTTCGATGCCGTAGTCGCCGTACAGCTCGGCCTCGCTCTGGTAGCACAGGTATTGCAGCTTGAGAATGTGCTCGACGTCCCGCTCGTCCGCCGCTGCGATGGTCACGCTCATGCCCATGTGTGCATGCCTCCGGCTCACCTGATGCGCCCTGTCGGTCTACCGCACCCTTCCCGATGTCGGGGCGCGGCAACCTCTGTCGGCGACATTCTGCGCAGCATCGCAGGCGACGGAAACGCTTCAGCCTGGAAGATCCATGTGAGATAGCCGACTTTCCTGCGATTGCACCGGTGGCGGCCGGGTGAGTCAGCCCTGTGCGGCGCGGTGGTCGGCGGCGGCGAGCAGGCCGGTGTCGGGCTGGTCGGTGAAGATGCCGTCGATGCCGGTGGCGAAGTAGGCCCGGTAGGCGCCGAAGGCGTCGCCGTAGGCGTTCGGGTCCGTGCCCCGGCGGAAGTCCGCGGGCAGGAAGCTGTTCTCGTTGCGCAGGGTGTACGGGTGGAGGACCAGCCCGGCGGCGTGCGCGTCGCGGACCAGGGTGGTGGGCCGGCCCAGTCGGCCGTCGGCGCCGCGCGGGATGACCAGGTCGAGGGTGGGGCCGATGCCCTGGGCGTAGCGGGCGATCTCCTTCAGTCCGGCCGGGGTGATCAGGTCGGCGACGGTGCGCGGGTCGCCGGCCTCGGTGAAGTCCCAGGGGCGGGACTTCGCGTCGGAGAGCAGCACCACCCTGGGGGCGGCGACCAGGCGGGCCAGTCGGCGGATGCTGCCGGGCTCGAAGGACTGGAGGAACACGGGGGCGTCGGCGCGGTGCCGGCCGTGCCGGCGCAGCAGGGCGGCCAGCGGCTCCTCCAGGCCGAGCCCGAGCTTGCGGAAGTAGCTGGGGTGCTTGGTCTCGACGTGCAGCCACACCGGGCGGCCGCGGCGGCGGCCCTCGCGGTCGGCCCAGCGCAGCACCTCCTCGAAGGTGGGCACGGCCCACCGGCCGTCGTAGAGGGTGTTCTCCTGGCGGACGGCCGGGATGCGCTCCTTGGCGCGCAGCGTCCTCAGCTCGGCGAGGGTGAAGTCCTCGGTGAACCAGCCGGTGTACGCGGTGCCGTCGACGGTCTTGGTGGTGCGCCGGGAGGCGAACTCGGGGTGGTCGGCGACGTCGGTGGTGCCGGTGATGTCGTTCTCGTGGCGGCACACCAGGTGCCCGTCCCGGGTGGGCACGAGGTCCTGCTCGATGACGTCGGCGCCCAGGTCGAGGGCGAGCTGGTAGGCGCCCAGGGTGTGCTCGGGGCGGTGGCCGCTGGCCCCGCGGTGGGCGATGACCGCCGGCACCGGCAGCCGGGGGCCGTGGCCGTGGCCGCCGGTACGGGCCTGGGCGGCGCCGGCCGCGGCGGTGGCGGTGAGGGCCGCCGAGCCGAGCACCGCCGCGCCGATCATGGTGCGCCGGCCGGGTCCGCGCCGCTCGCCCTGGGTCATGGAAGGCTCCTTCGTTCGAGGGCTCGCGGCGCTGTGCCGCGGGCCGGCTCCGCTGCCGCCCCGAACGTAGGCGGCACTCCCCTACCGGCGGAAGACGGCGTGCGAACGGCGGGCGAACACGCCACGACGGGGTCAACATCGCGTTTCGTCCGCGTCAATCCCGTCCACCCGACGTGCGGGCGGGGGTGACCCGCGAGTATCGTCTCGAACCGCACACTGGCTCACACTCGGAGGACTCGTTGTCCCGCTTCGCCCTCTTCAAGGCAGTGCTCGGCCCGGTTCTGCGGCTGTGGTTCCGCCCGCGTCTGGAGGGGATGGAGAACATCCCGGGCACCGGACCGGTGCTGCTGGCGGGCAACCACCTGACCTTCATCGACTCGATGGTGCTGTCGGTGGTGTGCGAGCGCCAGGTCAGCTTCATCGGCAAGGACGAGTACGTGACCGGCACCGGGCTGAAGGGCCGGCTGATGGCCTGGTTCTTCACCGGCAGCGGCATGGTCCCGGTGGACCGGGACGGCGCGAACGGCGGCGTCGCCGCGCTGATGACGGGCCGCCGCATCCTGGAGGAGGGGCGGATGTTCGCCATCTACCCCGAGGGCACCCGCTCCCCCGACGGCCGGCTCTACCGCGGCCGCACCGGCGTGGCCCGGCTGACGCTGATGACCGGCGCGCCGGTGGTCCCGTTCGCGGTGATCGGCACCGACAAGCTCCAGCCCGGCGGGGCGGGGCTGCCCCGGCCGGGCCGGGTGACGGTCCGCTTCGGCGAGCCGCTGGAGTTCTCCCGCTACGAGGGCATGGACCGCGACCGCTACGTCCTGCGGGCGGTCACCGACTCGGTGATGACCGAGGTGCTGCGGCTGTCCGGTCAGGAGTACGTGGACATGTACGCCACCAAGGCGAAGGCCGCGTAGCCGGTCGCAGCGCTGACGCCGTCNNGACGCCGTCCTCCAGCTTCTGGCCGCGCAGCAGGAACCAGGCGGCGACCGCGGTGGCCAGCAGCACCACCGCGCCCGCGCCGGCCGCCAGGTGCAGCCCGCGGACGAAGGAGTCCTGGGCGGCGGTGACCAGCGCGTCACCGGTGGGCCACGGCAGCGCCGTGGACGCCTCGACCGCGCCGCCCAGCGACTCGTGGGCCGCGGCCGTCACGTCGGCGGGGACGCCCGGCGGGGTGGGGAAGCCCCGGTAGACGCCGGTCACGATGGAGCCCAGCAGCGCGATGCCGAGCGCCGCGCCCAGCTCGTACGCCGTCTCCGAGACCGCGGAGGCGGCCCCGGCCTGCTCCTTGGGCACGGTGGACAGGATGACGTCGGCGGTGACGGTGAAGGCGAAGCCCGCGCCGACGCCGACGACCAGCAGCGCCGCGCCGAGGAGCGGATAGCCGGTGTCCCGGTCCAGCGTGGTCAGCACCGCCAGCGACAGGCCGACCGCGGCCAGGCCGCCGGAGACCACCGCGCGGACCGAGAAGCGGCGCGCGGCCACGCCGGCGATCAGTCCGGCCGTCACCGCGCCGACGGCCGCGGGCAGTTCGGCCAGGCCCGCCTCCAGCGGCTGCCGGCCCTGCACCAACTGGAGGAACTGCGACAGGAAGAACACCAGCCCGGACAGGCCGAGGATGGTCAGCAGGTCGGCCAGGACCGCGCCGGAGAAGCCCCGGTGGTGGAAGAGCCGCACGTCCAGCAGCGGCGCCGGGAGCCGGAGCTGCCGGCGGGCGAACCAGACCAGCGCGCCCGCGCCGACGACGAACGCCGCGCCGGCGTCCACGCGCAGTCCGTGCGCCGCCGTCTCCTTGATCGCGTAGACCACGCCGATCATGCCGACCAGGGAGAGCCCCACACTGGGCAGGTCCCAGGGGCCCGGGGCCGGGTTCTTCGACTCGGGGATGAACTTCGCGCCGACCACGACCAGCACCACCATCACCGGCAGGTTGATCAGGAAGACCGAGCCCCACCAGAAGTGCTCCAGCAGGAAGCCGCCGACGACCGGGCCGACGGCCGCGCCGGCCGAGGCCATCGCGCCCCAGATGCCGACCGCGACACTGCGCTCGCGCGGGTCGTGGAAGAGGTTGCGGATCAGCGCCAGGGTGGACGGCATCAGGGTCGCGCCGGCCACGCCGAGCAGCGCCCGGGCCACGATCATCAGCTCGGGCGAGGTGGCGTAGGCGTTGAGCACCGAGACGGCGCCGAACGCGGCCGCGCCGGTGAGCAGCAGCTTCTTGCGGCCGATGCGGTCGCCGAGGCTGCCCATGGAGACCAGCAGGCCGGCGATGACGAAGGAGTAGACGTCGCCGATCCACAGCAACTGGGTGCCGGTGGGCTTGAGGTCCTCGCTGAGGAAGGGGGTCGCCAGACCGAGCACGGTGGCGTCGACCGCCACCAGCAGCACGGCCAGGACCAGGACGGCCAGTGCCAGCCAGCGTCCCGGGCTGCGGACACTCTCCGCTTCCGCGGTGAGCCGGTCGGTACGGGTCATTTCTCCACGCTCCTGCGCGCTCCGCCGAGCAGCAACTCGGCGATCATGTGGGTGAAGTCCTTGCCGGCGACGCGTCCGTCCTGGACGGCCCAGGCGCCGGCGCCGATCAGGCCGTAGAACGCCTCGGCGAGCCAGACCGGGGTGAGGTCGATGCGGAACTCGCCGCGCTCCTGGCCGCGCCGGAAGAGGTCGGCCACGGCGGTGTCGATGCGTGCCCAGCCCTCGTCGACCTGCTCGCCCTCGAAGAGCTGGTTCTCGGTGACGAGGAAGGCGAGCAGTCCGCTGACCGGCTCGACCTCGGCGACCAGCCGGCGCAGGGCCTGCTCCGCGGAGCCCTCGCCCAGCCTGGCAGCCGCGAGCGCCTTCTCGCACTCCCGCAGGCCGAGCGCCTCCAGCGCCCTGACCAGGGCGTCCCGGCCGGCGAAGTGCCGGTGCAGGGTGGCCCGGCCGATGCCCGCGGCCCGGGCGACCTCGTCCATGGTGGCGGTCGCCTTGCGGGACAGGAGGGCGGCGGCGGTGTGCAGCACCTGCTCACGATCGACTGTCATGAGACGAGCATACATCGAATGAGACATTGATGTCTCACTAAGCATCCTTGCGTCTCACGGTGGGCTTCCACGTCTCACCTTTGTGTCGGAGAACCGCGGAGCGGAAAACGGCGCCGCCGCCCGGAGTGATCCGGGCGGCGGCGCCGTGGTGTCCGTACGGAGGGCTCAGGCGAGCGGCTTCTTCGCCTGGGCCCAGGCGTGCTGGATGACCAGGTCCGCCTTGACCTCGGCCAACTGGGCGGCGACCGCGGACGGGGCGGTGCCGCCCCGGCCGTCCCGGGAGGCCAGCGCACCGGGCACGTTCAGCACGGTGCGGACCTCGGGGGTCAGGTGCGGGGAGATCTTGGCGAACTGCTCGTCGGTCAGCTCGTCCAGCTCGATGCCGGCGGCCTCGCACTCCTTGACGCACTCCCCCGCCACCTCGTGCGCGACCCGGAACGGCACGCCCTGCTTGACCAGCCACTCGGCGATGTCGGTGGCGAGCGAGAAGCCGGCCGGGGCCAGCTCCTCCATGCGCTCGCGGTGGACGGTGAGGGTGGCCATCATGCCGGTGAACGCCGGCAGCAGGACCTCGAGCTGGTCGCAGGAGTCGAAGACCGGCTCCTTGTCCTCCTGAAGATCACGGTTGTACGCCAGCGGCAGCGCCTTGAGGGTGGCGAGCAGCCCGGTGAGGTTGCCGATGAGCCGGCCGGACTTGCCGCGCGCCAGCTCGGCGATGTCCGGGTTCTTCTTCTGCGGCATGATCGAGGAGCCGGTGGAGAAGGCGTCGTGCAGGGTGACGAAGGAGAACTCCTTGGTGTTCCACAGGATGACCTCCTCCGCGATCCGGGAGAGGTTGACGCCGATCATCGCGGTGACGAAGGCGAACTCGGCGACGAAGTCGCGGGAGGCGGTGCCGTCGATGGAGTTGCCGGCGCTGCCGTTCTCGAAGCCCAGGTCGCGGGCGACGGCCTGCGGGTCCAGGCCCAGCGAGGAGCCGGCCAGCGCGCCGGAGCCGTAGGGGGAGACGGCGGTCCGCTTGTCCCACTGGCGCAGCCGCTCGGCGTCCCGGGACAGGGCCTGCACATGGGCCAGCACATGGTGGGCGAAGAGCACCGGCTGGGCGTGCTGGAGGTGGGTGCGGCCGGGCATCGCGGTGTCCGGGTGGGCCTCGGCCAGGCCGACCAGGGCGTCCTGGAGGTCGGCGGTCAGGGCGCCGATGATCCGGGCGTGGTCGCGCAGGTACATCCGGAACAGGGTGGCGACCTGGTCGTTGCGCGAGCGGCCGGCCCGCAGCTTGCCGCCGAGATCGGGGCCGAGCCGCTCCAGCAGGCCGCGCTCCAGGGCGGTGTGCACGTCCTCGTCGGCGATGGTGCCGGTGAACGAGCCGTCGGCGACGTCCACCTCCAGCCTGTCCAGGCCCTCCAGCATGCGGCCCAGCTCGTCGGCGTCCAGCAGCCCGGCCTGGTGCAGCACCCGGGCGTGCGCGCGGGAGCCGGCGATGTCGTACGGCGCGAGGCGCCAGTCGAAGTGCACCGAGGCGGAGAGTTTCGCCAGCGCCTCGGCGGGGCCGTCGGCGAAGCGGCCGCCCCAGAGCCGGACGTCACCGTTGTTGCTGCTCACTGCTGGTTGCTCCTCGTCGAAGGTACGGCGTGGGTCGTGGTGGTCGTCGAACGAGCCGGACCCGGGCGGGGTCACGCGGCCCCGGGCCGGGCGGCGGGCGGCGCTCAGGCCAGGTCGCGCTTGGCGGCGATCTTCGAGGAGAGGGCGAAGATGTCGATGAAGCCCTGCGCCTTGGACTGGTCGAAGGTGTCGCCGGTGTCGTAGGTGGCGAGGTTGAAGTCGTACAGCGACTGCTCGGAGCGGCGGCCGGTGACGACCGCGCGGCCGCCGTGCAGGGTCATCCGGATGTCGCCGGAGACGTGCTGGTTCGCCTCGTTCACAAAGCCGTCCAGGGCCCGCTTGAGCGGGGAGAACCACAGGCCGTCGTAGACCAGTTCGCCCCAGCGCTGCTCGACCTGCCGCTTGTAGCGGGCCAGTTCGCGCTCGACGGTGACGTTCTCCAGCTCCTGGTGGGCGGTGATCACGGCGAGCGCGCCGGGTGCCTCGTACACCTCGCGGGACTTGATGCCGACCAGCCGGTCCTCGACCATGTCGATCCGCCCGACGCCCTGGGCGCCGGCCCGCTCGTTGAGCTGCTGGATGGCCTGGAGGACGGTGACGGGCGTGCCGTCGATCGCGACCGGGACGCCGGCCTCGAAGGTGATCACCACCTCGTCGGCCTCGCGCGGCAGCGCCGGGTTCGCGGTGTACTCGTAGACGTCCTCGATCGGCGCGTTCCAGATGTCCTCTAGGAAGCCGGTCTCCACGGCCCGCCCGAAGACGTTCTGGTCGATGGAGTACGGGGACTTCTTGCTGGTGGCGATGGGCAGTCCGGCCTTATCGGCGAAGGCGATGGCCTTGTCGCGGGTCATCGCGTAGTCCCGGACCGGGGCGATGCACTTCAGGTCCGGGCCGAGCGCCTGGATGCCGGCCTCGAACCGCACCTGGTCGTTGCCCTTGCCGGTGCAGCCGTGCGCGACGGTGGTGGCGCCGTGCCGGTGCGCGGCGGCGACCAGGTGCTTGACGATGGCGGGCCGGGAGAGCGCGGAGACCAGCGGGTAGCGGTCCATGTAGAGGGCGTTGGCCTTGATCGCCGGCAGGCAGTGCCGCTCGGCGAACTCGTCCTTGGCGTCGGCCACCTCGGCCTCCACCGCACCGCAGTCGAGCGCGCGCTTGCGGATGACGTCCAGGTCCTCGCCACCCTGGCCGACGTCCACGGCGACGGCGACGACCTCGGCCCCCGTCTCCTCGGCGATCCAGCCGATGGCGACGGAGGTGTCCAGTCCGCCGGAGTAGGCGAGTACGACGCGCTCGGTCACGGCTTGCTCCTTACGATGCATACGCTGATAGGCATAACTATGCAGAGGTCCGTATGGTTTGTCAAAGGAGGGGTGACCGGTGCCATGGGCGACGGGGGTGGGCGCGGAGGGCGGGGCTGGGTCTACTGGACCAGTCCGGGCCGGGCCATTGCGGGCTGGGCCACCCCGGACTGGTGCGCGCCGGAGCTGCTGCGTCCGGAGCCGCACGGCTGCGCTCGGTCGTCGTGGTCACCGCCGAGCCGGTCCGGGGCCACAGCGGCTACGCGGCGCCCTACAGGGCGTACGAGCGGGTCCGCGCGCTGCACGCCAGGCGCTTCGCCCGGACGGGGCGGCCCGCTACCGCGCCCCCTGGGCCAGGCGCAGCAGGTGGTCGGCGAGGGCCTGGCCGCCGGTGGGGTCGCGGGAGATGAGGAGGAGGGTGTCGTCGCCCGCGATGGTGCCGAGGATGGCGTGCAGTTCGGCCTGGTCGATGGCGGAGGCGAGGAACTGGGCGGCGCCGGGCGGGGTGCGCAGGACGACGAGGTTGGCGGACGCCTCGGCGGAGATGAGGAGTTCACCGGAGAGGCGGCGCATGCGCTCCTCCTTGGCGGACTCGCCGAGCGGGGCCTGCGGGGTGCGGAAGCCGCCCTCGCTGGGCACCGCGTAGATCAGCTCGCCGCCGGTGTTGCGGATCTTGACCGCGCCCAGCTCGTCGAGGTCCCGGGAGAGCGTCGCCTGGGTGACGCTCAGCCCGTCGTCCATGAGCAGCTTGGCGAGCTGGCTCTGCGAGCGCACCGGCTGCCGGTTGAGGATGTCGACGATCCTGCGGTGGCGGGCGGTGCGGGTCTGCGGGACGGACGGGCCCCCGTGCTCGGTGTCCTGCGCCTGGGTCATCGTCGCTTCACTTCCCCGTGTCGTCCTTCCGGTGCACCGCGGTGTCGAGGACGCCGGGCAGAGCCTTGAGGAAGGCGTCCACGGCGTCGTCCCCGATGATCAGCGGCGGCATGATCCGGATGACATCGGGGGCGGGCGCGTTCACCAGGAGGCCGGCGTCCTGAGCCGCCTGCTGCGCCTGGGGCGCGAGGGGCTCGGTGAGCACGATACCCAGCAGCAGGCCGGCGCCCCTGACGTGGGAGACCAGCGGGTGGCCGAGGGCCTCGACGCCGTCGCGGAGGCGTTCGCCGAGCCGCTTGACCCGGTCCAGGGCGCCGTCGGCGGCGAGGGTGTCCAGGACGGCGAGGCCGGCGGCGCAGGCGACCGGGTTGCCGCCGAAGGTGGAGCCGTGCTGGCCGGGGGCGAGCAGGTCGGCGGCGGGGCCGAAGGCGAGGACGGCGCCGATGGGCAGGCCGCCGCCGAGGCCCTTGGCGAGGGTGACGACGTCCGGCTCGATGCCGTGGGCCTGGTGCTCGAACCAGTGGCCGCAGCGGCCGATGCCGGTCTGCACCTCGTCCAGGACGAGCAGCGCGCCGGTGTCGCGGGTGATCTCGCGGGCGGCCCGGAGGTAGCCGGCGGGCGGGACGACGACGCCGTTCTCGCCCTGGATGGGCTCGATGACGACGAGCGCGGTGTCCTCGGTGACGGCGGCCGCCAGCGCGTCGGCGTCGCCGTAGGGGACGTGGGTGACGTCGCCGGGGAGGGGGAGGAAGGGGCCTTGCTTGGCCGGCTGGCCGGTGAGGGCGAGGGCGCCCATGGTGCGGCCGTGGAAGCCGCCGTGGGTGGCGACCATGTGGGTGCGCCCGGTGAGCCGGCCGATCTTGAAGGCGGCCTCGTTCGCCTCGGCGCCGGAGTTGCAGAAGTAGACCCGGCCGGGGCGGCCGGCGAGCTGGATCAGGCGTTCGGCGAGAGCGACCGGCGGTTCGGCGGTGAAGAGGTTGGAGACGTGGCCGAGGGCGCCGATCTGGTCGGTGACGGCCTTGACGACGGCCGGGTGGGCGTGGCCGAGGGCGTTGACCGCGATGCCGCCGACGAAGTCGAGGTACGCGGTGCCCTCGGCGTCCCAGACGGTGGCGCCCTCGCCGCGGACCAGGGGCAGGCGGGGGGTGCCGTAGTTGTTCATCAGGGCGGCGCCCCAGCGCTGCTGGAGGTGGTCGTTCTCGCTCATGCGGGCCCCCCGGGGGTCGGTGCGGCGTCGGGCACCACCATGGTGCCGATGCCCTCGTCGGTGAAGATCTCCAGCAGGATGGAGTGCGGGACCCGGCCGTCGATGACCCGGGCGGTGGTGACGCCGTTGCGCACGGCGTGCAGGCATCCTTCCATCTTGGGCACCATGCCGCTGGACAGGTCCGGCAGCAGCTTCTCCAACTGGCTGGCGGTGAGCCGGCTGATGACCTCGTCGCTGTCGGGCCAGTCCTCGTAGAGGCCCTCGACGTCGGTCAGCACCATCAGCGTCTCGGCGTCCAGCGCCGCAGCGAGTGCCGCAGCCGCCGTATCAGCATTGACGTTGTAGACATGGTGGTCGTCCTGGGAGCGGGCGATGGAGGAGACGACCGGGATGCGGCCGTCGGCGAGCAGGGCCTGGATGGCGCCGGTGTCGATGGAGGTGATCTCGCCGACCCGGCCGATGTCGACCAGCTCGCCCTCGATGCGGGGCTGGTGCTTGACGGCGGTGATGGTGTGGGCGTCCTCGCCGGTGATGCCGACGGCGAGCGGGCCGTGCTGGTTGAGCAGGCCGACCAGTTCGCGCTGGACCTGCCCGGCGAGCACCATGCGGACCACGTCCATCGCCTCGGGGGTGGTGACCCGCAGTCCGGCGCGGAACTCGCTGACCAGGCCGTGCCGGTCGAGCTGGGCGCTGATCTGCGGGCCGCCGCCGTGCACCACGACCGGCTTGAGCCCGGCGTGGTGCAGGAAGACGACGTCCTGGGCGAAGGCGGCCTTGAGGTCCTCGTCGATCATGGCGTTGCCGCCGAACTTGACGACGACGGTCTTGCCGCGGTGGCGGGTGAGCCAGGGCAGCGCCTCGATGAGGGTCTGGGCCTTGGGCAGGGCGGTGTGCTTGCGGGTGCTCATGAGCTGTACGCGCTGTTCTCGTGGACGTAGTCGGCGGTCAGGTCGTTGGTCCAGATGACGGCGGAGGCGTCGCCGGCGGCCAGGTCGGCGGTGATGACGACCTCCCGGTAGCGCATGTCGACCAGGTCGCGGTCCTCGCCGACGGAGCCGGCGCGGCAGACCCAGACGCCGTTGATGGCGACGTTCAGCCGGTCCGGCTCGAAGGCGGCGGCGGTGGTGCCGATCGCGG
Source organism: Streptomyces solincola (assembly GCF_002982015.1). Classification (GTDB taxonomy): domain Bacteria; phylum Actinomycetota; class Actinomycetes; order Streptomycetales; family Streptomycetaceae; genus Streptomyces; species Streptomyces solincola. The sequence goes on from NZ_PVLV01000188.1 coordinate 15,875, forward strand.
AGAGCACCCGGCCCCAGTTGGGGTCCTCGCCGTGGATGGCGCACTTGAGGAGGTTGTTGCGGGCGATGGAGCGGCCCACCTCCACGGCGTCGTCCTCGGTGGCGGCGCCCACCACCTCGACGCGGATGTCCTTGGACGCGCCCTCGGCGTCGCCGATGAGCTGGCGGCCGAGGTCGGCGCAGACCTCGCGGACGGCCTCGGCGAAGTCGTCGTACGCGGGGGTGGCGCCGGACGCGCCGGAGGCGAGCAGCAGCACGGTGTCGTTGGTGGACATGCAGCCGTCGGAGTCGACCCGGTCGAAGGTGGTGCGGGTGGCCGCGCGCAGCGCCCGGTCCAGCTCGGGGGCGGCCACGTCGGCGTCGGTGGTGAGCACGACCAGCATGGTGGCCAGGCCCGGGGCGAGCATGCCCGCGCCCTTGGCCATGCCGCCCACCGTCCAGCCGTCCTTGGTGACGACGCAGGTCTTGTGGACGCTGTCGGTGGTCTTGATGGCGATGGCGGCCTTCTCGCCGCCGTGCAGGGACAGCTCGGCGGCGGCCTTCTCCACACCCGGGAGCAGCTTGTCCATCGGGAGGGTGATGCCGATCAGCCCGGTGGAGGCGACGGCGACCTCGCCGGCGCCGACGTCCAGCACCTGGGCGGCCTTCTCGGCGGTGGCGTGGGTGTCCTGGAAGCCCTGCGGGCCGGTGCAGGCGTTGGCGCCGCCGGAGTTGAGGACGACGGCGCGCAGCTCGCCGCTCTTGAGCACCTGCTGGGACCACAGCACGGGGGCGGCCTTCACGCGGTTGGCGGTGAAGACGCCGGCGGCGGCGCGGCGGGGGCCGGTGTTGACCACGAGGGCCAGGTCCGGGTTGCCGTTCTCCTTGATCCCGGCGGCGATGCCCGCCGCCTGGAACCCCTGTGCTGCCGTGACGCTCACTGTGTCTCCTTGTTCGCTGCTCCGAGCGCGCAGCGCAGCCGCGCGGCCGTCGTCGTCGGCTTTCCCTGGTCGGCTGCGCGCTCGACGCTCACGGCGCCACTCCGTCCAGGGGGAGTCCGGTCTCCTCGGGGAGCCCGAGGGCGATGTTCATGCTCTGCACCGCGCCGCCGGCGGTGCCCTTGGTGAGGTTGTCGAGGGCGCTGACCACGATGATTCGGCCCGCCGCCGGGTCGAGGGCGACCTGCACCTGGACGGTGTTGGAGCCGTACACCGCGCCGGTGGCCGGCCACCGCCCTTCGGGCAGCAGGTGGACGAACGGCTCGTCGGCGTACGCCTTGGCGTAGGCGGCGCGCAGGTCCTCGGCGCTGGTCCCGGGTCGGGCCTTGGCGCTGGAGGTGGCGAGGATGCCGCGGGGCATCGGGGCCAGGGTCGGGGTGAAGGAGACGGTGACCGGCTCGCCGGCCGCGGCGGAGAGGTTCTGCGCCATCTCGGGGGTGTGCCGGTGGCCGCCGCCGACGCCGTAGGAACTCATGGAGCCCATCACCTCCGCGCCGAGCAGGTGCGGCTTGAGCGCCTTGCCGGCCCCGGAGGTGCCGGAGGCGGCGACGACGACCGCCTCGGGCTCGGCCAGCCCCGCGGCGTACGCCGGGAAGAGCGCGAGCGAGACGGCGGTGGGGTAGCAGCCGGGCACCGCGATGCGCTTGGACCCCTCCAGCGCGGCGCGCGCGCCCGGCAGCTCGGGCAGGCCGTAGGGCCAGGTGCCGGCGTGCGGGGAGCCGTAGAACGCCTCCCAGGCGGCGGCTTCGGCGAGCCGGAAGTCCGCGCCCATGTCGACGACCAGCACGTCGTCGCCGAGCTGTTCGGCGACGGCCGCGGACTGGCCGTGCGGCAGGGCGAGGAAGACCACGTCGTGGCCGGCCAGCACCTCGGGCGTGGTCGGCTCCAGCGTCCGGTCGGCGAGGGCCGCGAGGTGCGGCTGGAGCGCGCCGAGCCGCTGCCCGGCGTTGGAGTGGCCGGTCAGGGCGCCGATCTCGATGTGGGGGTGGGCCAGCAGCAGGCGCAGGAGCTCTCCGCCCGCGTATCCGCTCGCGCCCGCCACTGCTGCTCGTACTGCCATCGCTCCTCCATCGGTAATGGCATGACTATACAATCAGCGGTAGTTTTATGCAATGGCGGTGGCGGAGCCGGGCCTCGCGCGGGCGCGTGACGAAGCCGGCGCGGGGCCGGTCAGTCGGGCACGGCGCCGCCGTGGACGGTCGCGGTCGTCCCCGCCGGCAGCACGGCCACTCCCGCGGGCTGCGGACGCCGACGCCGGTGCGGGAGGCGGGCTCGTCGCCCGCCGCCGCGGGTGGCGGGCGTTGCGCGCCGCTCACTGCGCCGAGCCGGACTTCCTGAGCTGGTTGGCGTGGAACCGCGCCTTCTTCTGGCGGTTCCCGCAGGTGTTCATGTCGCACCATCTGCGGGTGCGGCTCTGGCTGGTGTCGAAGAAGGCGGCCCGGCAGGTCGGCGACGCGCACAGGGCGAGCCTGCCGTCCCGTTCGCCCGCGAGGATGCCGATCGCGTCGGCGGCGATCACCCCCAGGGCGTCCTCCACCCGGGAGTCGAGGCCGAGCCGCCACCGCCGCTCGCCCTCGGGCGTCAGGATCGCGGCGGCCCGCCCCTGGGCGCTGCGGTCGTTGATGACCCGGACGGCGGCCGCGGGCAGGGCGTCCTGGGTCGCGGCCGCCGTCGCGGCGAGGTGCACCGCCTCCCTCAGCTCGCGCGCGAGGTCGAGCTGGGCGGGGGTGCAGGAGTCCACGGCGAGGCCGCTCACCGCCAGCCAGTCGACGAGCCGCCGCGGCGTGGGGATGCGCTCGACGGCATCGCCGTGCCGCTCCGACAACGTCCCCGTGAAGCTGGTCGCCAGCACCTTGCCGAGGCGGAACTCCGGGAAGCCGTCACGCATGGAACCACCTTAGCCGGTTGCGGCATGGATCAGCCGACTGCTAGAACCGCCTTAGACGGTTCCGCCCAGTCCAGGAGGGTCCATGCCCGGTCCGAACAGTGATGTGACGGCGTTCGCAGCCCGCGCGGCCGATGCCGAACTCGACGATCTGCGCGCCCGACTGGCCGCGGCGCGGCTGCCGGAGGCCGAGACGGTCCGCGGCGCGGCGCCCGGTCCCGGGCGGTGGGGGCAGGGCGTGCCGCTCGCCGATCTGGTCGACGTCGTGCGCTACTGGCGCACCGGCTACGACTGGCGGGCGTTCGAGGAGCGACTCGACCGGATCGGCCAGTTCCGCACGTCCGTCGACGGTCTGGGCATCCACTTCCTGCACCGCCGGTCCCCGCGCGCGGACGCGACCCCGCTCGTCCTGACGCACGGCTGGCCGGGCGGCGTCGCCGAGTTCGTCGACGTGGTGGACGAGCTGGCGGACCCGAGGGACGCGGACGCGCCGGCGTTCCATGTCGTGGTCCCGTCGCTGCCCGGCTTCGGCTACAGCGACAAGCCGGCCGCCACCGGCTGGGGGACCGAGAGGATCGCGGCCGCCTGGGTCGAGCTGATGGGCAGGCTGGGCTACCGCAGGTTCGCCGCCCACGGCGGCGACTGGGGCGGCAACATCACCACGGTCCTCGGCGGCAGGTTCCCGGAGCACGTGCTCGGCATCCACACGACGTTCGCGCAGGCGCCGCCCGGGGTGTCGACGGACGGGCTGACGGCGGTCGAGCGGGAGTGGGCCGAGGAGACCCGCGACTTCTGGCGCCGCCGCGCGGCGTACGCGAAGCAGCAGGCGACCCGGCCGCAGACCATCGGCTACTCGCTCGTCGACTCGCCGGTCGGGCTGCTCGCCTGGATCCTGGACAAGTTCGCCGAGTGGTCGGACACCAAGGACAGCCCGTTCGAGACGATCCCCCTGGACCGCGTCCTGGACGACGTCACCCTGTACTGGCTGACCCGGACCGGCGCGTCGTCGGCCCGGATCTACTACGAGAGCCACGACTCGCTCGACCCCGGCCTCCGGGTCGACGTGCCGGCGGCGATCACCATGTACCCCCGCGACATCGAGAAGTGCCCGCGCCCCTGGGCCCAGGAGCGCTACCGGCGGATCGTCCGCTGGCGGTCGCCCGAGCGCGGGGGTCACTTCCCGTCGCTGGAGGTCCCGGACTTCTTCGTGCGGGACCTGCGGGAGGGCCTCACCGCGGTGCTGGCCGCGCGTGGTTGACGGCAGCACCCGGCGGGGAGGCCCGGACCGGCCCGGGAGGCGCCGGACCGGGGCGCTCCGTCAGTGGCCGGCGACGTAGTCCGCGAGGTGCTCGCCGGTGAGGGTGGAGCGGGCGGCGACCAGGTCGGCGGGGGTGCCCTCGAAGACGACCTGACCGCCGTCGTGGCCGGCGCCCGGGCCGAGGTCGATGATCCAGTCGGCGTGCGCCATGACCGCCTGGTGGTGCTCGATGACGATGACGGACGTGCCGGAGTCCACGAGCTTGTCGAGCAGTCCGAGGAGTTGCTCCACGTCGGCCAGGTGCAGGCCGGCGGTCGGCTCGTCCAGGATGTAGACGCCGCCCTTGTCGGACATGTGGGTGGCCAGCTTCAGGCGCTGCCGTTCGCCGCCGGAGAGGGTGGTGAGCGGCTGGCCCAGGCTGAGGTAGCCGAGGCCCACGTCGACGAGGCGGGTGAGGATGCGGTGCGCCGCCGGGGTGCGGGCCTCGCCGTCGGCGAAGAACTCCACCGCCTCGGTCACCGGCATGGCGAGCACCTCGCTGATGTCGCGACCGCCCAGACGGTACTCCAGCACCGCCGCCTGGAATCGCTTGCCCTCGCAGTCCTCGCACACGGTGGCGACGCCGGCCATCATGCCCAGGTCGGTGTAGACGACGCCGGTGCCGTTGCAGGTGGGGCAGGCGCCTTCGGAGTTGGCGCTGAACAGGGCCGGCTTGACGCCGTTGGCCTTGGCGAACGCCTTGCGGATCGGGTCCAGCAGGCCGGTGTACGTGGCGGGGTTGCTGCGCCGGGAGCCGCGGATCGGGCTCTGGTCGACGGAGACGACGCCCTCCCGGACGGGGATGGAGCCGTGGATCAGGCTGCTCTTTCCGGAACCGGCGACCCCGGTGACGACGGTGAGCACGCCGAGCGGGACGTCGACGTCCACGTCGCGCAGGTTGTGCGCGTGCGCGCCGCGGATCTCCAGGTGGCCGGTGGGCTCGCGCACGGTCTTCTTCAGCGCGGCCCGGTCGTCGAAGTGCCGGCCGGTGAGGGTGTCGCTGCCGCGCAGCCCGTCCACGGTGCCCTCGAAGCAGACCGCGCCGCCGGCGGTGCCCGCGCCGGGTCCGAGGTCGACGACGTGGTCGGCGATGGCGATGGTCTCCGGCTTGTGCTCGACCACCAGCACGGTGTTGCCCTTGTCGCGCAGCCGCAGCAGCAGGTCGTTCATCCGCTGGATGTCGTGCGGGTGCAGGCCGGTGGTGGGCTCGTCGAAGACGTAGGTGACGTCGGTGAGCGAGGAGCCGAGGTGGCGGATCATCTTGGTGCGCTGCGCCTCGCCGCCGGAGAGGGTGCCCGAGGGCCGGTCCAGCGAGAGGTAGCCGAGGCCGATCCCGGTGAAGGAGTCCAGGGTCTGCTGGAGCGCGGTGAGCAGCGGGGCCACCGAGGGCTCGTCCAGGCCGCGGACCCAGTCGGCCAGGTCGCTGATCTGCATCGCGCAGGCGTCGGCGATGCTGATGCCCGCGATCTTGGAGGAGCGGGCCGCCTCGCTGAGCCGGGTGCCTTCGCACTCGGGGCAGGTGGTGAAGGTGACCGCGCGCTCCACGAAGGCCCGGATGTGCGGCTGCATCGCCTCCTTGTCCTTGGACAGGAACGACTTGCGGATCTTGGGGATCAGCCCCTCGTAGGTGAGGTTGACGCCTTCGACCTTGACCTTCGTGGGCTCGCGGTGCAGGAAGTCGCGCATCTCCCGCTCGGTGTAGTCGCGGATCGCCTTGTCCGGGTCGAGCAGGCCGGACTCGGCGTACAGCCGCACCGTCCAGAAGCTGTCGGACTTCCAGCCGGGGATGGTGAACGCGCCCTCGGCGAGCGACTTGGAGTCGTCGTAGAGCTGGGTGAGGTCGATGTCGGAGACGGTGCCGCGGCCCTCGCAGCCGGGGCACATGCCGCCGGTGCGGCTGAACGTCGCCTTCACGGCCTTCTGGTTGCCGCGTTCGACGGTGATGGCGCCGCTGGCGTGCACCGAGGGCACGTTGAAGGCGTACGCGCCGGGCGGGCCGACGTGCGGGGAGCCGAGCCGGCTGAACAGGATGCGCAGCATGGCGTTGGCATCGGTGGCGGTGCCGACGGTGGAGCGGGGGTCGGCGCCCATCCGCTGCTGGTCGACGATGATCGCGGTGGTCAGCCCGTCCAGGACGTCGACCTCGGGGCGGGCCAGGGTCGGCATGAAGCCCTGCACGAAGGCGCTGTAGGTCTCGTTGATCAGCCGCTGGGACTCGGCGGCGACGGTGCCGAAGACCAGGGAGCTCTTGCCCGAGCCGGAGACGCCGGTGAAGACGGTCAGCCGCCGCTTGGGGATCTCGACGCTGACGTCCTTGAGGTTGTTCACCCGCGCGCCGTGCACCCGGATCATGTCGTGGCTGTCGGCGGCGTGCGGCTCCGACGTCCGCGCGCTGGCCGTCGGGGCGGTCATCGGGGCCTTGCTCATCGTGGTGTCTCCGTCCGGCCGGTTCCTGGTCCGCCGAGACTACGGGGCGGCGTCCGCCGCTGCTTCTCCGTTTCTGACCGGTCCCGCGGCGCTCTTCACCGGGCGGGTGTGGACCTTGGCGAGGCAGGCCGGGAGCGCGGCGCCGGCGCTGTGGTCGCGGGCCCGGTAGGCGCTCGGCGTCTCGCCGACCAGCTCGGTGAACCGGGAGCTGAACGAGCCCAGCGAGGAGCAGCCGACGGCGAAGCACACCTCGGTGACGCTCAGGTCGCCGCGCCTCAGCAGCGCCTTGGCCCGCTCGACCCGGCGGGTCATCAGGTAGCTGTACGGGGTCTCTCCGAAGGCGGCGCGGAAGCTGCGGGAGAAGTGGCCCGGGGACATCAGGGCGGCGGCGGCCAGCGCCGGGACGTCCAGCGGCTCCGCGTGGTCCCGGTCCATGGTGTCCCGCGCACGCCGCAGCCGGACCAGGTCCTCCAGGTTCATGGGACCAGCTTGGCACGCGTCCGGCCGGGGCGGCACCGGAAGGCGGGCGTCCCCTTCACCCCGCGCGGCGGGTCGGCGTGCGGTAGGCGGCGTACGCCGTCCCCGCCGTCCCCGCCGCGTCAGGCGCGGACCGCCCGCAGCACGGCGAACTTCGGGTCGCCGGCCACCGTCTCGCAGTTGCCGAACACCCGGCGCAGGGTGACGTGGTGGCCGAGGTGCCGGTTGGCGACCACCCGCAGCTCGCCGCCGGGGCGCAGGGCGCGCCGGGCGCCGGCGAACATCCGGCGGGCGGCGAGGTCGCTGGTCGCCTGGTGGCTGTGGAAGGGCGGGTTGCAGAGCACCACGTCCACCGACGCGGGGGCGAAGTCCGCGAGCCCGTCGCCGGTGAGGAAGGACGCCCCGGAGCCGGCCAGGCCGTTGGCGCGGAAGGTCTCCTCGGCGGAGGCGACGGCTTGGTGCGACTCGTCGGTGAGGACCAGTTCCGCGCCCGGGTCGGTGAGCGCGACGGCGAGGCCGACCACCCCGTTGCCGCAGCCCAGGTCGACCACCCGGCGGCCGTCCAGCCCCTCGGGCAGGTGCCGCAGGAAGAAGCGGGTGCCGACGTCGAGGCGGTCGGCGCAGAAGACCCCGGCGTGGTTGACCACCGGGCGGCCGGCGACCCGGGCGGCGTCGGCGGGCAGCTCGTAGCGGTACGGCCAGGGGCTCGGGGTGCGCGGCAGGTCCGGGTCGACGGCGGCGAGGACCAGCCGGGCCTTGCGGACGGCGTGCGAGGTGCGGGTGGGGCCGATGATCCGCTCGAAGAGGCGCAGGGTGGAGGTGTGGATCTCCTTGACCATCCCGGCGCCGACCACGAGGGTGCCGGGGTGCACCGCCGGGGCCAGCCGGTGGAGCTGGTCCTCCAGCAGGGCGAGGCTCTTGGGCACGCGCACCAGCAGCACGTCGATCCGCTCGGGCGGCGTGTCGCGGGTGGTGAGCAGCCGCACCGCGTCCTCGTCGACGCCGGCGCGGGCGAGGTTGGCGCGGGTCGCCCGCTGCCCGAGGGAGGAGTCGGCGATCTGGACGACGGGGCGGTGCGGGGCCAGCGAGGCGGTCAGCGCGCCCCACCGGTCGCCGGTCACCGCCACCGTGCCGGACGGCATCGGCGTACCGGATTCGGCGAGGTGCCGCAGCAGGTACTCGTCGGCGGCGTCCCAGGCGCGCAGTCGCTCGCGGGGGTCCTCGGGGAAGCGGGTGAGCCGGCGCTCGCCCCAGGGCGTGGTCAGAGGGTCGTTCATCGTGGTCTCAGGCTAGCCGGTGCGCCTCCCGGGCCCGTCCGGGGCCGGTGGCCCGGCCCGCTCACAGCGGCAGGTGCATCAGCAGGCCGGGCGGCGGGGCGGTGAAGCCGTGCCGGGCGTAGAGGCCGTGCGCGTCCTCGGTGGCCAGCATGATCCGCTTCAGGCCGAGCGGCGCCAGCGTCTCCCGTACCGAGGCCACCAGGGCGTTGCCGACGCCCTCGCCCCGCAGGCGCCGGTCGACGTAGACGTCGCAGAGCCAGGCGAAGGTGGCGTGGTCGGTGACCACCCGGGCGTAGCCGACCAGTTCGCCCGACGCCGTCTCGTACGCGCCGAAGTTCAGCGAGCCGTCGATGGCGCGGTCCTGGTGGTCCCTGCCGCGGCCGAGGGCCCAGGGGGCGTCGGTGGACAGCCACTCGTGCACGCGGACCCGGTCCAGCCGGGCCGGGTCGGTGGATATCTCGTACGCCGCGCCGTGCGGCGTCCGCGGCTCGGGTGTTCGCGGCTCGGGCGTCCGCGGCTCGGGCGTCCGCGGCTCGGGCATCGGGTCCATGATCGGTGACTCTGGCAGGTGCGGGCCCGGGCTGTCACCGGCTTTCTCGGCGGGCGCCCCGACGGCGGGGCTGCGGGGTCGGACCCGACGGGCCGGGCCGGGTCGGCTCCGGAGCGGCTCGGCTCCTCGTCCGGGTGAGCGGCCGGGCCCCGCGGACGTAGACTCGCCATACGGCCACTTTCGCGGTGATTCGCACTCCTTCTCGCCGAATCACCCCCTTCAGGACCGGAGCAGCGACCGCACGAGGAGACCCCCATGCACGCGACCGTGGGCGACACCCTGCTGGTGCACGGCAGGACCGTCGGACAGCACGACCGGACGGCCGAGGTCATCGAGGTGCTCGGGCACGACGGCGAGCCGCCGTACCGGGTGCGCTTCGCCGACGACGGGCACGAGGCGCTGATGGCGCCGGGCCCGGACAGCGTCGTCCGGCACGAGCGGGGCCCGGGCGCCTTCGGCGGCTGACCCCGGGCCACCGCGCCCCGGCCCGGCGGAGCCGCCGCTCTCAGGCGGTCCCGTAGTGGTCGGCGACCACGCGTGCCATCGCGCCCGAGCGGTCGGCCACCACCTCCTTCGCCGCGAAGTAGGCGTGCCCGCCCACCTCCGGGTGCCCGGCGGCGAGGGTCAGATGGCGGGACAGCTCGGCCGGGTCCTGCCAGGCGGCCGGCTGGGCGGAGTCGCCGCACTTGTACAGCGCCTCCCCCAGGTACAGGTCGGTGCCGGTGCCCCGGACCGCCTTCGCCCACCAGGCGGTCAGCGTGCGGTAGTCGGCGGCGGCGTTGCCGATGTGCCAGTACAACTGGGGCGCGATGTAGTCGATCCAGTTCTCCCGGGCCCACTTGCGGGTGTCGGCGTGCAGGTCGTCGTAGGTCTGCACGCCGGCCCGGGTGTCCGAGCCCTGCGGGTCGGTGGCGGCGTTGCGCCACACCCCGAAGGGGCTGACCCCGAACCGGGCGGCGGGCCGGACCTCCGCGATCCGCTCCCTGGTGTCCCGTACCAGCAGGTCGATGTTGTCGCGCCGCCAGGCCGCCCGGTCCGGGAAGCCGCCGCCGTGTTCCCGGAAGGCGGCCTCGTCGGCGAAGGTCTGGCCGGCGACCGGGTAGGGGTAGAAGTAGTCGTCGAAGTGGACGCCGTCCACCGCGTAGCGGCCCACCGCGTCCAGCATGGCGTCCACCACGAACCGCCGGACCTCCGGCAGCCCCGGGTTGTAGTAGAGCTTGCCGCCGTAGGCCAGCGCCCAGTCCGGATTGCGCCGGGCCGGGTGGTCGGCGGTGAGCCTGGTGCGGTCGGCGTGGGTGGCGACCCGGTACGGGTTGAACCAGGCGTGCAGCTCCAGGCCGCGGGCGTGCGCCTCGCTCACCGCGGTGCCCAGCGGGTCCCAGCCGGGGTCGCGGCCCTGGACGCCGGTCAGGCACTGGGCCCACGGCTCGTACGGGGAGGGCCACAGCGCGTCGGCGGTGGGCCGAACCTGGAAGATCACCGCGTTCAGCTTCCGCCGGACCGCGGCGTCCAGCAGGGCCAGCAGCTCGGTGCGCTGCTGGGCCGCGGTCAGGCCGGGCCTGGAGGGCCAGTCCCGGTTGGTGACGGTCGCCAGCCACATGCCCCGGAAGCCGGTGTTGCCGGCGGCGCCCCCGCCGCCGGCCGGCACCTCCTGCGGCTGCCCTCCGCCGCCGCGCCGCGGGGCCGCGCCCGCGCCGCCGGCCGCGGCCATGGCCGCCACCAGTCCCGCGGCGGCGGCCGCCAGGCCCCTTCTGCCGATCGCCCCGCCCCCCGCCGTACCGCCCGTGGTGCCCGCTGCCCCGCTGGTTCGCCGCATCGCCTCGCCCCTCGCTTCCGCTCGCCCGCCGTCGGGCCGCCGTCCACGCCGAGCATGGCGGCCCGACAGGGTCATGCCCGCCCCGGCCCGCCCGGCATCCGCGCGTACGGAGTAACGTCATGGCGTCGAGACGGGCTGCCGGAACCACACGGCACGGGGAACCCGCCAGCAAGAGGACTGAAGCGAAAGGCACGATGTGACCGACATCGAACGCGTCGGAGTGGTCGGCTGCGGCCAGATGGGCGCGGGCATCGCGGAGGTGTGCGCGCGCAGCGGCCTGGAGGTCATGGTCGCCGAGACCACGGGCGAGGCGCTGGAGTTCGGCCGCACCCGGCTGCACACCTCGCTGAACCGGGCCGCCGAGCGCGGCAAGATCACCGAGGAGGAGCGGGACGCGACGCTCGCCCGCCTCACCTTCACCACCGACCTCGGCGCCTTCGCCGACCGCGACCTGGTCATCGAGGCCGTCGTGGAGAACGAGCAGGTCAAGACCGAGATCTTCCAGGTGCTCGACCAGGTGGTCACCCGCGAGGACGCGATCCTCGCCTCGAACACCTCCTCCATCCCCCTGGTGAAGCTGGCGGTCGCCACCTCCCGTCCGGACCAGGTCATCGGCATCCACTTCTTCAACCCGGCGCCGGTGCAGCAGCTCGTCGAGCTGATCCCGGCGCTCACCACCTCCGAGGGCACCATCAGCCGGGCCCACGCGATGGTGGAGAAGGTGCTGGGCAAGCACGCGATCCGCGCCCAGGACCGCTCCGGCTTCGTGGTGAACGCGCTGCTCATCCCGTATCTGCTCTCGGCGATCCGGATGTTCGAGTCGGGCATCGCCAGCCGCGAGGACATCGACAACGGCATGGAGATGGGCTGCGCCCACCCGATGGGCCCGCTGAAGCTGGCCGACCTGATCGGGCTGGACACGGTGGCCTCGGTGGCCGACTCGATGTACGCGGAGTACAAGGAGCCGCTGTACGCCGCTCCCCCGCTGCTCCAGCGGATGGTGGACGCGGGGCGGCTGGGCCGCAAGACGGGCTCCGGCTTCTACCCGTACGCCTGAGCCGGGAGCGGCCGGGGACGCGGGTCCACCCACCTGGCCCGTCACTCCGGGTGACGGGAATTCGCACGGGGTGTGCGGAGCGTGTGCGCATATGACCTGCGCACACGCTCCCGCCGCTCCCGCCCGGCGTATTGACTCGCTACTGCCCGGTACCAGCGACCGGCCCGTGCGGCCGGTCCCCGCGACCGTGAAGGAGCGACAGCCGTGAAGGAGCGACAGCCGTGACCCCCACCGACCCCGACCACTTAGCCGCCGCCGAGGAGCTGGCCGAGCTGCGCCGCCGCCTGGACGTCGGGCTCGCCCGGATCGACGGGCAGCTCGCCCTGCACTCCCACCGCGACGGCCAGGCCGACCGCGAGCTGGCCGGACTGACCGCGCGGGTGACCGCGCTGGAGCACACCCGCTGGCCGCTGCCGACGGTGGCCGCGCTCGGCGCCGCCGGTTCGCTGGCGGCGGCCCTCTGGCAGATGTTCGGCCGCTGACCCCCGCCGGGGGCCGGCGGCCGCTCCCGTACGAGAACGGCCCGGCGGGTCGGCCGGGGCGCGGAACGGCCCGGCGGGGTCAGCCGAGGCGCAGGTGATGCAGCATCAGCAGCCCGGCCGCCATGTTGGCGGCCGGGACCTCGCCCCGGGCGATCATGTCCGGCACCAGCTTCAGCGGCACCCACTCGCGCCGCGAGGACTCGAAGGCGTCCTCGGGCTCGCCGACGCACACCGCCTCCTCGGCCCAGTAGAGGTGGTGCCGGGCGTCGGTCAGGCCGTTGGACGGCTCCACCGTCATCAGATGGGCGAGCGGTCCGGGGCGCCAGCCGGTCTCCTCCTCCATCTCCCGGGCGGCGGCCGTCGCGACGTCCTCGCCGTCCTCGACCACGCCGGCGGCCAGCTCCCAGCCCCAGGTGCCGGTGATGAAGCGGTGCCGCCACAGCAGCAGCACCTCGTTGGCCGCGTTGACGACGGTGGCGGCGGCCACCGGGCGCAGCCGGATCAGGTAGTGGTCCAGGCTCCGGCCGTCGGGCAGACCGACGTCCGCCAGGTTGACCTTGAACCAGCGGTTCTCATACACGGTTTGTTCGGATCGGTTCGTCCACTGCACGATTCTGCCGCCTTCCGACAAGAGGATGGCAACATGGCAGCAGGAGCACGCCGTTGACGGAACGTCGCACGGGGGACGTCACAGCGGCACGCGCAGCGCCCCGTCGATCAGCTCGGCGGTCTCCTCGGCGTTCTGGCAGCCGCTGGACACCAGCGCCAGCCGCACCTCGCGCAGCCGGTCGCGCAGCCGCTGCGACTCCATCCCGCGGGCCCGTTCGGCCATCTCCCGGGCGGTGAGCGCGGCCCGGTCGGGCTCGCCCTGGCGCAACTGGACGCGGCTGAGCATGGCCAGCCGGTGCACCCGGCCCCGGTCGTGCGCCGGGGTGGACACCGCCGCGGCGGCGTGCTCCCGCGCGGCGTCCAGCTCGCCCAGGCTCAGCAGCGCCTCCGCCACCTGGACGTTGACCAGGCCGGGCTGGACATAACCGGTCTCGTCCGGTTCACGGCCGGGCCGGATGCGCTCGGCCTCCGCCTCGGCGCGGCGGATGCAGGCCAGCGCGCCGGAACCGTCGCCGAGTTGGGCGTACGCCTTGGCCTGCATCGCGTGCAGGTCGGCGGCGAGCGCCGGGGTGATCTGGCCGCCCGCGGTGCGCAGCGCCGCCTCGGCGAACGCCACCGCCTGCCGGCACTCCCCCAGGTACAGCGACTGGTTGACCAGCAGTGCGATGACGTACGCGCCCAGGCCCTGGTCGCCGCTGGCCTTGGCGAGGCGCAGCGCCTGGTGGAAGTAGCGCTGGGCCAGGCCGTGCGCGTCGGAGTCGTAGGCGCAGATCCCGGCCACCGCGACGAGGCCGCCGGTGGCGCGGTGCAGTTGGCGACCGAGCGCGTCGCTGTAGCCGCCGCGCAGCAGCGGGGCGGTCTCGGCGTTGAGGAAGCGGACGATCCGGGCGCGGGTGGCGACCCCGCCCGATCTTCGGTACATCAGCTCGTAGTGGGCGCGGGCGGCGCGCAGCAGCGCGACGTCGGTGGGGCCGACCCGCTCCCGCCCGGCGCGTGAGACGTCGGTGTCCTCCGGGGGGTTCTCCCACTCCCACACCGGCATCACCGCGGGCGTGCCGGTGACGGCGGCCGCGCCCAGGATGTGCGGGCGCTGCTGCTCGTCGGAGCGCCACAGGGCTGTGGCGCGCTCCACGAAGCCGGACAGCGGGGAGCCGTGCGCGGCGGGCGCCTGGCCGGGGACGCCGAGTCCGATGTCGTCCAGGCCGACCGGCCGGTGCAGCCTGCCGCCGAGGACCTCGCAGATCAGGTCGGGGACTTGGCCGCGCGGCCGCTGGCCCTTCAACCAGCGGGCCACCGCGGTGTGTTCGTAGCGCAGGGCGAGTCCCCTGGCGCGGCCGGCCTGGTTGACGTGGGCGGCGAGGCCGGCGTGCGAGATGCCGGCCTCGTCCAGCAGGGCGTCGAGCAGGGTGTTGGGCTGCATGGTGGCCCCTCGCAGGTCGCGGGCCCGGGCAGGGGCTCGACGACGGATCAGGCGCCCTTCCGGGCCGGGAGGGCGCCGTGGAGGGCGGCCCGGTTGCGGGCCGCTCGATGTCCGACAGCGTAGTGCAGCGGTGTTCGCACGGGGTGTGAACGGAGTACCCGCCTCCGCGGGCCGTGCGCGGTGCCGCGGACCGGGGCGGGGCGGTTGACTGGTCGTCTCGCACAGAGCGGCCGGGTCGCCGGCTCCCCCTCGTACAGCGCGGCGGCCCTCGTGCACCGTCCGTCCGCCTGTCCCGCCCACACTCCGCGGCGGGCGGACGGCGCCGGCCGCTCTCCTCCCGGCCGGGTGTGAGACGACCTCAGGGGCAGGGCAGCCGTGCCGCCGAGCGGGCGCGGCACGGCTCGGGCCGCGGGCCCGGGCGGCGCCCGTCGTCCCGTACGACCATCAGCGCCACGTCGTCGGCGAGCCGGCCGCCGGTGTGCCGGAGCAGCGCGGTGTGCACCCGGCGGACCAGGGCGGCGGGCGCGGTCCGGGCGCTGTCCGCCAGCAGCTCGGCCAGCCCGAAGAAGCGCCCGGCGGCGTCCCGGGCGTCCTCGGCGCCGTCGGTGTGCAGCACCAGCGCCTCGCCCGGCCGCAGCGTCCCGGCCTCGTGCACCGGCGGCTCGGCCGGCAGCGGGAACACCCCCAGCGGCGGCAGCACCTCACCGCCCGTCAGCCGCCGAGCGCCCTCCGGTCCGAGCCGGTACGGCAGCGGGTGGCCGCAGCTCGCCAGCAGCAGCGTGCCGTCGCGCCGGATCTCCAGCAGCAGCACGGTGACGAACTCCTCGGCGGCCGGAGCCGGATGCGCCGTCCGCTCGCGAAGCTGCCGGGCGTGCGCCCGCTCCAGCCTGTGCAGCACGCCGCCGAGGTCCGGCTCGTCGTGGGCGGCCTCGCGGAAGCTGCCGAGCACGGCGGCGACCGCGCCGAGCGCCCCGATGCCGTGGCCGCGCACGTCCCCGATGACGCAGCGCACGCCGTAGGGGGTGGCCACCGCCTCGTACAGGTCGCCGCCGACCGCGGCCCCCTCGGAGACGGAGAGCTGGCCGGCGGCCACCGTGAGCCCGTCGAGCCGTGGCGGCAGCGGCCGGAGCAGCACCTGCTGGGCGGCCCGGGCCACTTCCCGCGCCCGGTGCAGCTCCTTCAGCGGCCCGCGCCGCGCGCCGAGCACCAGGAGCACGCCCCCGGCGCAGAAGACCCCGGCGGTGAGCGACCGGGCGGCGGCGCCGTCCCGGCGGGCGAGCGGACTGGTGAGCTGCCAGAGCACCGCGGCGGCGCCCCACAGCACTGGCGGCAGCAGCGGGCCGAGCCGGCGGCGGCGGGGTCGGCCGTACGGCTCTGGGGTGCGGGGTCTGGAACGGAGCATGCGGACCGCCCTTCTCCGGGCCGTCACCCGTGGTGGGGCGACTGCGACGATCGTCCCCGCCCCCGCACCGCGTCCACCAGCCCTCCCACTCGAACGAGTGAGAGACGCGGCCCCTGCGTGTGATCGCCACCGACCGCGGTCCCCCCGAGCCACCGGAAACGCCGTCGCCGCCCTTGGACCCCCGGGCCGCCGGAGACGCCGGGCCGCTCTCGGAAGCCTCAGGCCGCCCCCCGGAAACGCCGGGCCCCGGAACGCCGAACCCGTCACGGAAACGCCGCGCCGCCCGTCCCCTGGGTGGGGGACGGGCGGCGGGCTTGGGGAGCGGGGCCGGTCAGGCGCCGCGGAGGACCGCGCCGGTGCGCTCGGCGGCGAGGGCCACCGCGGCGTCGCGGGCGGCCGTGGCCTCCTCGACGGTGAGGGTGCGGTCGGCGGCGCGGAAGCGCAGCGCGTAGGCGAGGGACTTGCGGCCCGCGCCGATCTGCTCGCCGGTGAAGACGTCGAACAGCCGCAGCGACTCCAGGAGTTCGCCGGCGCCCTCGTGCAGGGCGCGCTCCACCTCGGCGGCCGGGACGGCCGTGTCGACCACCAGGGCGACGTCCTGGGTGGCCACCGGGAAGGAGGAGATCCGCGGGGCGGGCACCGGCCCGGCGGAGGCGGCCTCGACCAGGTCGAGGTCCAGCTCCATGGCGCTGGTGCGGGCCGGCAGGTGCAGGGCCTTGACGACCCGCGGGTGCAGCTCGCCGGCGTGGCCGGCCACCCGCTCCTCGCCGTCCACGACCACGACCAGCTCGGCACAGCGGCCCGGGTGCCAGGGGCCGTACTGACCCTGGCGGACCAGGAGTTCCGCGCCGGCCTCGCGGGCGACGGTGCGGGCGGCCTCGACCGCGTCGGCCCAGTCGGCCGGGCGGCCCTGGCCCCACCAGCCGGCCTGCTCGCGCGCCCCGGCGAGGACCACCGCGGCGTGCCGGGGCTGCCTGGGCAGCACGGCGTTGACGCGGGCGATCTCCTCGTCGGTGGGGCGGCGGTGGACGGGCAGGCGGGCGGCGATGCCCGGCTCCTCGGCGGCGGTGAAGACCAGGCCGGTCTCGAAGAGGGCCAGGTCGTGGCTGCCGCGGCCGTCGTTGCGGCGCAGCGCGGTGAGCAGGCCGGGCAGCAGCGTGGTGCGCAGCGCCGGCTCCTCGTCGGAGAGCGGGTTGACCAGCTTCACCGTGCGCCGGGCGGGATCGCCGGCCGGCAGGTCCAACTGGTCGAGGACCTGCTCGCCGATGAACGGGTAGTTCAGCGCCTCGACGTACCCGGCGCCGGCCAGCGCGCGGCCGACCCGGCGGTGGGTGCGCTGGCGCTCGGTGAGCCCGCGGCCGGCGGGGGGCCTGGGCAGCGTGGAGGGGAGGTTCTCGTAGCCCTCCAGCCGGATGACCTCCTCGGCGAGGTCGTTGGGCTCGCGCAGGTCGGGCCGCCAGGTGGGCGGGGTGACCAGCAGGTCGTCCTGTCCGGTGACGGAGCAGCCGATCTCCTGGAGGCGGCGGACGACCGTCTCCCGGCCGTAGGCCATGCCGGCCACCTTGTCGGGGTGGTCGGCGGGCAGGGCGATGGTGTGCGGCGCGGACGGCGCCAGCACCTCGGTCACCCCGGCCTCGGCGGTGCCGCCGGCGAGCAGCACCAGCAGGTCGACGGTGCGCTGCGCGGCCGCCGCGGCGGCCAGCGGGTCGACGCCGCGCTCGAAGCGCCGGGACGCCTCGGACGACAGCTTGTGCCGGCGCGCGGTGCGGGCGATGGCGATCGGGTCGAAGTGCGCGGCCTCGATGACGACCTCGGTGGTGCCGGCGGTCTGGCCGGTCTCCGGGTCGGTCACCGCGTCGGCGATCTCGGTGTCGGCGCCGCCCATGACGCCCGCGAGGCCGATGGCGCCGCGGTTGTCGGTGATCAGCAGGTCCTCGGGGTCGAGCACGCGCACCGCGCCGTCGAGGGTGGTGAGCTTCTCGCCGGGCTCGGCGCGGCGCACCGAGATCGGCCCGTCGAGCCGGCCGCGGTCGTAGGCGTGCAGCGGCTGACCCAGCTCCAGCATCACGTAGTTGGTGACGTCGACGGAGAGCGAGATGGGCCGCATGCCGGCCTTCTGAAGCCGGCGCTGGAGCCAGATCGGCGAGCGGGCCTCGGGGTCGAGGCCGACGACGGTGCGCGCGGTGAAGCGGGAGCAGCCGATCGGGTCGGCCACGGCGACCGGGTAGCCGTACGCGTTGGGCGCGGGCACGTCGAGCAGCGCCGGGTCGCGCAGCGGCAGCCCGTAGGCGATGGCGGTCTCCCGGGCGATGCCGCGCAGCGAGAGGCAGTAGCCGCGATCGGGGGTGACGGCGATGTCCAGGACCTCGTCGTACAGCTCGAGCAGCACGGTGGCGTCGATGCCGACCTCGTGCTCCGGCGGCAGCACGATGATGCCGTGGCTGCCGTCGTCGCCCATGCCCAGCTCGTCGCCGGAGCAGATCATGCCGCGGGACATCCGGCCGTACGTCTTGCGCTCGGCGATCCGGAAGTCGCCGGGCAGCACCGCGCCGGGCAGCGCGACGACGACCTTGTCGCCCTCGGTGAAGTTCCGCGCACCGCAGACGATCTCCTGCGGCTCACCGGTGCCGTTGGCCGCGCCCACGTCGACCGTGCAGAAGCGGATCGGCTTCTTGAACTCGGTCAGCTCCTCGATGGTGAGGACCTTGCCGACCACCAGCGGGCCGGTCAGCCCGGCGCCGACGCGCTCGACGGTCTCGACCTCCAGGCCGGCCGACACCAGCTTGGCCTGTACGTCGCGGCCGGTCTCCGTCGCCGGCAGGTCGACGTACTCCCGCAGCCACGAAAGCGGGACCCGCATCAGATCTCCATCCCGAACGGCCGGGTGAACCGGACGTCACCCTCGACCATGTCTCGCATGTCCTCGACGTTGTGGCGGAACATCAGCATCCGCTCGATGCCGAACCCGAAGGCGAACCCGCTGTACTTCGCCGGGTCGACGCCGCAGGCGATCAGCACGTTGGGGTTGACCATGCCGCAGCCGCCCAGCTCGATCCAGCCCTCGCTGCCGCAGGTGCGGCAGGGCCGCTCCGGGTCGCCGACGGACGCGCCGCGGCAGACGTAGCAGAGCATGTCCATCTCGGCGGACGGCTCGGTGAAGGGGAAGTAGTTGGGCCGCAGCCGGGTCTTCATGTCCGGCCCGAACAGGGCGCGGACCATGTGGTCCAGGGTGCCCTTGAGGTCGGCCATGGTCAGGCCCTCGTCCACGGCGAGCAGTTCGATCTGGTGGAAGACCGGGGTGTGCGTGGCGTCCAGCTCGTCGGTGCGGTAGACGCGCCCGGGGCACACCACGTACACCGGCGGCTCGCGGTCGATCAGCGTGCGGGCCTGCACCGGGGAGGTGTGGGTGCGCAGCACGATGCCGGACTCGTCGCCGCTCGTGGCCTTCCCGTCCGGGGAGGCGCCCTGGACGAAGAAGGTGTCCTGCATCTGCCGGGCCGGGTGGTCCGGCACGAAGTTCAGGGCGTCGAAGTTGAACCACTCGGCCTCGGCCTCGGGCCCTTCGGCGATCTCGTAGCTCATGGAGACGAAGACGTCGGCGACGCGCTCCATGAAGGTGGTCAGCGGGTGGCGGGCACCGGTCGGCACGCGGTCGTGGGGCAGTGTGACGTCCACGGCCTCCTCGACCAGCACGCGGGCGTCCCGCTCGGCCTCCAGCTCGGTCTGGCGGGCGGCGAGCGCCTTGCTGACCTGGCCGCGGGCCTGGCCGACGCGCTTGCCGGCGTCGGCCTTCGCCTGGGGCGGCAGGGCGCCGATCTCCCGGTTGGCGAGGGCGAGCGGCGAGGCGCCGCCGGTGTGGGCGGTCTTCGCGTGGGCGAGCTCGTCCAGGTCGGCGGCGGCGGCGAAGGCGGCGAGCGCCTCGTCCCGCATGCGCTCGATCTCTTCCGGTTTCAGTGCCTCGACCTCGACTGGGTCGTACGACTTGTTGGGTGCCGACATCTCTTCCCGTGCTTCCGATGGGGTGGCTGAGGCCCCCGCTCGAGGACCGAGGACGCGAATGTGCCAAAGGCCGAGTCTAACGGGGCTGGGCCGGGGGGCGGCGGCCGCGCCCGCTGGGCGGGACGGCCG
>NZ_PVLV01000189.1 GCF_002982015.1 Streptomyces solincola
CCGCCGCGCCGCACCGCCGCCCCCGTCCGCAAGGCCCGGCACGACCTGCACCCCGGCACCCCCGACCTCGCCTCCTTCCCCCGCGCCGCATGGCTCAAGGCGGCCCGCAAGGCGCTCACCGCCGCCCCCGACGAGGCGTTCGGCTACAGCGACCCCCAGGGCCGGATCGAGCTGCGCGCCGCGCTCGCCGACTACCTGGCCCGCGCCCGCGGGGTGCGCGCCCACCCCGACCGGATCGTGGTCGTCTCCGGCTTCGTGCACGGACTGCGGCTGATGGCCCGGGTGCTGCGCGACCGCCGGGTCCGGGAGGTGGCCGTGGACTCCTACGGCCTGGACGTGCACTGGAGGCTGCTCACCGACGCCGGACTGAGGCTGCCCGCCCTCCCGTACGACGAGCACGGCACCCGCACCGAGGCGCTGGGCCGGCAGGGCGCGGTGCTGATGACCGCCGCCCACCAGTTCCCGCTCGGCGGCGCGCTGCCGGCCGACCGCCGGGCGGCCGCCGTGGACTGGGCCCGGGCGGGCGGCGGGCTGATCCTGGAGGACGACTACGACGGCGAGTTCCGCTACGACCGCCAGCCGGTCGGCGCCCTCCAGAGCCTCGACCCCGAGCGGGTCGTCTACCTCGGCACCGCCAGCAAGTCCCTCGCCCCCGGACTGCGGCTGGGCTGGATGGCGCTGCCCCGCGAGCTGGTCGCCGAGGTGACGGCCGCCAAGGGCGAGGCGGACTGGATGTGCGGCGCCCCCGACCAGCTCACCCTCGCCGAGTTCCTCACCTCCGGCGCGTACGACCGGCATGTGCGCGCCCGCCGGCTGCACTACCGCCGCCGCCGCGACCAGTTGGTCGCCGCCCTCGCCGCCGAGGCCCCGCAGGTGCGGGTCACCGGCATCGCGGCCGGACTGCACGCGGTGCTGACGCTGCCGCCCGGCACCGAGGCGTCCGTCGTCCAGGCCGCCGCCCACCACGGCCTCGCCGTCCAGGGCCTCAGCTACTTCCGCCATCCCGAGGTGCCGCACGGCCCGGACGGCCTGGTCGTCGGCTACGGCACCCCCTCCGACAGCGCCTGGCACGGCGCCCTGGCCGCCCTGGTCCGCGCGGTCCCGTGAGACCCGTCGCCGCGCGGGCCGCGGGCGGGCGCGGGCGTGCGCACGGCCGGGTGTGAACGGGGCGCGGGCGAGCACACGGGCCGGGTGGGGCGGGAGCCGGCGCCCACACCGGCTTACCGGCCCGGCGCACCGCCCTCTAGGGTGTGCGGATCGGGAGCGGGCGTTCGACGGGACGCCACGGGGGAGGGACGGACGCAGATGCGCAGGCTGAGGTCGAGCACGGTGGTACTGGGCAGCATGGGCGTCCTCGCGGTCGCCCTCACCTCCTGCGGCTCCGAACCGGACAAGCGGTGCGCCGACCGGCAGACCAGCAGGGAGCTGTCCCGCGAGGAGTGCGACGACTCCAGCGGCCGGGGCGCCTACTACTACGGCGGCTCCAGCAGCAAGGGCAAGGTCTCCGGCGGCAGCTTCGACAAGGCGGCCGTGGACCGCGGCGGCTTCGGCTGCTCCGGCTCCGGCGGCGGCTGAGCGCGCGGAACGGACCGGGACCGAACCATGCAGCGCCACACCATCGAGCCGCGCCCCGGCTGGCAGGAGACCGTCGAGGAGCAGGGCTGCGTCTACCCGCTCACCCGCTACCCCGACGGCTCGCTGCGCCCCTACTGGGACGAGAGCGCCTACTACGTCTTCTCGCTGCCCGAGGTCGAGGCGCTGGAGGAGGTCGTCGAGGAGCTGCACGCCATGTGCCTGGCCGCCGCCGCGCACATCGTCGAGCGGAACAGGTTCGCCGACCTCGGCATCACCGACCCCCGACTCGCCGGGTTGGTCGCCGAGTCCTGGCACCGCCGCACCGAACTCCCCTCCCTCTACGGGCGGTTCGACCTGCGGTACGACGGCGCGGGCCCGGCCAGGATGCTGGAGTACAACGCGGACACCCCCACCTCCCTGGTGGAGGCGGCCAGCCCGCAGTGGTTCTGGATGGAGGAGCGCTTCCCCGGCGCCGACCAGTGGAACTCGCTGCACGAGAGGCTGGTCGAGGCGTGGCGCCGGCAGAAGAAGCTGCTGCCGCCCGGGCCGCTGCACTTCGCGCACAGCGACGGCGACGAGCTGGGCGAGGACCTGATGACGGTCGCCTACCTCCGCGAGACCGCCGAACAGGCGGGGATCGAGACCGAGGCGCTGTCGGTGGAGCGGATCGGCTACGACCGGATCACCGGGCGGTTCGTCGACGAGAAGCTGCGCTTCATCCGAAGCTGCTTCAAGCTCTACCCGTGGGAGTGGCTGGCCACCGACCGGTTCGGCCCGCATGTGCTGGACACCCTGGACAACGGCGGCGGCACCGGCTCCACCTGCTGGATCGAGCCCGCCTGGAAGATGCTGCTGTCCAACAAGGCGCTGCTGGCGATCCTCTGGGAGCTGTACCCGGGCCACCCCAACCTGCTGCCCGCCTATCTGGACGGTCCCCGCGAGCTGGCCGCCCCCGGCGGTCCCGGCTATGTGGCCAAGCCGCTGCTGGGCCGGGAGGGCGCCGGGGTCACCGTGCACCGCCCCGGCGACCCGCCGCCCGCCTCCGACGAGCCCTGCTGCTACCAGGAGCTGGCCGAGCTGCCCGACTTTGACGGCAACCGCACGGTGCTGGGCGCCTGGGTGATCGAGGACGAGGCCGCCGGGCTCGGCATCCGCGAGTCCGCCGGCCTGGTCACCGACGAGTACGCCCGCTTCCTGCCGCACGTCATCCTCTGACGGCCGCGCCCCGGACGACCGCCGGCCCCGTACGCGCGGACACCCGCGCACGAGGCCGGCGGCGGCGGTTCAGCGGCTCCCGGCGGCGTCCGACAGCACCCGGCGCAACTGCTCCAGGCCCCAGTCCAGGTCCTCCTTGGCGATGACCAGCGGGGGCGCGATCCGGATGGTCGAGCCGTGGGTGTCCTTCACCAGCACCCCGCGCTCCATCATCCGCTCCGACACCTGCCGGCCGGTGCCCAGCTCCGGCGCCACGTCCACCCCGGCCCACAGGCCCCGGCCGCGCACCGCCGCCACCGTGCCGTCGGCCACCATCAGCCCCAGCTCCTGGTGCAGGTGCTCGCCCAGCTCGGCGGCCCGCTCCTGGTACTCCCCGGTCCGCAGCATCGCCAGCACCTCCAGCGCCACCGCGCAGGCCAGCGGGTTGCCGCCGAAGGTCGAGCCGTGCTCGCCGGGCCGGTGCACGCCCAGCACCTCCGCGCTCGACACCACCGCCGAGACCGGCACCACGCCGCCGCCCAGCGCCTTGCCCAGCAGGTACACGTCCGGCTGGACGCCCTCGTGCTCGCAGGCGAAGCTCCGCCCGGTGCGGCCCAGACCGGACTGGATCTCGTCCGCGACGAACAGCACCCCGCGCCGCCGGGTCAGCTCCCGCACCGCCGCCAGATAGCCGGGCGGCGGCACCAGCACGCCCGCCTCGCCCTGGATCGGCTCCAGCAGCACCGCCACCGTCTCGTCGGTGACCGCCGCCTCCAGCGCCGCCAGGTCCCCGTACGGCACGACGTCGAAACCGGGCGTGTACGGCCCGTGGTGCTCGCGCGCCTCCGGGTCGGTGGAGAAGCTGACGACGGTGGTGGTCCGGCC
Source organism: Streptomyces solincola (assembly GCF_002982015.1). GTDB lineage: Bacteria > Actinomycetota > Actinomycetes > Streptomycetales > Streptomycetaceae > Streptomyces > Streptomyces solincola. The sequence continues at coordinate 3,655 of NZ_PVLV01000189.1, forward strand.
GTGGAAGTTGCCGTCCGCGACGACGATCCGCGCCTTGCCGTCCGGCACGCCCTTGACCCGGTAGCCCCACTTGCGGGCGGTCTTGACGGCCGTCTCCACCGCCTCCGCCCCGGTGTTCATCGGCAGCACCGTCTCCATGCCGCAGAACTCCGCCAGCTTCGCGCAGAACTCCGCGTACCGGTCGTGGTGGAACGCCCGCGAGGTCAGCGTCACCCGGTCGAGCTGCGCCTTGGCGGCGTCGACCAGCCGGCGGTTGCCGTGCCCGAAGTTGAGCGCCGAGTAGCCGGCCAGCATGTCCAGATAGCGCCGCCCCTCGACGTCCGTCATCCAGGCGCCGTCCGCCGAGGAGACGACGACCGGGAGCGGGTGGTAGTTGTGCGCGCCATGCGCCTCGGCGGCGGCGATCGCCTCCCGCGTCGCCGCCCCGGCGGGAGCGGTCGTGGGCTCGGTGTCGGTCTCGGTGCTCGGCTCGTCGTATGCGCTCGACACGGGGTCTCCGTCCTCTTGCGGCCCGGGGCGGGGGTGCCGCCCCTTCCTATCGTCGCTCGCCGCGCTCGCCGGGAAACCTCCCGTGCGGAGAGGAGAAGCCCGAAGCCCCTCCCGCCCACCGCCGGGGGCGGGCCCCGCTCAGCCCTCCGCGCGCCGGCGGACCGAGTCCAGCATGCGCCGCACCGCCACCGCGTGCCCGCCGGAGCCGAACACCAGGGCCCGGTAGACGGCCCCCAGCGGCCCGGGGAAGCGCGCGTACGTCCGCACCGCCAGCACCGTGCCGCCCTCGCCGTCCCCGGTCAGCACCGGCACCGCCGCGTACCGGGAGAAGCAGTGGCGGCCGGTCAGCACCGCCCGCTCGCCCGGGACGGCTCGCGCCACCCGGAAGCCGGGCAGCGTCGCCCCCTCGGCGAGCGGCGCCCCGGACGCCGCGGCCGGCTCGGCGCGCACCAGCCTGGCGTACGCGGCCGCGCCCGGCCCCGCCCGCTCCCCGAGCCACCCGCCGAGCGCCGCCCACACCCGGTCCGCCCCGGCCGCGATCCGCACCCGGTGCTCGTCCACGAGCGGCAGCCCCGGCGGCACACCCGGTCCGGCGGAGGCGGCGGGGACGTCGTCTCGGCTCATGGGCCCTTCCTACCGCACGGCCTTGCGGCGGCTAGGGTGAGGGCACGCGCGGCGACTGGCGTACGGGGAAGCGACCCCGGGGGAGCCGCGCGCGGCAGACCGTACGGGTGCCGCCCGCCTGGGCACCCCGGCTCGACCGTGCTGCCGGCCCCCTGGAGGACGCCATGACCATCCCCGCCCTCGCACCCACGCACCACCCGGCCCTGGCCGCCGCCGATCCCGAGCTGGCCGCGCTGGTCGGCGCGGAGGAGCGGCTCCAGGCCGAGACGCTGCGGCTGATCCCCAGCGAGAACTACGTCTCCGCCGCCGTGCTGGAAGCCTCCGGCACGGTGTTGCAGAACAAGTACAGCGAGGGCTACCCCGGCCGCCGCTACTACGAGGGCCAGCAGGTCGTCGACCAGGTCGAGCGACTGGCCGCCGACCGGGCCCGGGCGCTGTTCGGCGTGGACCACGCCAACGTCCAGCCCTACTCCGGCTCCCCGGCCAACCTCGCCGTCTACCTCGCCTTCGCCCGGCCCGGCGACACGGTGATGGGCATGGCGCTGCCGATGGGCGGCCACCTCACCCACGGGTGGGGCGTCTCGGCCACCGGGAGCTGGTTCCGCGGCGTGCAGTACGGGGTGCGCCGGGACACCGGGCTGATCGACTACGACCAGGTGCGCGAACTGGCCCTCAAGGAGCGGCCCAAGGTGCTGTTCTGCGGCGGCACCGCGCTGCCCCGCACCATCGACTTCGCCGCGTTCGCGCAGATCGCCGAGGAGGCCGGCGCGGTCCTGGTCGCCGACATCGCGCACATCGCCGGGCTGGTCGCGGGCGGCGCCCACCCGTCCCCGGCGCCGTACGCGGACGTGGTGTCCACCACCACCCACAAGACCCTGCGCGGCCCGCGCGGCGCGATGCTGATGTGCCGCGAGCAGCACGCCAAGGCCATCGACAAGGCGGTCTTCCCCGGCCTCCAGGGCGGCCCGCACAACCAGACCACCGCCGCCATCGCGGTCGCCCTGCACGAGGCGGCCGCCCCCTCCTTCCGGGAGTACGCGCACCAGGTCGTCGCCAACGCCCGGGCGCTCGCCGACGGGCTGCTCGCGCGCGGCTTCGACCTGGTCTCCGGCGGCACCGACAACCACCTGGTGCTGGTCGACCTCACCTCCCGGGACGTCCCCGGCAAGACCGCAGCCAAGGCGCTGGACCGGGCCGGCATCGTGGTCAACCACAACACCGTGCCGTTCGACCCGCGCAAGCCCTTCGACCCCTCCGGCATCCGCGTCGGCACCCCGTCCCTGACCTCCCGGGGCCTTCGTACGGAGCACATGGACGCGGTCGCCGGCTGGATCGACCGCTCGGTCACCGCCGCCCGCACCGGCGACGAGGCCGCCCTGGCCGCCGTCCGCGCCGAGGTCGCCGAGCTGACGGCCGCCCACCCGGCCCCCGGCCTCCCGGTCTGACGCCCGACACGGCCGGGAACGGCGCCCCGGGAGTCCTTGACCGGGGCACCGTTCCCGAGCTGTCGGCGGCACCTGAGACAATGTGGGGCATGGCCTCTGATCGTCCTCGTGTGCTCTCCGGAATCCAGCCCACCGCCGGCTCGTTCCACCTCGGCAACTACCTCGGCGCGGTCCGCCAGTGGGTCGCGCTCCAGGACACCCACGACGCGTTCTACATGGTCGTGGACCTGCACGCGATCACGATCCCGCAAGACCCGGCGGCGCTGCGCTCCAACACCCGCCTGGCCGTCGCCCAGCTCCTGGCGGCCGGCCTCGACCCGGAGCGCTGCACCCTCTTCGTGCAGAGCCACGTGCCCGAGCACGCCCAGCTCGCCTGGGTGATGAACTGCCTCACCGGCTTCGGCGAGGCCGGCCGGATGACCCAGTTCAAGGACAAGTCCGCCAAGCAGGGCTCCGACAGCACCACCGTCGGCCTGTTCACCTACCCGGTCCTCCAGGTCGCCGACATCCTGCTCTACCAGGCCGACCAGGTGCCGGTCGGCGGCGACCAGCGCCAGCACGTCGAGCTGACCCGCGACCTCGCCGAGCGGTTCAACGGCCGCTTCGGGCACACCTTCACCGTGCCCGCGCCGTACATCCTCAAGGAGACGGCGAAGATCCTCGACCTCCAGGACCCGGCGGTCAAGATGAGCAAGTCGGCCTCCACCCCCAAGGGCCTGGTCAACCTGCTCGACGACCCCAAGGCCACGGCCAAGAAGGTCAAGAGCGCCGTCACCGACACCGAGACGGTGATCCGCTACGACCCCGAGGCCAAGCCCGGCGTCAGCAACCTGCTCACGATCATGTCCGTGCTCACCGGGACCTCCGTGGCCGACCTGGAGAAGTCCTACGAGGGCAAGATGTACGGGGCGCTGAAGACCGACCTCGCCGAGGTGATGGTGGACTTCGCCACGCCCTTCAAGGACCGCACCCAGGAATACCTGGACGACCCCGAGACGCTGGACTCGATCCTGGCCAAGGGCGCGGAGAAGGCGCGGGCGGTCGCCGCCGAGACACTGGCGCAGACCTACGCCAAGGTGGGCTTCCTGCCCGCCAAGCACTGAGCCGCGAGGCCCCGGGGAGCCGCCCGTCCGGGCGGGCGGCTCTGGTCAGCGGCGGGCGCACCCGCCACACTGACGACGAGCCGGCGGCACGGCCGGCGCGCACAGCCCGGGCGACCGGCCCGGGCGACCAGTCCGTCCGACAGGTGTTCCGACAGGTGAGGAGACAGACGTGGGGACCGTAACGCTCGGCGTTTCGCTCGCGGTCCCGGAGCCCTACGGCAGCCTGCTCCAGCAGCGGCGCGCGGGCTTCGGTGACCCCGCCGCGCAGGCCATCCCCACCCACGTCACCCTGCTGCCGCCCACCGAGGTGGACCCCGAGCTGCTGCCCGCCGTCCGGGCGCACCTCGCCCGGGTGGCCGCGTCCGGTCAGGCGTTCCCCATGCGGCTCAGCGGCACCGGCACCTTCCGCCCGCTGTCCCCGGTCGTCTTCGTCCAGGTGGTCGAGGGCGCGGCGGCCTGCTCCTGGCTCCAGCGCCGGGTGCGGGAGGCTGCCGGGCCGCTCCACCGCGAGCTGCACTTCCCGTACCACCCGCACGTCACGGTCGCCCACGGCATCTCCGAGGAGGCCATGGACCGGGCGTACGAGGAGCTGGCCGGCTTCGAGGCGGCCTGGACGGTCGAGTCCTTCGCGCTCTACCAGCAGGGCGCCGACCAGGTCTGGCGCAAGCTCTCCGACTTCGCCTTCGGCGGCGCGGGCCTGGGCGTGCCCGCCGTGCCCGCCCAGGGCTCCCCGGTCGACGAACCGGCCGCCTTCCGCCGCTGAGCCGCGCCGCGGAAGCCCGCCCCTACCGCGGCAGCCGCCGGAACAGCGGCCGCGGCAGATGGCGTACGGCCGCCATCACCGGCCGCAGCGCTCCCGGCGCCCACACCGTCTCGCTGCGCCGCCGCAGCCCCAGCTCGACCGCCGCGGCCACCGCCTCCGGGGTGGTGGCCAGCGGCGCCGGGGCCATCCCCGCCGTCATCCGGCCGCGCACGAAGCCGGGCCGCACCACCATCACATGCACCCCCGTCCCGTACATCGCGTCGCCCAGGCCCTGCGCGAAGGCGTCCAGACCGGCCTTGCTGGAGCCGTAGATGAAGTTGGCCCGGCGGGCCCGCTCCCCGGCCACCGAGGAGAGCACCACCAGCGAGCCGTGCCCCTGCGCCTCCAGGCCGGCCGCGCACACCAGCCCGGCCGACACCGCGCCGGTGTAGTTGGTCTGGGCGACCCTGACCGCGGCCGGCGGGTCGCCCTCGTCGTGCGCCTGGTCGCCGAGCACCCCGAAGGCCAGCAGCACCAGGTCGACGTCCCCCTCGGCGAACACCTTGCCCAGCACCTCCTCGTGGCGGTCGGTCTCCAGCGCGTCGAAGGCGACGGTGGACACCTCGGCGCCGGTACGGGACAGAGCGGCGGCCGCCGCCTCCAGGCCGGTCGACGGGCGGCCGGCCAGCCACACCCGGCGGGCCCGGCGGGCGATCAGCCGGCGGGCGACCGCCAGCCCGATCTCCGACGTGCCGCCGAGCACCAGCACCGACTGCGGCGCCCCGAACGCGTCCTTCATCAAGGTCTCCTGAGATCGTCAGAGGGAGAGGCGGCGGGCCAGGTCGGAGGTGAACACCCCGCGCGGATCGAGCCCGGCCCGCAGCGCCCGGAAGTCCGCCAGCCTCGGGTACATCGCGGCCAGCGCGTCCGGCCGCAGCCGGGAGTCCTTGGCCAGGTAGACCCGGCCGCCGGCGTCCGCGACCTCCTCGTCCAGCTCGTCGAGGAAGGCCCCGAGCCCGCTCAGGCCGGCCGGGACGTCCAGCGCCAGGGTCCAGCCCGGCATGGGGAACGACAGCCAGCCCGGGTCGCCCGCGCCGAACCGCTTGAGCACCGCCAGGAACGACGGGCAGCCGCGCCGGGCGATCCGCCGCACCACCCGGCGCAGGGTCTCCTCCCGGCCGTGCCCGACGACGAACTGGTACTGCACGAAGCCGCCGCGCCCGTAGACCCGGTTCCAGTGCGGGACGCCGTCCAGCGGGTGGAAGAACGCCGGCAGCCGCTGGAGCTCACCGGTGCGGTGCCGGGGCGCGCGGCGGTACCAGACCTCGTTGAAGACCCCCACCGTGGTGCGGGTCAGCAGCCCTTCCGGCAGGAACGCCGGGGCCGCCGGGAACCGGCCGGGGCGGAAGGCCAGCGGCTCGCTGCGGGCCCGGCGCGGCAGCTCCCCGACCCGGGCGTGGTCGCCGCGGGTCAGCACCGCCCGGCCGGTCGCCGCGCCGCGCGCCAGCAGGTCGATCCAGGCCACCGAGTAGCGGTAGCCGTCGTCGTTGGCGGTCAGCCGGGCCAGCAGGTCGTCCAGGTCGGCGGCGCGCTCGGTGTCCACCGACATCCAGGCGCTCTCCACCGGGACCAACTGGATCTCGGCGGCCAGCACCACCCCGGTCAGCCCCATCCCGCCCGTGGTGGCGTCGAACAGGTCCGTGCCCGGCAGCACGGTCCGCACCGACCCGTCCGCCGTCAGCAGGTCGAAGGCGCGCACATGCCGTCCGAAGGACCCCGACACATGGTGGTTCTTGCCGTGCACGTCCGCGCCGATCGCCCCGCCGACCGTCACATACCGGGTCCCGGGGGTCACCGGCACGAACCAGCCGAGCGGCAGCAGCACCTCCATCAGCGTGTGCAGGCTCACCCCCGCGTCGCAGACCACGATCCCGGCCTCGGCGTCGATCGAGCGGATCCGGGCCAGCCCCGTCATGTCCAGCACATCCCCGCCGGCGTTCTGCGCCGCGTCGCCGTACGCCCGCCCCAGCCCCCGCGCGATGCCGCCGCGCGCCCCGCAGCCCAGCACCGCGGCCGCCGCCTCCTGGTAGCTGCGCGGGCGCAGCACCCGCGCCACCGTCGGCGCGGTCCGCCCCCAGCCCGTCACCGGCCGGACCTCGAACGGCTCCGGGGAAGCGGGGACGGCAGCGGCGGCGGCAGCGGGGACCTCAGGCATGGGAGTGACGGTATCCCCGCATATGGGCGGTATCCGGGCGGCCGGGGCGCCGTGTCGCCGCCTCGCGCCCCGGCTCCCCGCGGCGGGCCCGGCCGGCGTAGCCCGACTGACCGAAACGGGTGATGAAACGAGTGTCGTACGAGATTGCCGCCCGTCCCGGCCGCCCGGCCCGCCAGAGTCACCCCTGCGCGCGCCCGATCCCGGGCGTCCGACCGGTACGGCCGCGAAGGGGTGACGGAGGATGCGGTACGCGAAGCAGGGCTCCCGCCCCGAAGACGGCCACCCCTGCGCCACCTGCCCGCCCCCGGGCCCGGACGGCGGACCCTCCCGCGCACTCGCCGCGCCACGGCACGGTGGCGCCCGGACGGCCGCCCGGCATCCCGCACCGGCGCCGCGACCGCCCGGGCGGCACGCGCTGCTCGGCGCGGACCAGTGGCTGCTGGCCGGCTTCCGGCGGGCCGGGGCGCGGTGGCCGGCTGCGGGGCGGGCCGCCCGGGGGCTCTCGCTGGCCGGGGAGCACGCGGCCCTGTGGCTGGCCGCCGGGACGGCCGCCGCCGCCCTCGACCCGGCCCGTCGGCAGGCGTGGCTGCGGGCCACCGCCGCCGTCTGCGCCGCCCACCTGACCAGCTCCGCCGTCAAGCAGGCCGTGCGCCGCCCCCGCCCGGCAGGCGGCGGCCCCCGGCCGCCCGTCGGCCGGCACTCCTTCCCCAGCTCGCACGCGGCCTCCTCGGCCGCCGCGGCGGCCGCCTTCGCGGCGGTCAGCCCGGCCGCCGGGAGACTGGCCCGCCCGCTGGCGGCCGGGGTGTGCCTGGCCCGGCTGGTGGCCGGCGTCCACTACCCGACCGACGTGGCCGCCGGGGCGCTGCTCGGCGCGGCCGTGGCCCGGGCGGTGCGCGGCGGAGTGCGGCCGGATGGGTGAGCCGACCACGCTGACCGCGCCCGCGCGCCCCGCCCCCTACCCCCTGCGCACCGCGTACGGGCTGCTGCGCACCGCGCGCCCCCGGCAGTGGGTGAAGAACCTCCTGGTCGTCGCCGCCCCGGCCGCCGCCGGCCGGCTCGCCGACCCGCGCACCCTGCTCCAGCTCGCCGCCGTCTTCGTGCTCTTCACCGCCGCCTCGGCCGCGGTCTACCTGGTCAACGACGCCCGGGACGCCGAGGCCGACCGGGCCCACCCCGGCAAGCGCCGGCGGCCCGTCGCCGCCGGCGAGGTGCCCGTGCCGCTCGCCTACGCCGCCGGGGCGCTCCTCGCGACCGCCGCCGTCAGCGGCGCGGCCCTGGCCTGCAACCCCATGACGGCCACCCTGATCACCGCGTACCTGCTCATGCAGCTCGCCTACTGCCTGCGCCTGAAGCACGTGCTGGTGGTCGACCTGGCCGTGGTCGCCACCGGCTTCCTGATGCGGGCCATGGTCGGCGGCGTGGCGCTCGCCATCCCGCTCTCCCGCTGGTTCCTGATCACCACCGGCTTCGGCGCGCTGTTCATGGTGGCCGCCAAGCGGTACTCCGAGGCCGTGCAGCCCGCCGGCCGCGACGGCCGCACCCGCGCGCTGCTCACCGAGTACACCGCCGGCTACCTGCGGTTCGTCTGGCAGTTGGCGGCCGGCGGCGCGGTGCTCGGCTACTGCCTGTGGGCGCTGGAGGGCGGCGGCGCCGCGTCCGCCGGGACGCTGCTGCCCTGGCGGCAGCTCTCCATGGCCGCGTTCCTGCTCGGGGTGCTGCGGTACGCGGTCTTCGCCGACCGGGGCGCGGCCGGCGCGCCGGAGGACGTGGTGCTGCGCGACCGCCCGCTCGCCGTCATCGGCCTGGCCTGGCTCGCGGTCTACGCGATGGCGGTGACCGGACTGTGAGCCGGTCCGGTCGGGCGGCCGGACACCGGGTAGGGGCACCCGCATGGACTGGCTGACCAAGCTCCCCGTCATCGGCCCGCGGGTCGCCCGGCTGATGCTCACCCACGCCTGGCGCTCCTACGAGACCCTGGAGCGCGCGCACTGGACGAGGCTGGCCGCCGCCGTCACCTTCCTCAGCTTCCTGGCGCTCTTCCCGCTGATCACCGTGGCCGCCGCGGTGGGCGCGGCGCTCCTCAGCGACGCCCAGGTGCGCACCCTGGAGGGCGAACTGAGCGCGCAGGTGCCGGGCATCTCCGAGCAGCTCGACCTGAACTCGCTGATCGCCAACGCGGGCACGGTCGGCCTGGTGGCCGGCGCGCTGCTGCTGTTCACCGGCATCGGCTGGGTCGGCTCCATGCGGGACTGCCTGCGCGCGGTGTGGGCCTGCGACGACGCCGACCTGGGCAACCCGTTCGTCCGCAAGGCCAAGGACGCGGTGGTGCTGGTCGGCCTCGGCGCGACCGGCCTGGTGTCCTTCGCCGTCTCCGGCTTCGGCTCCACCGCCGTCGGCTGGACCGCCGAGCGCCTCGGCATCCCCGCCACCGGCGTCGGCGCGGTCCTCCTCCAGACCGGCGCGCTCGCCCTCGCCGTCCTCGCCGACTTCCTCCTGCTGCTCTACCTGCTCACCCTCCTCCCCGGAGTCCATCCCCGGCGCCGCCGCCTGGTCGTCGCCGCGCTGCTCGGCGCGGTCGGCTTCGAGGCGCTGAAGCTGCTGCTCGGCGGCTATATGAGCGGGGTGGCGAGCAAGTCGATGTACGGGGCGTTCGGCGTGCCGGTCGCACTGCTGCTGTGGATCAACCTCACCGCCAAGCTGCTGCTGTTCTGCGCGGCCTGGACGGGCACCGGCTCCAAGGACGAGCTGCCCGCCGCCGACGGCGCCGAGGACCCCGGCGCTACCCCTGCGGCGGGCGGCGACGCCGGACCAGGTCCGGCAGCGGCCACCGCCGGTTGACCAGGAGCACCCCGCCCACTAGCAGCGCCAGCGCCCCGCCGGCCACCGCGAGCGCCGTGCCCGCCCCGCCCGCGCCCGACCCGCCGGCGGCCCTCGCGCGCTCCCCTTCGCCGGTCGTCCCGGCGATCTGCCCGGTGCCGCCGTTGCCCTCCACCTCGCCGATCCCGCCGGTCACCGTGTTCCCGCCGCTCTCGCCGCCGCCGGGCTCGGCCGACTTCGGCGCGACCAGCTCGCCGACCGGCTTGACCTTCCCGGCCGCCGTGAAGCCCCAGTCCAGCAGCCGCCCGGCCTCCCGGTAGACCGCGTGGCTCTCCTTCACCAGCGGGTTCATCACCGTCACCAGCAGCACCCGCCCGTTGCGCTCGGCCACCCCGGTGAAGGTCTGCCCGGCGTGCGTGGTGCTGCCGTTCTTCACGCCGGCGATGCCCTGGTAGGCGGGCATGTCGAAGTCGCCGGTCAGCAGCTTGTTGGTGTTCTGGATCTCGAACGCCTCGCGCTTCTTGCCCTTCTTCGCCTCGCCGGGGAAGTTGGCGCGCGGGGTGGCCGCGTACTCCCGGAAGTCGGCCTTCTGCAACCCGCTGCGGGCGATCAGGGTGAGGTCGTACGCGGAGGAGACCTGGCCCGGCTCGTCGTAGCCGTCCGGCGAGACGACATGGGTGTCCAGCGCCTGGAGCTCGTCCGCCCGCGCGTTCATCTCCTTCACCGTCTTCGCGATGCCGCCGTTCATCTGCGACAGCACGTGCACCGCGTCGTTCCCCGACCGCAGGAAGACCCCCAGCCACAGGTCGTGGACGGTGTACGACTGCTTCTCCTTGATGCCCACCAGGCTGGAGCCCGCCCCCAGATTCGCCAGCGCACCCGGCTTGACCTGGTACGACTGGGTCCGGGGGAACCTCGGCAGCAGGGTGTCGGCGAACAGCATCTTCATCGTCGAGGCGGGCGCGAGCCGCCAGTGCGCGTTGTTCGCGGCCAGGATCTGCCCGCTCTCCGCGTCCGCGACGACCCAGGACCGCCCGGTGACCTGCTTGGGCAGCGCCGGCACCCCCGGCGTCAGGTTCACCTGGATGCCGGGCCGCCCCAGCTTCACCCCGCCCACCCGTGACATCCCGGCCGGCGGCTTGGGCTGCTTGTCCTCCGCGTCCGGTCCCGGCGCGGCCACCGCCGGGCCCGCCGACAGCAGCACCCCCGCCGTCACCGCCACCACGACGCCTATTCGGGCCATCCGGGGTATCGCACCCCGCCCGAGGCCGTCCTCCACCGCGGGCGATACTGAACCCATGAAGCTCAGCCGCCGCGCCTCCTGGTTCCTGCTCGCGTTCGGGGTGTGGAGCTGGTTCATCTGGATCACTTTCGTCAAGAATCTGTGGAACGACGGCAGCGGCCTGGCGTTCGACGACGCGGGCGATCCGACACCCTACTTCTGGGTGCACCTACTGCTCGCCATCGCGTCCTTTGTTCTGGGGACGGTCGTGGGGGCCATCGGGTTGCGCGGGGTAAGAGCCTCGCGCGGTCACAGCGGATAAGGGGGGTACGGGGCCGTGCTGGTCGTCGTCCTGGTGCTCGTTGTCGTCCTGGCCCTGCTGGCGGGGGTCCACTACTACGTCTGGCGGCGGCTGGTCCGTGATGTGACGGTACGCGGCGGAGCCGCCCGCCGCACGGGGACCGCCGCCATCGTGGTGCTCCCCCTCCTCTCCTTCGCCGCCCTCTCCGCGGGCCGCGCCGGCACCCCGTTCGTCCTCCAGCAGATCCTCGCCTGGCCCGGCTTCCTCTGGCTCGCCCTCCTCCTCTACGTCGTCCTCTTCCTCCTGGTCGGCGAGCTGGTGCGCCCTCTGCTGCTGCGCGCCCTGAACCGCCGCGCGACCGTCCAGGAGCCCGCGACCGAGACCCCCGCCC
>NZ_PVLV01000018.1 GCF_002982015.1 Streptomyces solincola
AGATGTGTATAAGAGACAGCGGCGGTGCGGCGCGGCGGGCCGGGCGGGCGGCTGCCGGCGGCGCCGCGCCCGGTGCGCGGGGCGGCGCGGCGGGCGACCCGGGTGCCGGAGCCCTGGCGGGCGGTGAGCCAGCCCTCGGCGGTCAGCTCGGCGTAGGCGTCGGCGACGGTGTTGCGGGCGATGCCCAGGTCGGCGGCGAGGCCGCGGGAGGACGGCAGCCGGGCGCCGGGCGCCAGCCGGCCGCTGCGCACCGCCTCGCGCAGCGCGTCCATCAGCCCGGCGCGCAGTTTCGCGCCGCGCAGTTCCAGGTGGAGGTCGGCCCCGAAAGTGGCCCAGGAATCCGTCATGGAAATGGACCATACCCCTGTGCCACACCGGGCCTAGGCTCGTAGCCATGACGACGAACGAGAACACCACCGCAGCCGCCCACCGCGACGAGACCCGCAACCCCGAGCACACCCCCCGCATCTCCTGGGCGGAGCAGGTCCCGGAGGTCTACAAGGCGATGGTCCGGCTGGACGCGGCGGCCCGCCGGGGCGTGGACCCGGTGCTGCTGGAGCTGGTGAAGATCCGCACCTCGCAGCTCAACCACTGCGCGTACTGCCTGGACATGCACAGCAAGGACGCGCTGGCGGCCGGCGAGTCGGTGGACCGGATCATCCAGCTCAGCGCCTGGGAGGAGTCCCGGCACTTCTACACCGCGAAGGAGGTCGCCGCGCTGGAGCTGACCGAGGCGATCACCGTGCTGACCGACGGCTTCGTGCCGGACGAGGTCTTCGAGCGGGCGGCCAAGGAGTTCACCGAGCAGGAGCTGGCCCAGCTCATCGCCGCGATCAACGTGATCAACGCCTGGAACCGGTTCGCGGTGTCCACCCGGATGGTCCCGGGCCACTACACGCCCGGCCAGTTCAAGTAGAGGGCGGCGCGGGCTGCTTGGGGCGGCGCATCTCGTAGTGCACCTGCGTCTCGTCCGCCGACGCCCGGTGGAAGCCGGCCCGGGCGACCACCGCGTGCGAGGCGGCGTTGGGATGGTCGACGGTGGCCCGGACAGCCGTCAGGTCCGGGTCGGTGAACGCCCACCCGGCCAGGGCGGCCAGGGCCTCGGCGGCGTAGCCGTGGCCGCGGGCGGAGGCCACCACGTCGTAGCCGGCCTCGACCTCGCCGTCCGGGCCGGGCGGGGCGTGGAAGCCGATGCCGCCGACGGCCCGCCCGTCCTCGGCGCGGACGATGACGTAGGTCCCCCAGCCCGGCCGGTGCGAGCCGTCCGCCGCGGCGCCGGCGACCATCCCGCCGGCGAACCTGGTCCCCTCCTCCGGGCCGCCGTCGGCCCAGGTGAAGCCGCCGCTGCCGCCGGAGTGCAGGTCGGCGGCGGCCGGCGGGGACAGCTCGCACAGCACCAGCCGGGCCGAGCGGACCGGGTCGCAGTACCAGCGCCAGGCGGTCGGCGCCGGCTCGCCGCCCGGCCCCTCCGCCCGGCCGGTCACATGGAGCAGCACCCGCCACGGATCGTCCCCGGCCGCCCTGGGCGCGTGCGGGAAGAGCCGGTCCAGCACCCGCGCGCACAGCCCGCCCTCCGGCCGGACCTGACCGCCGAGCGCGGTGACGATGTCGTGGGTGTGCAGCAGCACCTCGGCGATCCCCATGGCGGCGAACCCGTCGCCCCCGGCCGGGCCCGCCGGGTGCCAGGCCCGCAGGTCCGCCGGCGTGGTGCGCACGGCGGCCGAGAGCAGCCCGCCGGTGGCCCGCACGATCCGCACCAGCCCCTGCGGCCCGGTGCCCGGCACGGCCACCACGTCGAAGGGCACGTATCCCTGCGCCATCCGCCCGGTCAACTGGGCGGCGTAGCCGGTGAAGTCGCCCGCGATGTGCACCGCGGTCTCCTGGCAGCTCCACTCCAGCCCGGTCGCGGCCACCTCCCAGTCCCGCTCCGCCACCGCCTCCAGCGCCGCCGCGCACACCGCCGCCGCCGCGTCGACGTCGGCCGCCCAGTCGCCCGCGCTCCTGCCGCCGCTGCTCCCGCTCCCGCTGCTCATGGCCGCGACCCTAGGCGCGGCTCCGGGGGGCGGGCCACCCAATTCCCCTGCGCGGCGCGGCGGATGACGGGTGATGCTGGGCGGACGCAGGTGGTCGCGGCGCGGGAAGGGGCAGGGCGATGGAGGGATCGGCCGGGGACGGCGCACCGGTGGAGCGGGTGGATCCGCCGTTGACGGGCGGGGAGCGGGAGATGCTGCGGGGGGCGCTGGACTACCACCGGGCCACGCTGGCGCTGAAGTGCGAGGGGCTGGGCGACGAGGAGCTGCGGCGGCGGTCGATGCCCCCGTCGGCGCTGTCGCTGCTGGGGCTGGTGCGGCACATGGCGGAGGTGGAGCGGGCGTGGTTCCGGCGGACCCTGGCGGGTGAGGCGGAGCTGTCGCTGGTGTGGTCGGCGGACGGGGACTTCCAGCGGGCGTACGACGCGCAGGGGGCGAGCGTGCCGGAGGCGTTCGCGGCCTGGCGGGCGGAGGTGGCGTGGGCGCGGCGGTTCGAGGCCGCGGCGGAGTCGCTGGAGGTGACGGGGGTCAACCGGCGGCACGGGGTGGAGGTGTCGCTGCGCTGGGTGATGCTCCATCTGGTCCACGAGTACGCCCGGCACAACGGCCACGCCGACCTGCTGCGGGAGGGGGTGGACGGCACGACGGGCGCGTGAGGCCAACGGAACGCGTCTCGGCTGCACTTGAGGTCTGAGGGTGGAGATCTCGGGTGGATGGTCCGGGGGTTCGGTGACCGGGCGGGAGGCAGCCGCGTCGGGGTGCGCCGGCGCCGGGCCGGGTCCGGGCTCCCGGGACGGCCCCTTCCCGGACGAGGTCTGCCGCGGCCGCCGGCCCGCCACCCCGGCCCGACGCGCATCCGGACGCCCTCACCATCCGCGGGGCGTCAGTCGCGGGCCCAGTCGGCGAGCAGCCCGGACAGGGCGTCGGCGGCCTCGTCGGCGTCGGGGCCGTCGCCCCGGGCGTCCGGGGCGAGTTCGACGTGCACGAAGAGGGTGTGCCCGCGCTGCGCCTCGCGGCCCTGGACGTTGGTGGTGCCCTCGACGGGGCAGCGGGCGCGCCAGCCGCGGCAGACCCGCAGGCCCTCGGAGCGCATCCGGTCGGCCAGCGCGACGACCTCGCCGGGGGCGCTCTGCACGGCGCCGGTGGACACCACGGCGTCGTAGGGGCGTTGGCGGGAGTCGGAGAAACCGTGCACCTGGAGGCTGGGCACGTTGCGCCGGACCAGCTCCGCCACCATGGCGTGGAAGACGCTGTCCTGGCGGTGGGCGACGTCGGCGGTGTCCCCGGTGCCGGACTCGCGGTGCGCGCCCGCCACCACCAGCGCGCCGCCCGGCGTCGACTCCAGCAGCCGTACGCCGAGGGCGTCGGTGTCCCGGTCGGAGGTGGGGTGGGGCACCTGCACGTTCCAGCGGACCGCGGAGTCGGCGGTCAGATAGAGCCGTCCCCAGCGGGCGGCCGGACCGTCATCCCGCGCGGCGATCTCGTCAAACCTCCGACCGCTTCCGGTGTCGGTGATTCTGGTCACAGTGAAGCCGATCGGGCCGATCAGACCCTCCGCCGCGCGCGCGTCGCCCGCCAGCAGCTTGTCCACCCCCTGGGCGAGCCGTTCCCGCTCCTCGTCGCCGGGTGGTGTGTAGGAGGCATCGGGCCTGGCCTGCTCGGTATACGCGAGGATCCGGTCGCGGACGTCGACCAGCTCCCGGGCCTTCGGAGCCGACCGTTCCGCGGGCTCGTCGGAGGCGGACTGGCATCCCATCAGGAGCAGAATCATGCCGACCACAAGCGAAATGTGCACGAAAGGTGACGGTCTTGTGACGCTGATCGCAGCTTCTCCCTCCGGAGACGTGTGAACATGTGGCAGTGACATTGCGTAAGTCTCTCCGCATCGGTCGGTGGTTGGCGACCCCAGCCGTTCTCGCCGTACTGATCACCGGCTGTGCCGAGGAGCCGTCGACTCCGCAGCACAAGCCGGGCGGCCGCACCTTCACCGTGGCCGCCACGGGAGACGTGCTCATCCACCCGGACCTGATCGAGCAGGCAACAGAGGACGCCGAGGAGACCGGGAACGGCCAGGACGGCCTGGACTTCCGGCCGCTGCTGGCCGGGGTCAAGCCGGTCATATCCAGGGCGGACCTGGCGATATGCCACCTGGAGACCCCGGTCGGCGAGCCCCAGGGCCCCTTCAAGGGATTCCCCGACTTCCTCGTCCCACCGCAGGTCCTCACCGCGCTGAAGGACACCGGCTACGACACCTGCTCCACGGCGTCGAACCACACCTTCGACCACGGCATGGACGCCGCGCAGCGCACCCTGGACCTGATGGACGAGGCGGGCCTCGGCCACGCCGGCTCCTCCCGCACCAAGGCGGAGTCGCAGAAGATCCCCATCCGGGAGGTCAACGGCGTCAAGGTGGCCCACCTGGCCTACTCCCGCGACTCCTTCGCCCACCCGACGCCCAAGGACCAGAGCTGGGCGGTCAACCGCACCGACCTCGGCGCGATCAAGGCCGCCGAGGCCAAGGCCCGCAAGCAGGGCGCCGAGGTGGTCATCCTCTCCGTGCACTGGGGCCTGGAGCACTACAACGAGCCCAGCCTCCCGCAGCTCCAGCTCGCCGAGCAGCTCACCAAGGACACCGGGATCGACCTGGTGATCGGCCACCACGCGCACGTGGTGCAGCCGATCCAGAAGCTCAACGGCAGATGGGTCGCCTACGGCCTGGGCAACTCCGTCGCCCGGCACTCCTCGCCCACCGGGCTCACCGAGGAAGGCGCCATCGGCTGGTTCGAGTTCCGCGAGACGACCACCGGGTGGGACGTGTCGGCCCGCTACCGCACCACCCTGGTGGACATCCCGCCGGACGTGGACGCCGGCGGGAAGCCGCCGAAGGGCGCGGTGGAGGACCACAGACTGGTCGACGTGCGGCAGCAGCTCGACAAGCCGGAGGGCCTCTCCGAGGACCGGCTGGCGCGCTACCGCCTCGCGGCCGAGCGCACCCGCGGCTTCCTGTTCAACCGGGGAGCCCCGGGCGGCGACGGACTGGCCGAGCTGCGGCTCGGGTGACCGGGCCGACCGGTCCGTCCCGCACCCCGGGGCCCGCCCCGGCGGCGCCCCTGCCGGGCGGCTCGCGCCGCCCCGTCCGCCCACTCGGCTCCATCCGCTCCACTCGCTCCACTCGCCCAACGACTGGGCCCTCGCGCCCGCGGTGTCGGTTCCCCCGCGTCGCGCGCCCGCACCGACCAGGGGAAGATCAGCAGTGACATCGAGCCATGGCGCGTACCGCGTACGGGGAGGACGGCGACGCAGCCGCAGGCGGGCGGACATGCCGCTGCTGGGCGGCATCCGTCCGCCGATCGCCGTGCTGTGCGTGCTGATCCTGGCCCTGGCCGGCCTCACCACGAAGGTGCTCGGCCCCGGGGACGACACGGTGGTGCCCAAGGCGGTGCTCTCCTCGCAGCAGCACTTCGCCGAGGACGGCGCCATCGCGCTGCGCGCCTCCATCGACGAGCGGGTGACCGACCTGGAGCGCACCGCGGCCGCGCTGCGCGCCGGCGACCCGGTGGCGCCCGAGCGGGTGCTGTCCGACCTGGGTCAGGCGTACCAGAAGTGGACCGGCACCACGGTCATGGAGATCGACAGCGGCAAGGTGCTCGCCGCCCGCGGGGAAACGATTCCGCTGGGTTGGGTGGACCAGAAGGTCCTCACCGGCGACACCGCCCTGACGCCCCGCATGGTGCGCCTGGAGACCGGTGACGTCCGGCTGATGACCATGGCCCTGCTGGAGTGGAAGGGCCGCCCCAAGCAGCTCCTGATCGCCTCCGGCAGCCTGGCCGTGCCGCAGATCAACCTGGGCCCGTTCCGCACCATGGCGGTCGCGGCCCGGGACGGCGAGGTCCTGGCGACGGCCGGCTTCGAGCAGGCCGACGCAACCGACGCGGGCCGGGCCGGCGTCGAGCTGGCCTTCATGCGCAAGCAGATGGGCACGCTCTCCGACAAGGCGGCCAAACTCACCGAGCAGCACCCCTCGCACGCCAAGGAGCCCGGCTCCCGCGGCTACCCCGGCGTCAGCGGCACCCTGCTGGGCGGCGACTACAACGGCCGGGTGGCCACCGCCGGCTACGCCGCGCTGGCCTCCTCCGACCCGGAGGACAAGAAGAGCGTCGCGGCCGGGCTCGGCCTGACCGTGGTGGCCCTGCTGCCGGTGGTCGCGCAGCCGACCGTCGAGCAGGGCCGCGAGCTGTACGGACTGGTGGCGGCCGGCGTCCTGGTGGCGCTGGGACTGCTGGCGGCGGCCGTGCTGTGGACGACCGTGCAGCGCCCGCTGCTGCGGATGTTCCTGGAGTCCCGCCGGCTCGCCCGGGGCGACCTGACCCGTCCCGTCTCGGTGCCCCGCTGGGGCGAGGCGGCCCGGATCGGCGCCGCGCTGGAGAGGCTGCGGACCAGGCTGGGCAGCACCGGCGACGCGGACGGAGCCGGAGCCGGTACGCCGGCGGGCCGCGGCGGCAGGCTCGGCGCGGCCGTCCCGCTGATCGTCACGGCCGTCCTGCTGCTGCTGTGGTGCGTGCCCGTCGGCCTGCTGCTGAACCGCACCGACGGCTCGGTCAGCGTGCCCACCACCATGGTCAACGACCAGCGCGACCGCACCGACCTGATCGCCGACCGGCTGCGCCGGGCGCTCAACGAGGCCCAGGCGGACCTGGTCTCCAGCGCCCGGCTGATGGCCTCGGACGACTCCGGGTCCACCGCCCGCGTCCTGGACGAGGCGCTGGCCAAGCACTCCCGCTACGAGGCGCTGTACGTCGTCGACGACGGCGGCCGGGTCACCGCGCAGGCCGGCGGCGACCCGCACGCCTGGAGCGGGGACAAGGACCTGCCGCTGATCCGGGTGTCCGGGCAGGGCGGCAAGAAGCCGGTCATCCAGGCCGGGGCCCCGGTGCCGGAGCGCGAGGGCGCCGTCCTGGTCGGCGAGCTGCGGGTGGAGTTCCTCAACTCGCTGCTGTCCCGGCCCGGTCTGGGCGAGGTGCGGGTGGTGGACGCCAAGGCGCAGACCATCGCCGCCAGCGACGGCTTCCTCGCCTTCGAGGAGCTGCCCGAGCAGCCGCTGGCCGACCTGGTGCGGGCGGCCGGCGTCGACACCGGCGCCGGCCCGGTGGAGAACGGCCTGCTGATCCGCGAGGGCGGCAAGGTCACCGTCGCCGCGGCCGCCCCGTTCTCCGGCGGCGGCGTGGCCGCCGACGTGGGCTGGACCGTGGTCAGCTCGCAGAACGCCGAGCGCTTCCAGCTCGCCGCCTACGAGCGTGAGGACCGCAGTGTGCTGGCCGGCATGCTCGGGCTGGCCGCGATCATCGTCTGCCTCGGCTGGACCTACCTGGTCGTCGTCCGCCCCATGCGGGCGCTGGCGACCGCCGCCGAGAAGCTCGCCGACGGCGACGCCAAGACCGTGCTCTACCCGCGCTACCAGGACGAGGTCGGCGCCGTCGTGCGCAGCCTCGAACTCCTGCGCCAGCAGGTGCAGGCCCACAGAAGCAACCAGGCGCGCCAGGCCGCCGAGGCCCGGCCCCGCGTCGGAGGAAGGTGACCCGCGGTGCTCTATCTGTACTTCGTCCTGCTGATCGCCGGCATCGCCCTGCTGGCGGCGGGCATCGTCGAGCAGCGCCGGCACTACGCCGCGCTGCACGTCATCCCCTCCCGGGTGCTGGTCAACGGCATCCGCGGCAAGTCCTCCATCACCCGGCTGTGCGCGGGCGCGCTGCGCGGCGGCGACCTGGTCACGGTGGCCAAGACCACCGGCACGGCGGCCCGCTTCATCCACCCGGACGCCACCGAGGAGCCGGTCTACCGCAAGTTCGGCATCGCCAACGTCGTGGAGCAGATCGGCATCGTCCGCCGGGCGGCGACCTACCGACCCGACGCCCTGGTCATCGAGTGCATGGCGGTCATGCCGGCGCTCCAGGAGGTCAACCAGAGCAAGCTGATCCGCTCCACGATCGGCGTGCTGTGCAACGTCCGCGAGGACCACCTGGCCGAGATGGGCCCCACCCTGGACGACGTGGCGCGCTCGCTGTGCCGCTCCATGCCGGAGAACGGCATCTGCGTCACCGCCGAGAAGGACCGCTTCGACATCCTCCAGGAGGAGGCGGACGCCCGTAACTGCGAGCTGGTCTACGCCGACCCGGAGACGGTCTCCGACGAGGAGCTGCGCGGCTTCAGTTGGTTCACCTTCAAGGAGAACGTCGCCATCGCGCTGAAGGTGGCCGAACTGCTGGGCGTGGAGCGCAAGACGGCGCTTCAGGGCATGTACGACGCGCCCCCGGACCCCGGTGTGCTCTCGGTGGAGCGGTACGTCGGGCCCGAGGGCAAGCGCCTCGCGTTCGCCAACGTCTTCGCGGCCAACGACCCCGAGTCCACGCTGATGAACATCAACCAGCTGCTGGACCTGGGCGCGATCAGCCGCCCGCTGAACGTCGTCATCAACTGCCGCCCGGACCGCGTCGAGCGCAACGGCCAGATGGGCGAGATCATCCCCGACCTCCAGCCGGACAACGTGTTCGTCATCGGGCACCCGTCCAAGAGCGCCATCGAGGCCATCCCCGCCGAGTGGCGCGACCGCGCGGTCGACCTGGGCGGCGAGCGGCGCGAGGCCGAGGAGTTCATGCCCACGCTGCTCGGCAGGATGGCCGACGGCTCCTCGCTCGTCGCCATCGGCAACATCCACGGCCAGGGCGAGGAGCTGCTGGAGTACCTGGCCGAGCTGCCCGCCGACGAGAGCGCCGCCGAGGACGCCCCCGGCCAGGCCACGGCCACCACCGGCCAGCACCCGCGGCTGGACCCGTACGCGAGCTACCCGGTGGCCGCCGAGGAGCGCTACCAGGTGTCCCAGACCCAGGGCATCCCGGTCATCACCGCCCTGCCGACGCAGGCGACCCGCCAGCAGGCTCCCGCCGCCCCGTACGCCGGCGCCGCGCACGCGGCCCACCAGCAGGGCCACCAGGGCGACTGGCAGCAGCAGCCCGCCGCCGCGCAGCAGCAGTCCTCCTGGGCCGCCCAGCAGGGGCAGCAGGGCTGGTTCGACGAGCGGCAGCAGTCGGCCCAGGACCAGCAGTCCGCCTGGAACGCCCGGCCCTCCGGCTACCAGGACCCCGGCGCGTACCAGCAGCACACGGACTACGGACAGCAGCAGACGGGGTACCAGCAGCAGGAGTGGCAGCAGCCCGCCGGCGGCGAGCAGACCCCCTCCTGGGCCCGCGAGCAGGCGGACCAGTGGGCCGAGGGCCGGCAGCTCCAGCACCAGGACCCCTGGAGCCAGGACGGCCAGGACGCATGGCGCCACGGTGATCAGGGCGGCCAGGGCGACCAGGACGACCCGCGGCACCGCGGATGGGACCACGACGGCCACGACGGCCGGGACCGGCGTCCGCCGGGTGGGGACGGCGGGATGCCGCCCCGCCACTGACCCC
>NZ_PVLV01000190.1 GCF_002982015.1 Streptomyces solincola
GCCTAATACCGCCCCCTGAACCCGCCCGTGACCGCCCCCCGAACCGGCCGGTCCGCGAGCGACCGCCGCCCCAAGCAGGCTCGGCCGCCAGACACCGGCTCCGTAAGCCAGCTCCGTAAGCCGGCTCCGTCCGCCCGGCACCGTCCCCCTGAGCCGACTCCGTCCATGTGACGACGCCACCCACGCCGACCCACCCCCCTCGCGACGGCGACGGCGACAGCGACAGCTCAGCGCAGCGGGAAAGTAGCGCAGGGCCGAGTCAGGTCGGGCGGCCGGGCGCAGACGGTGGCGGTCAGGCGCTTGTGCGAAGCTTGTGCGAACGGGGCCAGGCCCGCGAGGTGGGCCGTGCGGGCCCTCGGCGGTGCGCCCGCCGGCCCGCGCTCTCCGCGGGCTTCGGCCCTCCGCCTAGTCCGGCTCCAGTCCCTCGGTGTCCTCCCCCTCCTCTTCCAGCGCCAGCCGCACCACTCGCAGGGCCATGCCCTCCGGGTACCCCTTGCGGGCCAGCATTCCGGCGAGCCGCCGCAGCCGGCGGTCGCGGTCGAGGCCGCGGGTGGAGCGGAGCTTGCGGGCCACCAGCTCCCGGGCGGTCTCCTCCTCGCGGTCGGAGTCGAGTCGCCCGACCGCCTCGTCGATCAGGTCACCGTGCACCCCCTTGGTGCGCAGCTCGCGGGCGAGCGCCCGCCGGGCGAGGCCCCGGCCGTGATGGCGGGACTCCACCCACGCCCCGGCGAAGGCGGCGTCGTCGATGAGGCCGACCTCCTCGAAGCGGGAGAGGACCTCCTCGGCGACGTCGTCCGGGACCTCGCGCTTGCGCAGGGCGTCCGCGAGCTGCTTGCGGGTCCTGGGCGTCCCGGTGAGCAGGCGCAGGCAGATCGCCCGCGCCCGCTCGGCCGGGTCCTGGGGCGGCAGCTCCTTCTCGGCCCTCGACGAGTCGGGGCTGCCGCCCGGCCATTCGGTGCGCCGAGCCACCGGGCTAGCCCTTGGCCGCCGCGGCCTTGGTCGCCTTGGCTGTCTTCGCCGCCGGGACGGAGACCGGCTTCGCCGGGTCCTCGCCGGCCGGCACGCCCGCGGCGCCCGCCGCGTCCGCGGCCGGCTCGGCGGCCGGCTCCGCCGGGCGGACACCGACGCCCAGCTTCTCCTTGATCTTCTTCTCGATCTCGTTGGCGAGGTCGGGATTGTCCTTGAGGAAGTTGCGGGCGTTCTCCTTGCCCTGGCCCAACTGGTCGCCCTCGTAGGTGTACCAGGCTCCGGCCTTGCGCACGAAGCCGTGCTCCACGCCCATGTCGATCAGCCCGCCCTCGCGGCTGATGCCCTGGCCGTAGAGGATGTCGAACTCCGCCTGCTTGAAGGGCGGCGCGACCTTGTTCTTCACGACCTTGCAGCGGGTGCGGTTGCCGACCGCGTCCGTGCCGTCCTTGAGGGTCTCGATGCGGCGGATGTCGATGCGCACCGAGGCGTAGAACTTCAGCGCGCGGCCACCGGTCGTGGTCTCCGGCGAGCCGAACATCACGCCGATCTTCTCGCGGAGCTGGTTGATGAAGATCGCCGTCGTCTTGGACTGGTTGAGCGCGCTGGTGATCTTCCGGAGCGCCTGGCTCATCAGCCGCGCCTGGAGGCCGACGTGCGAGTCGCCCATCTCGCCCTCGATCTCGGCGCGCGGGACGAGCGCGGCCACCGAGTCGATGACGATCAGGTCGAGGGCGCCGGAGCGGACCAGCATGTCCACGATCTCCAGGGCCTGCTCGCCGTTGTCCGGCTGGGACAGGATGAGGTTGTCGATGTCGACGCCGAGCTTCTTGGCGTACTCGGGGTCGAGCGCGTGCTCCGCGTCCACGAAGGCGACCTGGCCGCCGGCCTTCTGCGCGTTGGCCACGGCGTGCAGGGTCAGGGTCGTCTTGCCCGAGGACTCCGGGCCGTAGACCTCCACCACCCGGCCGCGCGGCAGTCCGCCGACGCCGAGCGCGATGTCGAGGGCGGTCGAGCCGGTCGGGATGACCTCGATGGGCTCCATCGACCGGTCGCCCATGCGCATCACGGCGCCCTTGCCGAACTGCCGTTCAATCTGTGCGAGCGCGGCGTCGAGCGCCTTCTCGCGGTCGGTTCCTGCCATGGGTTCCACCCGGTTTGCTTGAGTCGATCGCTTCACGTCAAAGACGCTAACCCCTGCCACTGACAATGGGCCCCGACGTCCCTCCAGCCTGTGGACAACCGGGCGGCCGGCGCGCCTCTCCCGCGCTCCGGGCCGCCCCGAGCTTCCGGGCCGGAATCCCATATGAATGGATGTTCGATTTTACTGTCAAGCGAGCCACACCGCCCGCCCCCGCCTCCACCTCCGCCTCCGGGTCAGCCCCGGTCCTCCTCCTGACGCGGGTCCGGCACCCGGGCGCCCCGCTCGCGTTGCAGCGCATCCCTCTCCACCTTGGTGCGCAGCGCCCGCTGCATCCGCTGCACCCGGGCCATCACCGCCTCGCCGTGCCGCCGATGGCCGTGCATCCGGGGGTCCTCGGCCACGTCGTACCGGCGGACGTAGGCGCCGAGGAACGCCTGGAGGGTGGCCACGGCCGGGATCGCGATCAGCGCGCCGACCGCGCCGAGCAGCGCGGTGCCCGCGATGACCGAGCCGAAGGCCACCGCCGGGTGGATGTCGACGGTCCGCGCGGTGAGCTTGGGCTGGAGCACGTAGTTCTCGAACTGCTGGTAGACCACGACGAAGCCGAGCACCCACACCGCGTACCAGGGGTTCTCGGTGAAGGCGATCAGCATGGGCAGGGCGCCGGCCAGATAGGTGCCGATGGTCGGCAGGAACTGCGACACCAGGCCGACCCACACCGCGAGCGCCGGCGCGTAGGGGACGCCGAGCAGCTCCAGCAGCACGTAGTGCGCGGCGCCGGAGACCAGGGCCATCAGCCCGCGCGAGTAGATGTAGCCGCCGGTCTTGTCGACGGCGATCTCCCAGGCGCGCAGCACCTCGGCCTGCCGGGCGGGCGGCAGCACCGAGCACAGCGCCCGCCGCAGCCGGGGGCCGTCCGCGGCGAAGTAGAACGAGAACAGGAAGATCGTCAGCAGCCGGAACAGCCCGCCGAGCACGGTGGCGGACACGTCCAGCACGCCGGTGGCGCTGTCCTGCACGTACTTCTGCAACCAGTCGGAGCGCAGCAGGCTGTCCTGGACCTCGACGCGGGACAGCTCGGTGTCGAAGGTGTGGTTGATCCAGTGGATCAGCGAGTCCAGGTAGCGGGGGAAGTCCTCGACGATCTCGATGATCTGCCCGGCCAGCATCGAGCCCAGCAGGACGGTGAAGCCGATTGCTCCGGCCAGGACCGCGAAGAAGACCAGGAAGGTGGCGAGCCCGCGGCGCATGCCCCGGGCCGCCATCCGCCCCACCGCCGGTTCGATCGCCAGGGCGATGAAAAAGGCGATCAGGACGTTGACCAGCAGCCCGATGAGCGCGTGGAACGCCCAGCTTCCCAGTTGGAAGCAGGCGTAGAGGGCGAGCCCGAGGACCATGGCCTTGGGCAGCCAGCGCGGCATGCCAGGAGCCCGGCCGCCCGCACCGCCGGCGGGCGCGGCGGGGTCGCCGGGGCCGCCTCCCGCGGGCGCCGGCTCCGGCCGGGGCGGCGCCGCGGCTGCGGCGGGCGGTGCGGAGGGTGGTGCCGCCGGTTCGGCGGTGGTCGTCGTCTCGTCGTCGTCAGTCGGAGCCACGCGCCAAGTCTCGCGTACGCGTGTGACGCCCCGTCGCCCGGCCACCGCCGGCCGCGCGCCACGAAGCCCCCGAGAACGTGCCGACAGCGGCGCCGGGTCTGAGGACGGTCGTCCCGGCGGGCCGCCCGCGCCCGGGTCAGCGGCGCTCGGGCGGGACGCCCATCGCCGTGCAGACGGCTCGCCACACGTCCTTGGTCTCCCAGCCGGCGTCCAGCGCCTGGTGCACCGTCCGCCCGCCCAGTTCGGCCATGACGTGGTCCCGGGCGAAGGAGTCGGCGTAGGCCGCGCCGAAGTGCTCGGCCATCCGCTCCCAGAAAATCGTCAACCGCATGATCCCAGTATCCCGCCCCCGGGCGAACCGCCCGTACGGCGCCGCCGGCCGGGCGGACGCCCGCCGCTCACCCGAAGCCGAGGGCGCGGACGAGGGCGGTGACGGCGACCGCGGCGCCGACCACGACCAGGAAGGGGGCGCGCAGCACCAGAGCCAGCGCCGCCGCGGCCACCCCCGCGACCCGCGCGTCCACGGTGAGCGCGCTGCCCACCGCGAACGTCTGCTGGGCGGTGAGCGCGGCCAGCAGGGCGACCGGCAGCAGGGCCGCGAGTCGCTGCACCAGCGGGCGCTCCAGGGCGGAGGCCGGTACGAGCAGTCCGGCGAGCTTGAACAGGTAGCAGCCGGCCGTGGTCAGTCCGATGGCGATCCACAGGTTCACCGGTCGGCTCCCTTCGCGTCGTACGGCTCTTCCTCGCTGCCCCGGGACCGGCGGCCCCGGGCCCACAGCACCAGGGGGGCGGCCAGCGCGGCCACCAGGACGGGGACGCCGGCCGGCAGCACGGGCAGCAGCCCGAGGCCGAGGACGACGGCGACGCCGGCGACGGCCCGTTCGGTCGCGGTGCGCAGCATGGGGGCGAGCAGGGCGAGGAAGACGGCGGGTCCGGCGGCGTCCAGGCCCCAGGCGGCGGTGTCCCCGATGGCCTCGGCGCCGAGCGCGCCGAGCAGGGTGGTGAGGTTCCACAGCACGTAGAGGGTGAGGCCGGTGGCGGCGAAGCCGAGCCGGGTGGCCCGGCGGCCGGGCTGGGCCAGTGCCACCGCGGTGGTCTCGTCGATCACCCAGTGCGCGGCGAAGGGGCGGACCCAGCGGGGCAGGGCCAGCAGTTGCGAGAGCCGCAGGCCGTAGAAGGCGTTGCGGGTGCCGAGGAAGAACGCGCCGGCCGCCGCGGTGATCGGGTTGCCGCCGGCCGCGATCGCCCCGACCAGCGCGAACTGGGAGGCGCCGGTGAAGACCAGCAGGCTGAGCGCGCAGGTCTGGAGCAGCGTGAGGCCGGCCCCGGCGGAGGTGACGCCGAAGGCGAAGCCGGAGAGGCCGACGGCCACGCCGACGCCGAGGGAGTCGCGGATCACGGCGCGGTCGGGCTTGGCCGCGGCCGCGTCGGCCGGGCCGCCCGGTGGCGCCTGCTGGCGGGGGGCTGTCGCCGCTGTCTGTTCCTTCACGTCCTTCACCCCGGGGACGCTAGTGGGGCCCGGCGCCTCCGGTCTTGTACGTTCTTGCGCGCTCGCGCTGGTAGGCGCCCGGCGGGACGCCGACGATCCGGGTGAAGTGGCGGTTGAGGTGCGGCTGGTCGGTGAAGCCGACCTCGGCGGCGGCGGCCGCGGGCGGGGTGCCGGCTTCGAGCAGGCGGCGGGCGGCGCGGATCCGGGCGTCGGTGAGCCAGGTGTGCGGGGGCATGCCGTAGGCGGCCTTGAACGCCCGCAGCAGCGCGAAGGAGCCGGTGTCCAGTTCGCGGGCGAGCTGCTCCAGGGACGGCGGGTCGGCCATCCGGCGGTGGAGGAGCTCGCGGGCCCGGGCGGCGGTGGCCGCCCCGGCGTCGCGCGGGGCCCGGACGGTCAGCGACGTGCCGTGGCGGCGCAGCAGCCTGGCCAGGGTGACCCGCAGCAGGCTGTCGGCGGCGAGTGCGTTGCCCTCCTCGGCGGCCCGGTGCACGGCGCGGATGAGCAGGGCGGTGTCCTCGTCCTCGACGATGGTCTCGGCGAAGCTCGGGGTGCCGCGCAGGGTGGTCTCCTCGGCCGCGATGGCGGCGACCAGGTCCAGGGAGGGGTAGAGGGTGGCGTACGACCAGCCGTCCGGGTCCCCGGCGTGCGCGGAGTGCGGCACCTCCGGGTTGAGCATGACCACGCTGCCCCGGCCGGCGTGCAGGGTGCCGTGCGGGGTGACCACGTCCTCGACGCCTTGCCGGACGGCGCCCAGCACGAAGCCCTCGTGGCTGTGGCGGACGAAGGAGTGGCGCACGTAGCGGGCCCGCAGCAGGTCGAGTCCGGGCACCGCCGGGTAGTGCCAGTGTCTGGCCCATTCACCGTCCCGTGCGCGTGCCATGCCTCCATTGTGCGACCCGCTGCGCGCCGCGGCCGGGGCCGTCCGGCTGCTGGGACGGCCCGCCGGAGCCGCTCCTGCCTGCGGGTACGCCGTCGGGGACGGCCGGTGCGGGGCCGATGTCAGTGGCGGGGTGCACGATGGTGGGCATGACCGGGACTGCGCTCGACTCGTTCACCCCCGCCACCCGAGGCTGGTTCGCGGGGGCCTTCAGCGCGCCCACCGCGGCCCAGGAGGGGGCGTGGCGGGCGATCGCCGAGGGCTCGGACGTCCTGGTGGTCGCGCCGACCGGGTCCGGCAAGACGCTGGCCGCCTTCCTGGCCTCGCTGGACAGGCTGGCGGCCGCACCGCCGCCGGCCGAGCCCAAGAAGCGCTGCCGGGTGCTGTACGTGTCCCCGCTGAAGGCGCTGGCGGTGGACGTGGAGCGCAATCTGCGCAGTCCGCTGACGGGTATCCGCCAGGAGTCGGTACGGCTGGGGCTGCCCGAGCCCCAGGTGCGCGTCGGCATCCGTTCGGGTGACACCCCGGCGGCGGAGCGGCGCTCGCTGGCGACGCACCCGCCGGACATCCTGATCACCACCCCCGAGTCGCTCTTCCTGATGCTCACCTCGGCCGCCCGGGACGCGCTGGCCGGGGTGGAGACGGTGATTCTGGACGAGGTGCACGCGGTCGCGGGCACGAAGCGGGGCGCGCACCTGGCGCTGTCGCTGGAGCGGCTGGACGAGCTGCTGCCGCGCCCGGCGCGCCGGATCGGGCTGTCGGCGACGGTCCGGCCGGTGGACGAGGTGGCGCGCTATCTCTCGCCCCGGCGGCGGGTGGAGATCGTGCAGCCGGCCTCCGGCAAGGAGTTCGACCTGTCGGTGGTGGTGCCGGTGCCGGACATGGGCGAGATGGGCGCGTCCCCGGCGTCCGACGCGGGCGGCGGGCAGCAGGACCGGCCGTCGATCTGGCCGCAGGTGGAGGAGCGGATCGCCGACCTGGTGCAGGCGCACCGCTCGACGATCGTGTTCGCCAACTCGCGGCGGCTGGCGGAGCGGCTGTGCAACCGGCTCAACGAGATCGCCTACGAGCGGGCCACCGGCGAGCCGATGCCGGAGGACCACGCGCCGGCCGAGCTGATGGGCGGCTCGGGCGAGGCGAAGGGCGCGCCGCCGCTGCTGGCGCGGGCGCACCACGGTTCGGTCTCCAAGGAGCAGCGGGCGCTGGTAGAGGAGGACCTGAAGGCGGGCCGCCTGCCCGCGGTGGTGGCGACGTCCAGTCTGGAGCTGGGCATCGACATGGGCGCGGTCGACCTGGTGGTGCAGGTGGAGTCGCCGCCGTCGGTGGCCTCCGGGCTCCAGCGGGTGGGGCGGGCCGGGCACCAGGTGGGGGCGGTGTCCACGGGGGTGGTCTTCCCCAAGTACCGGGGCGATCTGGTGCAGGCCGCGGTGGTCACCGAGCGGATGCGGGAGGGCGCCATCGAGGCGCTGCGCGTCCCGGCGAACCCGCTGGACGTGCTGGCGCAGCAGATCGTCGCCATGGTGTCGCTGGACAGCATGGCGTACGACGACCTGCTGGCCCTGGTGCGCCGGGCGGCGCCGTTCGCCTCGCTGCCGGAGTCGGCGTTCAGCGGGGTGCTGGACATGCTCGCCGGGCGCTATCCCTCCGACGCCTTCGCCGAGCTGCGGCCGCGGGTGGTGTGGGACCGGGTCACCGGCGCCGTCACCGGCCGGCCCGGGGCCCAGCGGCTGGCGGTGACCTCCGGCGGCACGATTCCCGACCGGGGTCTGTTCGGGGTGTTCCTGGCCGGCTCGGACCCGAAGAAGGGCGGCGGCCGGGTCGGCGAGCTGGACGAGGAGATGGTGTACGAGTCGCGGGTCGGCGACGTGTTCACCCTGGGCACCTCCTCGTGGCGGATCGAGGACATCACCCGCGACCGGGTGCTGGTCTCGCCGGCGCCCGGGGTGCCGGGGCGGCTGCCGTTCTGGAAGGGCGACCAGTTGGGCCGGCCGCTGGAGCTGGGCCGGGCGGTGGGCGCGTTCCTGCGCGAGGTGGGCGCGCTGTCGGCGGAGGACGCCCGGCTGCGGCTGGTGGCGGCCGGTCTGGACGCCTGGGCGGCGGACAACGTACTGGCCTATCTGGACGAGCAGCGCCGGGCGTGCGGCCATGTGCCGGACGACCGGACGATCCTGGTGGAGCGGTTCCGGGACGAGCTGGGCGACTGGCGGGTGGTGGTGCACTCGCCGTTCGGCGCGCAGGTGCACGCCCCGTGGGCGCTGGCCCTCGGCGCCAGGCTCACCGAGCGGTACGGCATGGACGCCCAGGTGATGCACGCGGACGACGGCATCGTGCTGCGGCTGCCGGACGCAGACCTGATGGGTCTGGACCTGCTCGACCAGGACCCGGCCGCCCCCGGCACGGAGCACGACGCGGAGAAGGCGCCGGTCGGCGCGGCCGACGTGCTGATGGACGCCGGCGAGGTCGACCAGGTGGTCACCGACCAGGTCGGCGGCTCGGCGCTGTTCGCCTCCCGCTTCCGCGAGTGCGCGGCCCGCGCGCTGCTGCTGCCCCGCCGCAACCCGGGCCGGCGCACCCCGCTGTGGCAGCAGCGGCAGCGGGCCGCCCAACTGCTCCAGGTGGCCAGCGAGTTCGGCTCGTTCCCGATCGTGCTGGAGGCGGTCCGCGAATGCCTCCAGGACGTGTTCGACGTGCCCGGCCTCAAGGAGCTGATGGGCGACATCGAGTCCCGCCGGGTGCGGCTGGTGGAGGTCACCACCCCGGAGCCGTCGCCCTTCGCCCGCTCCCTGCTCTTCGGGTATGTCGCGCAGTTCCTGTACGAGGGCGACTCCCCGCTCGCCGAGCGGCGGGCGGCCGCGCTGTCGCTGGACTCCCGGCTGTTGGCCGAGCTGCTGGGCCAGGCCGAGCTGCGCGAGCTGCTGGATCCCGAGGTGCTGGCCGAGCTGGAGGCCGAGCTTCAGTGGCGCACCGAGGACCGCCGGGTCAAGGACGTGGAGGGCGTCGCCGACGTGCTGCGGGTGCTGGGCCCGCTGACCGGCGGCGAGCTGGTGGAGCGCGGCGCCCAGGCGCAGTGGGCCGAGCAGTTGGCGGGCGCGCGCCGGGCCATCCGGGTGCGGATCGCCGGCGCCGACCACTGGGCGGCGGTCGAGGACGCGGGCCGGCTGCGGGACGCCCTCGGCACGGCGCTGCCCGTCGGCGTGCCGGAGGCGTTCACCGAGCCGGTCAAGGACCCGCTGGGCGACCTGCTCGCCCGGTACGCCCGCACCCACGGCCCCTTCACCTCCGCCGAGGCGGCCGCCCGGTTCGGTCTGGGCGCGGCGGTCACCGACGGGGCGCTGCACCGGCTGGCCGCGGCGGGGCGGGTGGTGCAGGGCGAGTTCCACCCCTCCGGCATCGGCCAGGAGTGGTGCGACGCGGCGGTGCTGCGGCGGCTGCGGCGGCGCTCCCTCGCGGCGCTGCGCCAGGAGCTGGAGCCGGTGCCGCCGGCCGCGCTGGGCAGCTTCCTGCCGCAGTGGCAGCACGTGGGCGACCGCGGCCTGCGCGGGCTGGACGGGCTGGCGCGGGCGATCGAGCAGCTCCAGGGCGCGCCGGTGCCGGCCTCCGCGCTGGAGCGGCTGGTGCTGCCCTCCCGGGTCGCCGGGTACGCCCCCGGCATGCTGGACGAGCTGACGGTGGCCGGGGAGGTGGTGTGGGCCGGGGCGGGCGCGCTGCCGGGCAAGGACGGCTGGGTCTCCCTGTATCTGGCCGACGCCGCCCCGCTCCTGCTCCCCGACCCGCACCCGCTGGAGCTGAGCCCGCTGCACGAGTCCGTCCTCACCACCCTCTCCGGTGGGTACGGGCTGTTCTTCCGGCAGATCGCCGACCAGGTGCGCGCCACCACCCACCCGGCGGCGAGCGACCCGCAACTGGCCGACACAGTTTGGGACCTGGCCTGGTCGGGCCGACTCACGAACGACACGGTCGCCCCGCTGCGCGCCGTCCTCGGCTCCGGCCGCACCGCCGGTTCCACCGCGCACCGCGCCAGGCGCACCGTGCCGCGCGGCCGGTACGGGACGCTGACGGCCGCCGCCCGTACGGCGTCCCGCTCCGGGCCGCCCACGGTCAGCGGCCGCTGGTCGCTGCTGCCGCCCGCCGAGCCCGACCCCACCCACCGCGCCCACGCGCTGGCCCGCACCCTGCTGGACCGGCACGGCGTGGTGACCCGCGGCGCGGTGGCGGCCGAGGGCGTGGAGGGCGGCTTCTCGGCGGTCTACCGGGTGCTGTCGGCCTTCGAGGACACCGGCCAGGCCCGGCGCGGCTATGTGGTGGAGGGCCTGGGCGCCGCCCAGTTCGCCATGGACGGCGCGGTGGACCGGCTGCGGGCCGCGTCCACCGCCAAGGAGCGGGCCGACGCCTCCACCGACCCCCGCGCGGTGGTGCTGGCCGCCGCCGACCCGGCCAACGCCTACGGGGCGGCGCTGCCGTGGCCGGAGCCGCCGACCGGGGCCGGCCACAAGCCTGGCCGCAAGGCCGGCTCCCTGGTGGTGCTGGTCGAGGGCGAGCTGACGCTCTACATGGAGCGCGGCGGCAAGACGGTGCTGTCCTGGGCCACCGAACCGGACGACCCGGCCCTGCACGCGGCGGCCGCCGCCCTGGCCCGGTCCGCCGGTGCGGGCGCCCTCGGCACGGTCACCGTCGAACGCGTCAACGGCGCCCCCGCCCTCACCTCGCCCCTCTCCCCTGCCCTGGAGCACGCAGGCTTCCACGCCACCCCCCGCGGGCTGCGCCTGCGCGGCTGACCACCCGGACGCGCGCCGTCAGAACGAGGCCCACCTCGGCCGGACGGAGAGGCTCGCGCCGGCTGGACGGAGGAGGCCCACGGCGGCCGGACGGAGAGGCCCACGGCGGCCGCACAAGTCCCACCACGGCCGGACGGAGGCCCGCGCCGGCCGGACGAGGCCCGCGGCGGACGGTGGCTCACGCATCATGGACCCATGCCCGAAGGAGACACCGTCTGGCTGGCGGCCCACCGGATGCACGCCGCGCTCGCCGGCCACCCCCTCACCCGCTTCGACCTGCGGGTCCCGCGCTTCGCCACGGCGGACCTCACCGGCCGGACGCTGCTGGACGTCACCCCGCGCGGCAAGCACCTGCTGGCCCGGGTCGAGGGCGGGCTGACGCTCCACTCCCATCTGCGCATGGAGGGCTCCTGGCGGGTCTTCGCCCACGGCGCCCGCTGGAACGGCGGGCCCGAGCACCAGATCCGCGCCGTCCTCGGCACCGCCGACGCCACCGCCGTCGGCTACCGCCTGCCCGTGCTGGAGCTGCTGCGCACCGCCGACGAGGAGACGGTGGTGGGCCACCTCGGACCCGATCTGCTGGGCCCCGACTGGGACGCGGCGGAGGCGGTCCGCCGGCTGTGCGCCGACCCCGCCCGCCCGCTCGGCGAAGCCCTGCTCGACCAGCGCAATCTCGCGGGCATCGGCAACGTCTACAAGTGCGAGCTGGCCTTCCTGGCCAGGGCCACCCCCTGGCTGCCCGTGGGAGAGCTGCCGGCCGGCGTCCCGGAGCGGCTCGCCGCCACCGCGCGCCGCCTGCTCGAAGCCAACAAGGACCGCCATGAGCGGCGCACCATCACCCCGGGCGGCCACGTGGACCGCCCCGACCGCAAGGTCTACGTCTACGGCCGCCGCGGAAAGCCCTGCTACCGCTGCGGCGCCCCCATCCGGCACGTGGAGGAGAACGACCAGGAGCGCGTCTCCTACTGGTGCCCGGGCTGCCAGCAGGGCCCCGGCCCCGGACGCCCGTCATCCGCCCGCCCCCGCCGCTGACCAGAGGCCGCCACCGGCGGCCCCACCAGGCCCCCGCAGGCCGCCGAGCAGCCCCGCGCCACACCGACGATGCGCCGATCACGACCGCCGGCGCACCGGGACTCACAGCGCCGGGCGTACGCCCCCGTCCGGCTCCGGGCCGGCGGGCGCCGCACCCCGGCGGTGCCGCCATTCGCGTACCGCCGTCAGCCGGGGCCGCTTCGGGCGGGCGGCGGCCACGTGCACCGGAAGCAGGCTCAGTCCCCAGCCGCCCGCCACCACCGTCGCCTCGACCGCTCCGCTCCCGGCCGGCGCCAGGACCAGCCGCAGCACGGCCCACCACCACACCGCGCCGGCGACGAGCGCCACCGCGGCCAAGGTCATGCGTCGTCGCCGTACCATCACCGCCTCCTACGGCCTGCCACCCGCCCCCGCCCGGCCGCGCCGGTCACATCCGCCCCTCCAGCCTTCCACCGGGCCGGCCCCGGAACCGGGTGCCGGCCCGGTGGAGGGGCGCATCGACGCGCCGGCGGCACTCGGGGCGCGGCCTCGCGCCCCCGTGGGCGCCGCGCGCCCCGCCCGGGACAGGGCGGGAGCCACGGGCTCGGGGCGGTCAGCCCCGCTCCGCCTGGAACATCCAGTGGTGCTTCTCGAGGTCCGCGGTGAGCGCGATGAGCAGGTCCTGGGTCACCGGGTCCGGCTCGTCGGTCACCGCGATGCGCTCCCGCATCCGGGTAATGACCGCGTCGAGGCCCTCCACCAGGATCTGCACGGCGTCGTCGTCCTTGATCCACCCCTCCGGCACCGTGGCGATGGCGCTGCCCTTGGCGACCGAGGCGGCACGCCCGTCCGGGTTCACCCCGAGGGCGGCGGCCCGCTCCGCGACGGTGTCGGAGTGCTGGCGCGCGGTGGTCACGACCTCGTCGAGCTGAAGGTGGATGGAGCGGAACCGCGGTCCCACGACGTTCCAGTGCACCTGCTTGGCCACCAGCGAGAGGTCCACCACGTCCACCAGCGCGCCCTGTAGGGCCTCGCCCACGACCTTGCGGTCGGCGTCCGACAGGGAGCTCTTGACGACAGTCATCCGAATCCTCCATTCCGGCGTGCGATCCCCATCGAGCTGATGGCCGAAGAGACCGGACCGCCCCGGATCGCGGGGCAGGGGACGCACGCATGTCCACCATGGCACATAGGACCTAAAACGGGCATTCGGGATAAGCGAAAGCCCCGGTCGGCACTCGAATACCCGACCGGGGCTCAGCCCAAAACACTCGCTGCCGGCGGGCCGCGTCGGCGGCCCGGCAGGACGTCGGCAGCCTCAGGCCGCGACGACGTCCACCGCCTCGGCAGGCGCCTTGATGGTCACCCGCTCGGTCGGCACACCGGTCACCGACGTCACGGACACGGGGTTCAGCATCGGGCGGCGCACCGGCGCGGGCAGCGGCTCGGTCGCCGCGGCCGACTCGGCGAGCTCGGCGAGCGAGAGCTCGTCGCTCACCTCGCGCATCAGCTCGGACATCCGTACGTCAAGCGCGTCGCAGATCGCGGAGAGCAGCTCGGAGGAAGCCTCCTTCTGCCCCCGCTCCACCTCGGAGAGATAACCGAGCGAGACCCGGGCGGACGAGGAGACTTCGCGCAGAGTACGGCCCTGGCGCTGGCGCTGCCGACGCAGCACGTCACCCAGCAGGCGACGGAGCAGAATCATCGGTGGCTCCCTCCTCGGACCGTGTAGCCGCATCCTTCACGCCCCACCGTACCGCCTCGTGCTGCGGCCGTGCGGGGAGCAATGACGTGTTCACTCAGGGCTGCAAACATCAGTTCCCCCCGTTCTGTTCCGTATCCTGCGCCCTCGCGTTCGCCGTCAGTTCGTCCGCGAGCAGCTCCAGCACGCTCCGTACACTCTCCTTACGGATTTCCTCCCGGGAGCCGTTCAACCGCAGCGCGCGGACTTCGCCGCCGGAGCGAGACCTTCCGGCGGGCCCGCACACCGCCACGTACACCGTCCCGACCGCCTGGCCGTCCTGCGGGTCCGGCCCGGCGACCCCGGTCGTGGCGACGCCCCAGTCGGCACCGAGGGCGGCCCGCACACCCGCCGCCATCTGCGCGGCGACCTCCGGGTCCACCGCTCCGCGCTCGGCGAGCAGCACCGGGTCCACACCGAGCAGCCGCTGCTTGAGCCCGGTGGCGTAGGCGGTGACCGAACCGCGGAAGGCCCGGGACGCCCCGGGCACGGAAGTCAGCTCGGCGGCCACGAGCCCGCCGGTCAGCGACTCGGCGACGGCCAGCGTCTCGCCACGCTCGGTGAGCAGTCGGAGGGTGTCCGCGGCCGCCGCCGTCACCGGCCCGGCTCCACCTCGGCGCGCTCCGCACCGGCGCTCGCACCGGCCCCGGCCCCGGCCGCCGCGTCTCGCGGCCCCGCCTCAGCGGCCCCGGGAGCCCCTGGGGTGGGTGCGCCGCTCGACTCGTTCTCGACCCCGGCGCGAGTCCCCGTCGCGGACGCGACCCCTCCGACACCGGCCCCGGACCCGCCGGCCGCCCCGGCATGGTCCGCCCCGGGTCGCTCCGCCCGGATGCCGTCCTCGTCCGCGCCGTGCGCCGCCCGGGCCAGGGCGGCGGCCTCGCCGGCCACCCGGGCCGCCGCGTCGGCGCGCTCGGCGGCCAGTCCCTTGCGGCGCAGCACCACCGCCTGGCGTACGTAGTCCAGACCGGTCACCACGGTCAGCACCACCGCCACCGCCATCACCCAGAACCGCAGGGTGGCCAGCGGCCCGGTGAGCGCCAGCACGTACATCCCGACCGCGGTGCCCTGGGCCAGGGTCTTCATCTTGCCGCCGCGGCTGGCCGGGATGACCCCGTGCCGGATCACCCAGAACCGCATCAGCGTGATGCCCAGCTCACGCAGCAGGATGACGGCGGTCACCCACCACGGCAGGTCGCCCAGGGCCGACAGGCAGACCAGCCCCGCGGCCATGATCGCCTTGTCGGCGATCGGGTCGGCGATCTTCCCGAAGTCGGTGACCAGGTCGTACGCGCGGGCCAGGTGGCCGTCGAAGATGTCGGTGATCATGGCCACGGCGAACGCGGCCCAGGCCCAGGCGCGCCAGGCCGGGTCGTAGCCGCCGTCCTGGAGCAGCAGCAGCACGAAACCGGGCACCAGCACGAGCCGGATCATGGTGAGGATGTTGGCGATGTTCCACAGACTGGCCTGGTTGACGGCCGCAGCGCCCAGCTTGCCGCCGGGCGCCGGCCTTCCCGTACCGCCCGCGGCGGATGCCGGCACTCCGGTCATCTGCCCGCCTCCTCGAGACACTCGGCCACCAGATCGACGCCTTCGGTGCCGACGACCTTGGCGGCCACCATACGGCCCGGCGCCAGCGCGGCGCGCGCGGCCGACTCGGGGGTGAAGACCACCTGCCCGTCGGTCTCCGGCGCCTGGTGGGCGGCGCGGCCGACCGCGCCGTCGCCGTCCTCGCCGGTGTCCACCGACTCGACCATCACGTCCAGGGTCTCTCCGAGCCGCTCCTCCGCACGCTGGGCGGTGAGCTCCTCGGCCAGTCGGGAGAGGTCGGCGAGGCGCGCGTCGACCGTCTCCTGGTCCAGCTTGGCGTCGTAGCCGGCGGCCTCGGTGCCGTCCTCGTCGGAGTAGCCGAAGACGCCGATGGCGTCGAGCCGGGCGTGCGTGACGAACCGCTCCAGCTCGGCGAAGTCCTGCTCGCTCTCGCCGGGGAAGCCGACGATGAAGTTGGAGCGGACTCCGGCCTGCGGCGCCTTGGAGCGGATGGTGTCCAGCAGCTCCAGGAAGCGGTCGGTGTCACCGAAGCGGCGCATGGCGCGCAGCACGGCGGGCGCGGAGTGCTGGAAGGACAGGTCGAAGTAGGGGGCGACCTTCTCGGTGGAGGTGAGCACGTCGATCAGGCCGGGCCGCATCTCGGCGGGCTGGAGGTAGCTGACCCGCACCCGCTCGATGCCGTCGACCGCCGCCAGCTCGGGCAGCAGGGTCTCCAGCAGCCGGATGTCCCCGAGGTCCTTGCCGTAGGAGGTGTTGTTCTCGGAGACCAGCATGATCTCCTTCACGCCCTGCTCGGCCAGCCAGCGGGTCTCGCCGAGCACGTCGCTGGGGCGGCGGGAGACGAAGGAGCCGCGGAAGGAGGGGATGGCGCAGAACGAGCAGCGCCGGTCGCAGCCGGAGGCGAGCTTCACCGAGGCGACGGGGCTGGTGGCGAGGCGGCGGCGCAGCGGGGCGCGCGGCCCGGAGGCGGGCGCGAGGCCCTCGGGCAGGTCGCTGGGGGCGCTGGCCAGGGCGTCGGCGTCGCCGTGGCCGGGCAGGGCGACCGCGCCGGCCGCCTGCTGGCGCTCCACCGGCGACAGCGGCAGCAGCTTGCGCCGGTCGCGGGGGGTGTGCGCGGCGTGGGCGCCGCCGCTGAGGATGGTCTGGAGGCGGTCGGAGATGTCGGCGTAGTCGTCGAAGCCGAGCACGCCGTCGGCCTCGGGCAGCGCGTCGGCCAGCTCCTTGCCGTACCGCTCGGCCATGCAGCCGACGGCGACGACGGCCTGGGTGCGGCCGTGGTCCTTGAGGTCGTTGGCCTCGAGGAGGGCGTCGACGGAGTCCTTCTTGGCGGCCTCGACGAAGCCGCAGGTGTTGACGACGGCGACGTCCGCGTCGGCGGCTTCCTCGACGAGTTGCCAGCCGTCCGCTGCCAGGCGGCCGGCCAGTTCCTCCGAGTCCACCTCGTTACGGGCGCAGCCAAGGGTGACGAGGGCGACGGTACGGCGTTCGGGCATGGACTCAAGACTACTTCGTCCCGCGCGGCCCCCCGCCGCTCAGGGTCGCCTGCCCTGCCCGCAGCCCCGCGGAGCAGCCGTGGCGCCGCACGCGGACGCCCGGGAACCGGAGGGGTTCCCGGGCGTCCGTGCGCGGCGTCCGTCGCTCAGCCGTCCTGCGGGTCGTCGCCCTTCTTGAAGCTGACCCGCTTGACCTCGCCGGGCTGGTACTCGTCGGCGACCTTCTTGCCGTTGACGACCAGTTCGACCGCGCCCGCGTTGCCGAGCACCAGGTCGACCTGCTCGCGGTCCTCGACGTCGACGGTCCTGGAGCTGTTCTCGTCCACCAGACCGTCGAACAGCCGCTTGCCGTTGGTGCCGGTGGCGGTGATCCAGCTCTTGCCCTCCACGGCGGTGATCTTGACCGTCACGCGGTCCTTGGGCGCCGCCGCGATGGCGCTGTCGGCCGGGGCCGGGCGGGGCGCGGCCTTGGTCGGCTGGGGCTTGGCGGCCGGGTTCTGCGCGGGCGAGGCGGGGTCGCCCGCCACGTTGCCCGCGCGCGAGTCGGGTTCGCCTCCGCTGAACAGGGTGAAGCCGACGAAGCCGATGACGGCGACGATGGCCGCCACCATGGCCGCGGTCCAGTTGGGCCGGCGGCGCTCGGGGCGGATGCGTTCCGCCTCGAACATCGGCGCGGCGGGGGGGGGGGCGGGGCGGCCGCCGTGCTCGGCGTCGTACCGCTCCACCAGGGTGTCGTCGTCGAGCCCGACCGCACGCGCGAGCACGCGGATGTGGCCTCGGGCGTAGACGTCCCCGCCGCACCGCGAGAAGTCGTCCTCCTCGATGGCGTGCACGATGGGGATGCGCACGCGGGTGGAGGCGCTGACCTCCTCGACGGTCAGGCCGGCGGCGGTCCGCGCGTGCCGGAGCACGCTGCCGACCGAGGGCCGGTCCTCGGCGGGGTCGGGGTCCGGATTGGTCGAAGGCTGCTCTTCTTCGGGGGAGTTGCCGATGGACACGAGTGCGCCTTTCGAGCGTGCAACCACCTGCGGGTAGTTCAGTCTATGAGTCGTACGAAAGGGTGGGGCAACCGGACGGACGCACTTCGTACGCCGTTGGAATGATTGTCCGCCCGGATGTGACAGAAGCGTGGTGACCGAAGCCCGGCAGACGACAGGGGTGGGGCGCCAGGCTCGGAAACGGCATCATCCGTCTCTCTGCCCAACGTGACGTACGCCGAGGGGAAACGGTTGCCCACGTCCGGACGGCGGATGCGTGTTCCTAGCCTGCGGACTCCCCGCGGATGACGGCCAGTACGCCGTCCAGCTCGTCCGGCTTGACGAGGACGTCGCGCGCCTTCGACCCTTCGCTCGGTCCGACCACGCCCCGCGACTCCATGAGGTCCATCAGCCGGCCGGCCTTGGCGAAGCCGACCCGCAGTTTGCGCTGGAGCATCGAGGTGGAGCCGAACTGGGTGGAGACGACCAGCTCGGCGGCCTGGCACAGCAGGTCCAGGTCGTCGCCGATCTCCTCGTCGATCTCCTTCTTCTGCTGGGCGGGGCCGGTGACGTCGTCGCGGAAGACCGGGGCCATCTGGTCCTTGCAGTGCCGGACGACGGCCGCGACCTCCTCCTCGGTGACGAAGGCGCCCTGCATACGGGTGGGCTTGTTGGCGCCCATCGGCAGGAACAGCCCGTCGCCTTTGCCGATGAGCTTCTCGGCGCCGGGCTGGTCGAGGATGACCCGGCTGTCGGCGAGCGAGGAGGTGGCGAAGGCGAGCCGGGAGGGCACGTTCGCCTTGATCAGGCCGGTGACCACGTCGACCGAGGGCCGCTGGGTGGCGAGCACCAGGTGGATGCCGGCGGCCCGGGCGAGCTGGGTGATGCGGACGATGGCGTCCTCGACGTCCCGCGGGGCGACCATCATCAGGTCGGCCAGCTCGTCCACGATGACCAGCAGGTACGGGTAGGGCGACAGGACGCGCTCGCTGCCCTCGGGGGTCTTCAGCTTGCCGCTGCGGATGGCGGCGTTGAAGTCGTCGATGTGCCGGTAGCCGAAGGCGGCCAGGTCGTCGTAGCGCAGGTCCATCTCGCGCACCACCCACTGCAGGGCCTCGGCGGCCTTCTTGGGGTTGGTGATGATCGGGGTGATCAGGTGCGGGATGCCCTCGTACGCGGTGAGCTCGACCCGCTTGGGGTCGACCAGCACCAGCCGTACGTCCTCCGGGGTGGCCCGCATCATGACCGAGGTGATCAGGCAGTTGATGCAGGAGGACTTGCCGGATCCGGTGGCGCCGGCCACCAGCATGTGCGGCATCTTGGCAAGGCTGTGCATCACGTACCCGCCCTCGACGTCCTTGCCGAAGGCGACCAGCATCGGGTCGTCCTCCTCGCCGTCGGCGAGCCGCAGCACGTCCCCGAGGTTGACCATCTCGCGGTCGGTGTTGGGGATCTCGATGCCGACGGCCGACTTGCCGGGGATCGGCGAGATGATCCGCACGTCCGGGCTGGCCACGGCGTAGGCGATGTTCTTGGTGAGCGCGGTGATCCGCTCGACCTTCACCGCCGGGCCCAGCTCCACCTCGTAGCGGGTGACCGTCGGGCCGCGGGTGAAGCCGGTGACGTCGGCGTCCACCTTGAACTCGGTGAACACCCGGCGCAGCGAGGCCACTATGGCGTCGTTGGCGGCGCTGCGGGTCTTGCCGGGGCCGCCGCGCTCCAGGAGGTCCAGCGACGGCAGGGAGTAGGTGACGTCCCCGGAGAGCCGGAGCTGTTCGGCACGGGCCGGCAGCGATCCGCTGTCCTCCTTCACCGGGCTGGCCTTGGTGAGGTCGGGCACCTGCCCGCTGTCCTCCTGGCCGCCCGACCGGCCGGCCTCGCGCGCCGGCGGTACGGAGCCGGCGCCGGCGGTGTCCCGGCGGACGCCGGGCGGGGGCGCGCCGGCCGCCTCCTCGCGGGCCCCGCGCCGGTCGCCGGTGACGTCCTTGGTGAGGTCGGCGACCACCGGCGAGGGCGGCATCCCGCCGAGCACGGCGCCGTCCAGCGCCGCCGCGGCGGCGCTGGAC
>NZ_PVLV01000191.1 GCF_002982015.1 Streptomyces solincola
CGCCCCGCGCCCTCCCCGGGCCCTGCGCCCGCCATCCTCTCGAACCCGCCTCAGGCGAAGCAGCCCGTACGCAGACGCCGTACGGGCGGCTCGCGTGCGACCACTGGAGCAACATCCCATGACCGAGCGTGCTTTGCGGCGACTGCCCCTGACCGGGGCGCAGACCGGAGTCTGGTACGGGCAGCGGCTCGCCCCCGACTCCCCGGTCTACAACGTCGGCCAGTACGTGGCGATCGACGGGCCGCTGGACGCGGACCTGTTCGAGGCGGCGCTGCGCCGCACGGTCGACGAGGCCGAGGCGCTGACCGTGCGGTTCGCGGAGGACGAGGCGGGCGAGGTCTGGCAGACCGCCGCCGGCGCCCCGTACGCCGGCGAGGTGCTGCGGGTGCTGGACCACCGGGCCGAGGCCGACCCGGAGGCGGCCGCGCTGGCCCGGATGCGCGCCGACATGGACCGGCCGAGCGACCCGGCGGTCGAGCCGCTGTTCGCCTTCGCCCTGCACCGGGTCGGCGAGCAGCGCACCCTGTGGTACCAGCGGGTGCACCACATCGCGCTGGACGCCTACGGGTTCTCGCTGCTGTCCCGGCGTACCGCCGAGGTGTACACCGCGCTGGCGCGCGGCGAGGAGCCGGCGGCGAGCCCGTTCGGGCCGCTGGCCGCCGTGGTGGAGGAGGAGCGCGCCTACGCCGCCTCCGAGCGGTGTGCCGAGGACCGGGCGTACTGGCTTCAGCGGCTGGCCGACCGGCCGGAGCCGGAGCCGCTGGCCGGGGCGTCCTTCCCGGCCTCCGCGGCCTTCCTGCGCGCGACGGCGACGCTGTCGGCCGAGGCGACCGCCGGTCTCGACGACATCGCCCGCGCCGCGCGGGCCAGTTGGGCGGACGTGGCGACCGCCGCGTTCGCCGCCTTCCTGCACCGCTCGACCGGCGCCCGGGACGTGCTGCTGTCCATGCCGGCGATGGCCCGGCTGGGCTCCTCGGCGCTGCGGGTGCCGGCCATGGTGGTCAACGTGCTGCCGCTGCGGGTCGCCGTCCGCCCGGAACTGACCCTGGCCGAACTGGCCGCCGACGTCGCCGGCGGGGTGCGCGACCTGCGCCGCCACCAGCGCTACCGGGCCGAGGACATCCGCCGCGACCTGGGCCTGGTCGGCCGCGAGCAGGGCCTGCTGGGCCCGATGGTCAACATCAAGGCGTTCGACAACGCGCTGGACTTCGCCGGCGCGCCCGGCGCGGTGCACAACGTGGCCGCCGGCCCGGTGGACGACCTCACCCTGGCCCTGCACCACGACGCCGCCGCCGGCCGCCTCCGCTTCGAGCTGGACGCCAACCCGGCCGCCTACGACGCCGAGGCGCTGGCGGCCAGGGCCGCCGAGTTCGCGCACTTCCTCCGGCAGGCCGCCGAGGCCGGGCCGCAGGCCCCCGTCGGCCGCCCCGACCTGGTCGACGCCGACGCCCGCCGCGCGCTCCTCGCGGACGCCGCCGCCACCGCCCGGGACATACCGGCCGGCACCGTGGTGGACGCCTACCAGGCGCAGGCCGCACGCCACCCCGGGCTGCCCGCCCTGGTCAGCGGGGACACCACCCTCGGTTACGCCGAACTGGACGCGCGGGCGAGCCGACTGGCCCGGCTGCTGATCCGGCGCGGGGTGGGACCCGAGGACTTCGTGGGCCTGGCCCTGCCGCGCTCCGCCGACCTGGTGGTGGCGCTGCTCGCCGTCCTCAAGGCCGGCGGCGCCTATCTGCCGCTGGACCTGGACTACCCGGCCGACCGGCTGGAGTTCATGGTCCGCGACGCCCGCCCGGTGTGCGTGCTCACCACCCTGGCCGCGGCCGCCGACGCCCCCGACGTGCCCGGCTCCGCGCACCTGGTCCTGGACGCCCCCGACACCCTCGCCGCGCTCGCCGAGCTGGACTCCGGCCCGCTGGACGCCGCCGAGCGCCGCGCCCCGCTGCACGGCGGCCACCCGGCGTACGTCATCCACACCTCCGGCTCCACCGGCCGCCCCAAGGGCGTGGTCGTCCCGCACGCCGCGCTGGCCAACTTCCTCGCCATGCAGGCCGCCGAGCTGGCCATGGCCCCCCGGGACACGCTGGTCGCAGTAACCACGATCTCCTTCGACATCGCCGCCCTGGAGCTGTACGTGCCGCTGGTCAGCGGCGCCACCGTGGTCCTCGCCGACCGGGACACCGTCCGCGACCCGGCCGCGCTCGCCGCCCTGGTCGAGCACCACCGGCCGGCCGTGCTCCAGGCCACCCCGTCGCTGTGGCACGCCCTGCTGGAGGACGGCGGCCCGGCCGCGCTGGCCGGCACGAAGGCGCTGGTCGGCGGGGAGGCGCTGCCCGCCGACCTGGCCGAGAGGCTGGCCCGCACCGCGCGGACCACCACCAACGTCTACGGGCCCACCGAGGTCACCGTCTGGGCCACCTCCGCCGCCCTCGCCCCGGACCACACCGGAACGCCGTCCATCGGCACGCCGTTCTGGAACACCCGCGCCTACGTGCTGGACGGGGCGCTGCGCCCCACCCCGGCCGGCCGTCCCGGTGAGCTGTACCTGGCCGGAGACCAGTTGGCCCGCGGCTATCTGGGCCGGCCCGGCCTGAGCGCCGAACGCTTCGTCGCCGACCCCTTCGGACCGGCCGGCGCGCGGATGTACCGCACCGGCGACCTGGTGCGCCGCCGCGCCGACGGCTCCCTGGACTTCCTGGGCCGCGCCGACGACCAGGTCAAGGTGCGCGGCTTCCGCATCGAACTCGGCGAGATCGAGGCCGCGCTGGGCTCACCGGAGTCGGTGGGCCGCGCGGTGGTGGTGGTCCGCGAGGACACCCCGGGCGCGCAGCACCTGGTGGGCTATGTGACGCCGGGCTCGCAGGAGGCCCTGGACCCGGCGGCGCTGCGGGCCGTGGTGGCCGCACGCCTGCCGGAGTACATGGTGCCCTCGGCGGTCGTGGTGCTGGACGCCTTCCCGCTGAACGCCAACGGCAAGGTAGACCGCCGGGCGCTGCCCGCCCCCGACCTGGCGTCCCGCGCCGGGGCCGGCGG
Source organism: Streptomyces solincola (assembly GCF_002982015.1). Taxonomy (GTDB): domain Bacteria; phylum Actinomycetota; class Actinomycetes; order Streptomycetales; family Streptomycetaceae; genus Streptomyces; species Streptomyces solincola. Next base: position 3,037 of record NZ_PVLV01000191.1, read on the forward strand.
CCGGGCGCCGCGCGGCGCCCGCGAGGAGATCCTGACCGGCGTCCTGGCCGAGGTGCTGGGGCTGCCCTCGGTCGGCGTGGACGACGACTTCTTCGACCTGGGCGGGCACTCGCTGCTGGCCGCCAAGGTCATCGCCCGGGTGCGTACCGCGCTGGGAGCCGAGTGCGGCATCCGCGACGTGTTCGAGGGCCGCACCGCCGCCGGGCTGGCCGCCCGGCTGGCCGGCCGCGCCGCCGCCGACCGCCCCGCGCTGGTGGCCGCCGGCTCGCGGCCCGCCCGGCTGCCGCTGTCGTACGCGCAGGCCCGGCTGTGGTTCCTGCACCAGATGGAGGGCCCCAGCGCCACCTACAACATCCCCTTCACCGCCCGCTTCGACGAGGCCCTGGACGCCGACGCCCTGGGTGCGGCCCTGCTCGACGTCGTCGCCCGGCACGAGGCGCTGCGCACGGTCTTCGGCGAGGAGGGCGGCGAGCCGTTCCAGCGGGTGCTGTTCCCGGCGGACGCCGAGGCGGCCGGCGCGAAGCTGCTGGTACGGGACGTGCCGGCCGGGTCGTTCGACGCGGAGGCGGAGCGGGCGCTCGGCCACCTCTTCGACCTGTCCGCCGAGCCGCCGGTGCGGCTGACCCTGCTGCGGGACGCGGCGAGCGGGGCGCACGCCCTGGTGGTGCTGGTGCACCACATCGCCGGCGACGAGTGGTCCATGGGCCCATTCCTGGGCGACCTGGAACGGGCCTACGCCGCCCGGCTGTCCGGCGGCCGGGCCCCCGAGTTCACCCCGCTCCCCCTCCAGTACGCCGACTTCGCACTCTGGCAGCGGGCGCTGCCCGAGGCGGTGACCGGGGCACAGGCCGACTACTGGCGCACCGCGCTGGCCGGGCTGCCGCAGGAGCTGCCGCTGCCCGCCGACCGGCCCCGCCCGGCCGTGCCGAGCCACGCCGGCGGCATGGTCCACCGCGAGCTGCCCGAGGAGCTGTCGCTCGCGGTGCGCCAGTTGGCGCGGGAGAGCGGCACCAGTGTGTTCATGGTGGTGCACGCGGCGGTCGCCGCCCTGCTGCACCGGCTGGGCGCGGGCGAGGACATCCCGCTCGGCACCCCGGTCGCCGGACGCGGCGACACCGCACTGGACGAGCTGGTCGGCTTCTTCGTCAACACCCTGGTGCTGCGCACCGACCTGTCCGGCGACCCCACCTTCGCCGAGCTGCTCCAGCGGGTGCGCGCCGCCGACCTGGCCGCCCTGGACCACGCCGACCTGCCGTTCGACACGGTGGTGGAGGCGGTCAACCCGGAGCGCTCGCTGACCCGGCACCCGCTGTTCCAGACCATGGTGGCGCACTCCACCGTCACCCAGGACGTGCGCAACCTGTTCGGGCTGGCGTCCCGGACCGACCGGATCGACCCGGGCACCACCAAGTTCGACCTGGACATCACCTTCTCCGACACCGCCCACGGCGACGGCCTGGACCTGGAGGTGTTCTACGCCTCCGACCTGTACGACCGTGCCACGGCCGCCGCGCTCGCCGACCGCCTGCTGCGGCTGCTCGCCCAGGCGGTGGCCGACCCCGCGCTGCCGCTGTCCGCGCTGGACCTGCTGGCCGGCCAGGAGCGCGCGCTGCTGGCGTCCTGGCAGGGCGCGGACCGCGCCGCGCAGCCCGGCACCGTCGTCGAGCTGCTGGCCGAGCGGGCCGCCGCCACCCCCGGCGAGACCGCCGTCGTCTTCGACGGCGCCCGGCTGACCTTCGCCGACCTGCACCAGCGGGTGGACCGGCTGGCCAGGCTGCTGGCCGCCGAGGGCGTCGGCCCGGACGCCGTGGTGGCCCTCGCCCTGCCGCGCTCCGCCGACTCGGTGACGGCCGCCTTCGCGGTGCTCCGCGCGGGCGGCGCGTATCTGCCGCTGGACCTGGACCACCCGGCCGAGCGGCTGGAGTTCATGCTGACCGACGCCGCCCCGGTGCTGGTGCTGACGGCCGGCACGGCCACCGGCGCGGTGCCGGTCCCGGCCGGCGTGCGGACGCTGGCGCTGGACGCCCCGGCCACCGCCGAGCGCCTGGCCGGGCCCGCCGAGGGCCCGGCGCTGCCCGCGCCCGGCCCGGCCGACCTGGCGTACGTCATCTACACCTCCGGCTCCACCGGCCGTCCCAAGGCGGTCGGCCTGCACCACGCCGGACTGGCCCACCTGTACCGCGACCACGAGCGGGAGCTGTACCTGCCGGTCGCCGGGAGGCTGGGCCGCCGGGTGCGCGCCCTGCACACCGCGTCGTTCTCCTTCGACTCCTCCTGGGAGCAGTTGCTGTGGCTGGTCGCCGGCCACGAGCTGCACGTCCTGGACGAGTTCGGCCGCCGGGACGCCGACGCCGTGGTGGCCTACGTCCGGGCGCACCGCATCGACACCCTCGACGTCACCCCGTCCTACGGCCGGCAGTTGCTGGACGCCGGGCTGCTCGCGGAGGGCGAGTGGAGGCCGCCGCTGTTCCTGCTCGGCGGCGAGGCCGTGCCGCCCGCGCTCTGGGCGGAGCTGCGCGGCCACCAGGACGTGGAGACCGTCAACTACTACGGGCCGACCGAATTCACCGTGGACGCCCTGGTCGCCCGGGTGAGCGACTGCGCCACCCCGGTCGTCGGCCGCCCGCTGGACGACAGCCGGGCGTATGTGCTGGACGCGCGGCTGCGCCCGGTGCCGCCCGGCGTCCCCGGCGAGCTGTACCTGGCGGGCGTCCAGAACGCCCGCGGCTACCTGGGCCGCCCCGCGCTGACCGCCGAGCGGTTCACCGCCGACCCGTTCGGCGCGCCGGGCAGCCGCATGTACCGCACCGGCGACCTGGCCCGCTGGCGTACCAACGGTCTGCTGGAGTTCCTCGGCCGAGGCGACGACCAGGTGAAGATCCGCGGCTTCCGGGTGGAGCCGGGCGAGATCGAGGCGGTGCTGGCCGCCCAGCCCGAGGTGGGCGCGGCCGCCGTCGTCGTCCGCGAGGACACCCCGGGCGCGCCCCGGCTGGTCGCCTACGCCACTGCCGCCGGCGCCGGCGGCAGTGGCCTCGGCGCGGAGCTGCGCCGCCGCCTGGCCGCCGAGCTGCCCGAGTACATGGTCCCGGCCGCGATCGTGCTGCTGGACGTGCTGCCGGTCAACGTCAACGGCAAGCTGGACCGGGCGGCGCTGCCCGCCCCCGAGCCCGCCGCCGGCGACCCCGCCGCCTCCCGCGCCCCGCGCGGCGCGGCGGAGGAGCACGTCGCCGCGGTCTTCGCCGAGGTCCTGGGCCTGGCGTCGGTCGGGGCGGAGGACGACTTCTTCCGGCTCGGCGGCCACTCGCTGCTGGCCACCCGGGTGGTCGCCCGGGTGCGCGCCACCGGCGCGAACTGCTCGGTGCGCGACGTCTTCGAGGCCCGGACGGTGGCCGCCCTGGCGCTGCGGCTGGCCGAGCGGTCCGCCTCCGAGCGCCCCGCGCTGGAGCGCGCGGCGGTGCGCCCCGAGCGGCTTCCGCTGTCGTACGCCCAGCGGCGGCTGTGGTTCCTGCACCAGATGGAGGGCCCCAGCGCCACCTACAACATCCCGGTGGTGCTGCGGCTGCGCGGCGAGGTCGACGCGGTGGCGCTGGCCGCCGCCGTCGACGACGTGGCCGCCCGGCACGAGGCGCTGCGGACCGTGTACGCGGAGGACGGCGGCAAGCCGTACCAGCGGATCGTCCCGGCCGGCGAGGCCAAGGTGCCGTTCGCGGTACGCCGGGCCGCCGGCCCCGACCGCCTCGCCCTGGTGGAGGCGGCGGCCGCCGAGCCCTTCGACCTGGCCGCCGAACTGCCGCTGCGGGTGACGCTGCTGAGCACCCCGGAGCGCGACGACCACCTGCTGCTGGTCCTGCTGCACCACATCGCCGGCGACGAGTGGTCCACCGGCCCGCTGCTCGCCGACCTCGACGCCGCCTACACGGCCCGGCTGTCCGGCGATGCCCCCGATCTGGCGGAGCTCCCCGTCCAGTACGCCGACTTCGCGCTCTGGCAGCGGGAGCTGCTGGGCGGTGCGGACGACGAGCGGTCGGTGTCGGCCCGGCAGTCCGCCTACTGGCGCAAGACGCTGGCCGGACTGCCGGCGGAGTCGGCCCTGCCGTTCGACAAGCCGCGCCCCGCCGTGCCCAGCCACCGCGGCGACACCGTCACCAGCGTCCTGCCCGAGGAGCTGGTGACCCGCCTGGACCGCCTGGTCACCGAGTCCGGCGCGACCATGTTCATGGTGGTGCACGCCGCCGTCGCGGCCCTGCTGCACCGGCTCGGCGCCGGCGAGGACATACCCGTCGGCTCCCCGGTGGCCGGCCGCGGCGACGACTCCGCGCTGGACGAGCTGGTCGGCTTCTTCGTCAACACCCTGGTGCTGCGCACCGACCTGTCCGGCGACCCGAGCTTCACCGAGCTGCTGCGCCGCGTGGCCGCGGCCGACCTGGCCGCCCTCGACCACTCCGACCTGCCGTTCGACGCGGTCGTGGAGGCGGTCAACCCCGAGCGCTCGCTCTCCCGCCACCCGCTCTTCCAGACGATGGTGGCCTACGAGGGCGGCGGCCCCGACCTGTCCCGGCTGCTCGGCACGCACGCCGAGGAGTACCCGCTGACCGCGGGCGCGGCCAAGTTCGACCTGGAGATCCTCTTCCGGCGGGCCGGGGACGCCGGCATGACCTGCGGGGTGCGGTACGCCACCGACCTCTTCGAGCGGGCCGGCGCGGAGCGGCTGACCGCCCGACTGGTCCGGCTGCTGGAGCTGGTGAGCGCCGCCCCCCACCTGCCGCTGTCCTCCGTGGACCTGCTGGACGCGGAGGAGCGGGAGCGGGTGGTGGAGGGCTGGAACGCCACCGACCGCCCGCTGGACGGTCCGGCCACGCTGGCCGATCTGGTGGCCGCCGGGGCGCGCGATCTCACCTCGCCCGCCCTGGTCTTCGAGGGCGAGACCCTCTCCCGGGCCGACTTCGAGGAGCGCGTCAACCGACTGGCCCGGCTGCTGATCGGGCGCGGCGTCGGACCCGAGTCCGTCGTGGGCGTGGCACTCCCCCGCTCGTACGACCTGCTGATCGCCCTGCACGCCATCGTCCGGGCCGGCGGGGCCTACCTCCCCCTCGACCTCGGCCTGCCCGCCGACCGACTCGCCTACATGGTCAACACCGCCCAGCCGCTCACCGTACTTACCGACACGATGTCGACGACTGCGGTGCCGGGGACGCATGTCCTGCTCGACTCGCCCGCTGTGCGAGGAGAACTGGCTGAGCTGTCGGCCGAGGTGGTCACCGACGCCGACCGCCGCGCCCCCCTCCTCCCCCGCCACCCCGCGTACATCATCTTCACCTCCGGCTCGACCGGACGGCCCAAGGGCGTGGTGGTCGAACACGCCGCCATCGTCAACCGCTTGCAGTGGATGCAGGGGGCCTACGGGCTCACGGACGCCGACCGGGTGCTCCAGAAGACCCCGACCAGCTTCGACGTCTCCGTCTGGGAGCTGTTCTGGCCGTTCGCCCAGGGCGTCCCGCTGGTCGTCGCCAAGCCGGACGGGCACAAGGACCCCGCATACCTGGCGCGACTCATCCGCGAACAAGGCGTCTCCGTGGTCCACTTCGTCCCCTCCATGCTCGCCGCCTTCCTGGACGAGGTGGACCCGGCGAGCTGCCCGAGCCTGCGGCTGGTGGTGTGCAGCGGCGAGGCGCTGCCCGGCAGTCTGGTCACCCGGTTCCACGCCTCGGGCATCGCGCTGGAGAACCTCTACGGGCCGACCGAGGCCGCTGTCGACGTCACCTCCTGGTCGGCCGTCCCGACCGGAGGCGCGTCGGCCCCGATCGGCGCGCCGGTGTGGAACACCCGGGTGTACGTCCTGGACGCCCGACTGCGGCCGGTCCCCGTCGGCGTACCCGGCGAGCTGTACCTGGCCGGCGTGCAGTTGGCACGCGGCTACACCGCCCGACCCGGACTGACCGCCGAACGCTTCACCGCCGACCCGCACGGCGAGCCCGGCTCCCGCATGTACCGCACCGGAGACCTCGCCCGCTGGCGCTCCGACGGCACCCTGGACTACCTCGGCCGCACCGACGACCAGGTCAAGCTCCGCGGCTTCCGCATCGAACTGGGCGAGATCGAAACCGTCCTCGCGAACGCGCCCGGAACCGCCCGCGCCATCGTCGTCGTCCGCGAGGACACACCGGGGGTGAAGCGGCTGGTCGGCTACGCCGTTCCGGAGGCCGGGGCCACCATGGACCCGACAGCGCTGCGGGCACACGCGGCCGAGCACCTGCCGGAGTACATGGTCCCCGCGGCCTTCCTGGAGCTGACCGAGGCGCCGCTGTCCCCCAACGGCAAGCTGGACCGGCGGGCGCTGCCCGCACCGGCTCCGGCCGCCCGGCCGACGGCCGCGCCGGCCGCCCCCGCCGAGGCGGGGCCGCAGGGCTCCCCGGCCGAGGTGCTGGCGGGGCTGATGGCCGAGGTGCTGGGGCTGGACGCGGTGGGGGTCGAGGACAACTTCTTCGAGCTGGGCGGCGACTCGATCGTCTCCATCCGGTTCGTGAGCCTGGCCCGCAAGCGGGGGCTGACGCTGACCGCGCGGCAGGTGTTCACCGATCCGACCCCGACGGCGCTGGCCGCGGTGGCGGTGCCGGTGGCGGGCGCGGCGGAAAAGGACCGTCCGGTCGACGACGGCACGGGGCCGCTGGTGCTGCCGCCGGTGGCGCACTGGTTCGCCGGGCGCGGCGGCCCGTACCGGCGGTTCTGCCAGGCGCGGCTGGTGCGGCTGCCTGTGGGCGTGCGCCCCGAGCACCTGCGTCCCGCTCTCCAGGCGGTGCTGGACCGGCACGACGGGCTGCGGCAGGTGCTGACCGTGGCGCGGCCGGGCGTGTGGAGCGCCGAGGTGCGGCCGGCGGGCGCGATCGGCGCGGCCGCCGTCTGCCGGACGGTGGACGCGGCCGGGCTGGACGGCAAGGCGCTGCGGGAGCTGGTGGCGGCCGAGTCGGACCGGGCGGCCGGTGAGCTGGACCCGGCGGCGGGTGAGACCGTGCGCGCGGTGCTGTTCGACGCGGGCCCGGGCGAGCGAGGCCGGCTGCTGCTGGTGGCGCACCACCTGGTGGTGGACGAGGTGTCCTGGCAGATCCTGCTGCCGGATCTGCGGGCCGCCTGGGAGGCGGTGGCGGCGGGCCGGGAGCCGGCGCTGGAGCCGGTGCCGACGTCGCTGCGGAGTTGGACGGCCGGCCTGGTGGCCGAGGCGCACAGCGCCCGGCGGCTGGCCGAGCTGGACCGCTGGCTCGAGGCCGTGCCGGACGGGCGGCTGCTGACGGACCGTGCGCTGGATCCCGTACGGGACACCGTGGCGACGGTCCGGCGGCTGACCGTGCGGCTGTCGGCGGAGCGGACCGGGCCGCTGCTGGAGAGCGTGCCGCAGGCGGTGCACGGCACGGTCAACGACGTGCTGCTGACCGCGCTGGTGCTGTCCGTCGGCGACTGGGCGGCCCGCACCGGCCGGGGTTCCGCCGCGGCGGGCTTCACGGTGGACGTGGAGGGCCACGGCCGGGAGCAGGACCTGGTCCCGGGCGCGGATCTGACCCGTACCGTCGGCTGGTTGACCTCCGTCTACCCGCTGCGACTCGGGGCGCGCGGCTATGAGCCGGCGGCGGTGCTGTCCGGTTCCGGGGACGCGGGCGCGGCGCTGAAGGAGGTCAAGGAGGTGCTGCGGTCAGTCGCGGACGGCGGGGTCGGCGCGGGTCTGCTGCGGTATCTCCACGCGGGCGCCGCGAAGCTGTTCGGCGCGGGGGTCGCGCCGGAGGTGCTGTGGAACTACCTCGGCCGGCAGACCGCGAAGGTCGCCTCGGACTGGGGTCCGGCGGCCGAGGCGGACGCCCTGGCGGTGCGGCCGGACGCCGCGCAGCCGCTGTCGCACGCATTGGAGATCAACGCGGAGGTGGAGGCGGGCCCCGAGGGGCCGGAGCTGACCGCGACGTTCCTCTGGGCGGGCGAGGCGCTGCCCCAGGACACGGTGAGCGAGCTCGCGGACGGCTGGCTGGCCGCCCTGGGCGCGCTGGCCGCGTGGGCGGACGGCGGGACCACCGCCGGGCACACGCCCTCCGACCTCGACCTGCTCGACCTCGACCAGGACCAGATCACCATGCTCGAAGAAATGTGGAGGGCCCAGCAGTGACGCAGGCTCGTATCGAGGACATGCTGCCGCTGTCCCCCCTTCAGCAGGGCATGCTGTTCCATTCCGTGTACGACGGCGGGGAAGGCTCCACCGGTGACGCGGACGTGTACACCGTGCAGGTGTCGGTGGCGCTGTCCGGTCCGGTGGACGCGGACCGGCTGGAGCGGGCGGCGGCCGCGCTGCTGCGCCGCCACCCCAACCTGCGGGCCGGGTTCTTCCACGAGGGCGTGCCGCAGCCGGTGCAGTTCGTGCCGTCCGAGGTGCGGCTCGCGGTCGAGCGGGTGGACCTGTCGGAGTCGTCCGCGCCGGTCGCGGAGGCGCTGCGGGAGGTGGAGCGGGGCGAGCTGGCGCGCCGGTTCGCGCTGCACCGCCCGCCGCTGCTGCGGCTGGTGCTGGCGCGTCTGGCGGAGGGCGACCACCGGCTGGTGGTGACCGTGCACCACATCCTGGTGGACGGCTGGTCGATGCCGCTGCTGGTGGGCGATCTGCTGGCGCTGTACGGCAGTGACGGCGACGCCTCCGGGATGCGGCCGGTGCGGCCGTACAAGGACTATCTGAAGTGGCTGAAGACGCAGGACGGTCCGGCCGCCGAGGCGGCCTGGCGGTCGGCGCTGGCCGGGGTGGAGGAGCCGACGCTGGTCGCGCCGGCCGATCCGGCGCGCCGGGCGGTGCGGCCGGGGCTGCACGACCTGGAGCTGTCGGCGGAGGCCACCGCGCGGCTGACGGCGGCGGCCCGGCGGCTCGGCACCACGCCGAGCACGCTGATCCAGTGCGCGTGGGGTCTGGTGGTCGGCGGTCTGACCGGCCGCCGGGACGTGGTGTTCGGGCTGACCGTGTCGGGCCGTCCGGAGGAGATACCGGGCGTCGAGTCGATGCTGGGGCTGTTCATCACCACGGTGCCGGTGCGGGTGGGGCTGCGGCCGGCGGAGAGCGTGGAGGGGCTCCTGCGGCGCTTCCGGGACGAGCAGAACGCGCTGCTGGCCCACCACCACCTGGGGCTGCGGCTGATCCAGAAGCAGGCGGGCGGCGGCGAGCTGTTCGACACCCTGGTGGTCATCGAGAACTATCCGGTGGACCCGGACGCCAAGCCGGACGTGGTGGACGGGCTGCGGGTGGCCGGCATCGAGGCCCGCGACGCCACGCACTACCCGCTGACCCTGGCGGTCGCGCTGGAGGAGCGGGCGCTGCTGCGGCTGGAGTACCGGCCGGACCTGTTCGACGCGCGCCGGGCCGGGCTGGTCGCCGACCGGCTGGCGTCGGTGCTGGAGCAGATCACCGGGGACGCCTCGGCGCCGGTGGGCGCGCTGGAGCTGCTGGCGCCCGCCGAGCGGGAGCGGCTGGCGGCCACCTGGCCGGGGACGGTGCGGGACGTGCCGGGCGGCACGGTCGCGGACCGGTTCGCCGAGCGCGCGGCGGCGACGCCGGACGCGGTGGCGGTGGTGTCCGGCGGCGAGGAGCTGACGTTCGCCGAGCTGGACGAGCGGGCCGGGCGGCTCGCGGCGCTGCTGGCGGGACGCGGGGTGGGTCCGGAGTCGGTGGTGGCGCTGGCCGTGGAGCGGTCGGCCGCCTCGGTGGTGGCGATCCTCGCGGTGCTGAAGGCCGGCGGCGCGTATCTGCCGCTGGACCTGGACTATCCGGCGGACCGGCTGGGCTACATGCTGGCCGACGCCGCCCCGGTGTGCGTGCTGACCACCGGGCGGGCCGCCGGCTTCCTGCCCCCGTCGGGCGGCCCGGAGCGGATCGTGCTGGACGCGGCCGGGACGCTCGCCGAACTGGCCGCGCTGGAGCCGCTGCGGGCGGCCGTGGAGGTGGCGGCCGAGCATCCCTCGTACGTCATCTACACCTCCGGCTCGACCGGGCGGCCCAAGGGCGTGGTGCTCACCCACGGCGGTCTGTCCAACCTGTACGCCAACCACCTCGACGAGGTGTTCGGCCCGGTGCTGGGGGCGACCGGCGGGCGGGCCCTGCGGGCGCTGCACACCGCCTCGTTCAGCTTCGACACCTCCTGGGAGCAGTTGTTCTGGCTGATCGCCGGGCACGAGCTGCACGTCCTGGACGAGGTGGAGCGCAGGGACGCGGAGTTCACCGTCGGCTATGTGCGCGACCGGCGGATCGACGCCATGGACGTGACGCCCACCTACGCCCGGCAGTTGGTCGACTGGGGTCTGCTGGACGGCGCCCGCCACCGGCCGGCGCTGCTGCTGCTGGGCGGCGAGGCGGTGCCGGAGGCGCTGTGGTCGCAGGTGCGGGCGGCGGCCGGGGTGATGTCGGTCAACCTGTACGGGCCGACCGAGTACACGGTGGACGCGCTCGCCGCCGACCTGGCGGTCAGCGGTATGCCGGTGGTGGGCCGTCCGATCGGCAACACCCGGGCGTATGTGCTGGACTCGGCGCTGCGGCCGGTGCCGGAGGGCACGGTCGGCGAGCTGTACCTGTCGGGGCACGGCACCGCGCGCGGCTACCTCGGCCGCTTCGCGCTGACCGCCGAGCGGTTCGTGGCCGACCCGTTCGGCCCGGCCGGGGGCCGGATGTACCGGACCGGCGACCTGGTGCGGCTGCGCGCCGACGGGGAGCTGGAGTACCTGGGCCGGGTGGACGACCAGGTGAAGATCCGGGGCTTCCGGATCGAGCTGGGCGAGGTCGAGTCGGCGCTCGCCGCGCTGGACGGGGTGGCCTCGGCGGCGGTGCTGGTCCGCGAGGACACCCCGGGGGTGAAGCGGCTGGTCGGCTATGTGACCGGCACCGCCGATCCGGCCGCCGCGCGGGAGGCGCTGGCCGCCTCGCTGCCGGACTACATGGTGCCGGCGGCGGTCGTGGTGCTGGACGCGCTGCCGCAGACGGTCAACGGCAAGCTGGACCGGGCCGCGCTGCCCGCCCCGGTGCTGGGCGGTTCGACCGCCGCCCGGGCCCCGAAGGACGCCCGCGAGGAGACCCTGGTCAGGGTCTTCGCGCAGGTGCTGGGGCTGGCCTCGGCCGGGGTGGACGACGACTTCTTCGCGCTCGGCGGCGACAGCATCGTCTCCATCCAGCTGGTGACCCGGGCCCGCAAGGAGGGCCTGGTGCTCACCCCCCGGGACGTCTTCGAGCAGCGCACCCCGGCCGGGCTCGCCGCCGTCGCGCGCGAGCAGGCCGCGCCGGGGGCCGCGCCGGGGGCCGCGCCCGCCGTGGCGGCGGACCGGCCGCTGGTGGAGCCGGACGAGGCGGGGCGGGCGGTGCTGGCCCGGGCGTTCCCGGACGCCGCCGAGGTGCTGCCGCTGGCGCCGCTCCAGGAGGGGCTGTACTTCCACGCGGTCTACGACGACCAGGCGCTGGACGTCTATCTGATGCAGAACTTCGTGGAGCTGCGGCACGCGGTGGACACCCGGGCGCTGCGGGCCGCGTTCGACGCGATGCTGCGCCGCCACCCCAACCTGCGCGCGGCGTTCTGGCACGAGGGGCTGCCGGGGCCGGTGCAGGTGGTGCCCGCCGAGTGGACGCTGCCGTTCGAGGTGCGGGACCTGACCCACCTGGACGGGGCCGGGCAGGAGGCCGCGCAGCGGGAGTTCTCGCTGGCGGACGCGGCCACCCGGTTCGACCTGGCGGCCCCGCCGCTGATGCGGGTCACCCTGCTGAAGTTCGCCGAGGACCGCTGGATGCTGTGTGTGACGCAGCACCACATCCTCACCGACGGCTGGTCGGAGTCGCTGTTCCTCGAGGAGCTGTTCCAGTTGTACGGGCGCGGGGGCGAGCCGGAGGGCATGCCGCCGGTCACCCCGTACCGGGAGTACCTGCGCTGGCTGGCCGCCACCGACGCGGACGCGGCCCTGGAGGCGTGGCGCGCGCACCTGTCGGGCCTGGACCAGGCGACGCTGGTCGCGCCGGCCGATCCGGCGCGCCGGCCGGTCACCGCCGAGGTGGTGGACCTGGACCTGGGCGAGGAGCTGAGCGAGCGGCTGCGGGCGTTCGCCCGGGGCTCGGGCGTCACGCTCAACACGGTGCTGTCGGCGGCCTGGGCGCTGTCGCTGGCCCAGCTCACCGGCCGGGACGACGTGGTGTTCGGCGCGACGGTCTCCGGGCGTCCGGCGGACGTCCCGGGCGTGGACCACATGATCGGCATGTTCATGAACACGCTGCCGTTCCGGGTGTCGCTGCGCCCCGGCGAGACGCTGCGGGAGCTGCTGGTCCGCCTCCAGGCCGAGCACGCCGACCTGCTGCCGCACCACTACCTGGGTCTCGGCCGTATCCAGCAGGCCAGCGGCATCGGCACGCTCTTCGACACGCTGTACGTCTTCCGCAACACCCCGCTGGACGACGCGGCCCGCGAGGAGGCCGTGGAGAAGCACCAGATCGGCTGGACGCACAGCGTGGACGGCACCCACTACCCGCTGACCCTGGCGGTGACCCCGGGCGCCTCGCTGGAGCTGAGCGTGGCCTACCGGCCGGACCTGTACGACCGGGAGACGGCCGAGACGCTGGCCGGGAGGCTGGGCCGGCTGGTGGCGCAGTTCGCCGACGGCGGCTCGCTGCCGGTCGGCCGGCTGGCCACCCTGGAGCCGGCCGAGCGGTCCGCGCTGCTCGCGCTGGGCGACGACTTCGGCCACGAGGCGCCGGACGTCCCGCTGGTGGACCTGTTCGTCCGCCAGGCGGAGGCCACCCCGGACGCCACCGCGCTCGTCTTCGAGGACGAGCGGCTGAGCTACGCCGAGCTGGACGCCCGCTCCTCGAAGCTGGCCCGGGCGCTGATCGCGCGCGGCGCGGGCCCGGAGCGGACGGTGGCGCTGGGTCTGCCCCGCTCGGCGGACTTCGTGGTGGCGCTGTTCGCGGTGCTGAAGACCGGCGCGGCCTATCTGCCGCTGGACCTGGAGAACCCGGTGGACCGCCTCGCCATGATGGTGGCGGACGCGGCGCCGCTGTGCCTGGTGACGTCCACGCCGGTGGCCGGGCGGGTGCCGTCGGTGGACGGGGTGCCACCCCTGGTGCTGGACGCGCCGGAGACGGTCGCCGAGCTGGCCGGGCTGGCCGCCGGGCCGGTCACCGACGCGGAGCGGCCGGCCCAGCGGGACGGGCGCCACCCGGCGTACCTGATCTACACCTCCGGTTCCACCGGGCGTCCCAAGGGCGTGGTGGTGCCGTACGCCGGGCTGGTGAACATGCTCGCCAACCACCGGGAGCGGATCTTCGACCCGGCGGTGAAGCTGGCCGGCGGGCGGCGGATGCGGGTGGCACACACCGTGTCGTTCGCGTTCGACATGTCCTGGGAGGAGTTCTTCTGGCTGGTGGACGGGCACGAGGTGCACGTCATCGGCGAGGAGCTGCGGCTGGACCCGGCGGCGCTCACCGCGCACTACGACCGGGTCGGCATCGACGTGGTCAACGTGACCCCGTCGTACGGGCAGCAGTTGGTCGACGCCGGGCTGCTGGACGCCGGCCGGCACCGGCCGGCCCTGGTGCTGCTGGGCGGTGAGGCGGTGCCGGACGCGCTGTGGGCGCTGCTGAAGTCCACCGAGGGCACCATGGGCTACAACCTGTACGGGCCGACCGAGTACACCATCAACGCGCTCGGCGCGGACGTCGAAGCGAGCGTCTCCTCCTGCGTGGGCCGGCCGATCTTCAACACCCGGGCCTATGTGCTGGATTCGGGGCTGCGGCCGGTGCCGCACGGGGTGCCGGGCGAGCTGTACCTCGCGGGCGCGGGCCTGGCCCGCGGCTACCACGACCGGCCGGCGCTGACCGCCGAGCGGTTCGTCGCCGACCCGTTCGGCGCGCCGGGCACGCTGATGTACCGCACCGGGGACCTGGTGCGCTGGCGGGCCGACGGGCAGCTCGACTACCTGGGCCGGGCCGACCACCAGGTGAAGATCCGGGGCTTCCGGATCGAGCTGGGCGAGATCGAGTCGGCGCTGACCGACGCCCCCGGGGTGGCCGCCGCCGCGGTGGCCGTGCACACCTCGGCCAACGGCGTGAAGCGGCTGGCCGCCTACACGGTCGCCGCCTCCGGGGCGGACGGCCCGGCGGCGGACCCGGTGGTCCTGCGGGAGCGACTGGCGGCGGTGCTGCCGGAGTTCATGGTGCCGTCGTCGTTCACCTGGCTGGCCGCGCTGCCGCTCACCGTCAACGGCAAGGTGGACCGGGCCGCGCTGCCCGCGCCCGCCTTCGAGGAGGCCGGCGGCGGACGGGCGCCCAAGGACGCCCGCGAGACGCTGCTGTGCGCGGTCTTCGCCGAGGTGCTGGGCCTGGAGCGGGTCGGCGTCGAGGACAACTTCTTCGACCTGGGCGGCCATTCGCTGCTCGCGATGAAGCTGGTCGGCCGGATCCGCGACCGACTGGGCGTGCCGGTGCAGGTCGGCACGGTGGTGTCGGCCCCGACGGTCGCCGGGGTGGCCGCGCGGATCGGCACGGACGCCCGCGAGGGCGCGCTGCGCACCCTGCTGCCGCTGCGGGAGAAGGGCGCCAAGGCGCCGCTGTTCTGCTTCCACCCGGCGTCCGGCTTCGCCTGGCAGTACACCGGGCTGCTGCGCCACCTGGACCCGGACCGGCCGGTGTACGGGGTGCAGTCGCCGGGTCTGGCGGGCGAACCGCCCGAGGCGGCGGACGTGGCGGAGCTGGCCGAGCGCTACCTCGCGGAGATCCGGGCGGTGCAGCCGCACGGCCCGTACCACTTCGCCGGCTACTCCTTCGGCGGGACGGTCGCGCACACGCTGACCGCGCTGCTCCAGGAGCGCGGCGAGGAGGTGGCGTTCCTGGCGCTGCTGGACGCCTATCCGCCGGAGCGGGACGACTGGTCGTATCTGGACGGCCCGGACTGGCGGGAGAGGCTGGAGCGCGAGGAGAGCGGCTTCCTGCTCTCGGTCGCGGGCCTCGGCGAGGACCGGCCGGCCGGACCTCGGGACGGCGCGGTGTCCCGGGAGGAGGCGGTGGCCGCGATCCGCGACAGCCAGGGCCTGCTGGCCGGGTTCGACGAGGAGCTGCTGGCCGCGATCGTGGACACCAACGTGCACTGCGTGAGGCTGCTGTCCCGTTCGACGACCCGGCACACCACCGGCGACGTGCTGTTCTTCACCGCCGCCCGGAGCACCCCGGCCGAGGACGCGCCGGCGAAGGTGTGGCCGGAGTTCGTCTCCGGGGCGCTGGACGAGCATGTCCTGGACTGCTCGCACGACGAGTTGATGTCGCCGGCCGCGCTGGACCGGATCGGCCCGGCGCTGGACGCCGCGCTGCGGTCGGCGTCCGGAGGCTGAGGCGTTCGGTGTGCGGCGGGCGGGCCCTGCGGTCCGCCCGCCGCACAAGTCACCTCGCACCGGCAGCGGTTGGAGCGGGGGGCTGCCGGACACCCGAGGTAGGCGAAGCGACAGGTTTAGGTTAGGCTTACCTAAACGAAGGAGGGGTTGTGTCCCACAGCAGCGGGCTCCGGGGTGAGTTCACCGGCAAGGTCGCCCTGGTGACCGGCGCCGCCCAGGGTATCGGCGAGGCCGTCGTGCACGCGCTCGCGGGCCGGGGCGCGGCGGTCGCGGCGGCGGACCGGTCCGCCGCCGTGCACGACACCGCCTCGGCCGTCACCGAGAAGTTCCGGCACGACCCGGCGGGCGGCTCGGCCACCGCGTACCGGCTGGACGTCACCGACGCCCGGGCGGTGGCCGAGACCGTGGAGCGCGTCGAGGCCGAACTCGGCCCGGTGGACCTGCTGGTCAACGTCGCCGGCATCCTGCGCACCGGTCCGGTCGCCGAGATGACCGACGAGGACTGGTCGCAGGTGCTGGCGGTCAACACCACCGGGGTCTTCCACGTCTCCCGGGCGGTCACCGCCACGATGACCGCGCGCGGTTCGGGCTCGGTGGTGACGGTCGCCTCCAACGCGGCCGGCGTCCCGCGCGCCGGGATGGCCGCCTACGCGGCCTCCAAGGCGGCCGCGGTGATGTTCACCAAGTGCCTGGGCCTGGAGGTCGCCCCGCACGGGGTGCGCTGCAACGTGGTCTGTCCGGGCTCCACCGACACCCCGATGCAGCGCTCGCTGTGGGAGGCCCCGGAGGCCGAGCACCGGGTCATCGCCGGCGACCTCGCCTCGTACCGCACCGGCATACCGCTGGGCCGGATCGCCGACCCCGCCGACGTCGCCGACGCGGTGGTCTTCCTCGCCTCCGACCAGGCCCGCCACATCACCATGCAGGACCTCTACGTGGACGGCGGCGCGACCCTGCGCTGAGCCGCCCCGCCCGCTTCCGCGCCGCCGCGCCCGCAGCCGGGCCGGCCGGCGACGCCCGCCGGCCCGCACCTCCCGCCCGACGGGGCCCGACCGGCCCCGTGCGCACCCGCCACCGATACCGAAACCGAAGGAGTCCGACGTGTCGACGGTCCCCCAGGTCGCCCCGCCCAGACCGACGGCCGCACCGGCGCACCCCGCCGTGGGGGCTGCCACCACCCTGCTGGACGCCTACCGGGCCGGCGACCGCCTGATGGCGACGCCCACCCGCACCCTGCTGGCGCACGGCGTGCACCGCGCCGTGGAGCACGGCTCCGAGCCGCTCGCCGAGCGCGTGGCCGAGACCCTGCGCTCGGTGCGCGCCGAGCGGCACGCCGCGCCGGTGGTCGTCGGGGCCATCCCGTTCGACCAGACCGCGCCCGCCGCGCTGGTGGTGCCCGAGGCGCTGCGCGCGGGGCCGGCGCTGGCCACCGACCCGCTGGTGGCGCTGCCCGGCGACCCCCCGGAGCCGGTGCGGTGGGTGGTGCGCGCCGATCCCGAGCCGGAGACCTACGCCAAGGGCGTCGCCGCCGCGGTGGACCGCATGTGGCAGGGCGAGTTCAGCAAGGTGGTGCTGGCCCGCTCCCTGGAGCTGACCGGCCCGGACAAGCTGGACATACGCGGCATGGTGCAGCGCCTGGCCCGCCGCGACCCCGGCGGCTACACCTTCGCGCTGCCCACCCACCCGGGCCGCACCCTGCTGGGCGCCAGCCCCGAGCTGCTGGTCTCGCGGCGCGGCGGCAAGCTGGTGTCCAACCCGCTGGCCGGCTCCACCCCGCGCAGCGCCGACCTCGCCGAGGACGTGCGCCGGGCGGCGACGCTGTTGCAGTCGGCCAAGGACCTGCACGAGCACGCCGTGGTGGTGGACGCCGTGCACCAGGCGATGGCCCCCTACTGCTCCTCGATCAGCGTGCCGGAGCGGCCCACCCTGATCCGCACCGCCACCATGTGGCACCTGTCGACCACGGTGACCGGCGAGCTGGCGCACCCCGAGGCGTCCGCGCTGGAGATCGCCTGCGCGCTGCACCCCACCCCGGCGGTCTGCGGCACCCCGACCGACCTGGCCCGCCAGGTGATCCGGGAGACCGAGCCGTTCGACCGGGGCTTCTTCACCGGCATCGTCGGCTGGGGCGACGCCGACGGCGACGGCGAATGGGTCGTCACCATCCGCTGCGCCGAGGCCGAGCGCGACAGCCTGCGCCTGTACGCGGGGGCCGGGGTGGTCGCCGCCTCCGAGCCGGCCGCCGAGACCACCGAGACCGGCGCGAAGTTCCGTACCTTCCTCAGCGCCGTGGGCGCCGAGAGCGCCGTGGGAGAGCACCTGTGAGCACCGAGGCGGCGGGCGCGGACGTCCCCGGCGGCGACGCGCCGACCTGGCCGGCGGAGTTCGCCGAGCGCTACCGGGCGGCCGGCCACTGGCGCGGCGAGACCTTCGGGGCCATGCTCCGCGAGCGGGCCGCCGCGCACCCCGACCGGATCGCCGTCGTGGACCCGGCGGGCGGCGCGGACGGCGGACGGCGCACCTGGACCTACGGCGAGCTGGACCGGCGCGCCGACCGGCTGGCCGCCGGACTGAGCGCCCGCGGCATCGGGCGCGGAGACCGGGTGGTGGTGCAACTGCCCAACACCGCCGAGTTCTTCGAGGTGGTCTTCGCGCTGTTCCGGATCGGCGCGCTGCCGGTCTTCGCGCTGCCCGCGCACCGCGAGTCGGAGATCGCCTACTTCTGCTCCTTCGCCGAGGCGGTCGCCTACGTCATCCCGGCCGAGCACGGCGGCTACGACTACCGCACCCTGGCGGCCACCGTCTGCGCCAAGGCCCCCACCGTCCGGCACGTGTTCGTCGCCGGCGGGGACGCCGGGGCGTTCGACTCCCTGGCCGACCTGCCCGCCGAACCGGTGGCCCTGAGCGAACCGGACCCCGGCGACCTGGCGTTCCTCCAGTTGTCCGGCGGCTCCACCGGCACCCCCAAACTCATCCCGCGCACCCACGACGACTACATCTACTCGCTGCGCGGCTCCAACGAGCTGTGCCGGGTCACCGAGGACAGCGTCTACCTGTGCGTGCTGCCCGCCGCGCACAACTTCCCGCTGTCCTCCCCCGGCACGCTGGGCGCCCTGTACGCCGGCGGCCGGGTGGTGCTCTGCCCCTCCCCCGCCCCGGACGTCGCGTTCCCGCTGATCGAGCGGGAGGGCGTCACCCTCACCGGTCTGGTGCCGCCGCTGGCCCTGGTGTGGACCGAGGCCGCGCCGCGGACCTCCTTCGACCTGTCCAGCCTGGACGTGCTGCTGGTGGGCGGGGCGAAGTTCAGCGAGGAGGCCGCCCGGCGGGTGCGGCCCGCGCTCGGCTGCACCCTCCAGCAGGTCTTCGGCATGGCCGAGGGCCTGGTCAACTACACCCGGCTCGACGACCCGGCGGAGACCATCGTCACCACCCAGGGGCGGCCCATCTCCCCCGACGACGAGATCCTGGTCGTCGACGACGAGGACCGGCCGGTGCCGGTGGGCGCCACCGGGCACCTGCTGACCCGGGGTCCCTACACCATCCGCGGCTACTGGCGGGCGCCCGAGCACAACCGGCGCTCCTTCACGGAGGACGGCTTCTACCGCACCGGCGACCTGGTCCGGCTCACCGCGACCGGCCACCTGGTGGTGGAGGGCCGGGCCAAGGACCAGATCAACCGCGGCGGCGAGAAGATCGCCGCCGAGGAGGTGGAGAACCACCTGCTGGCCCACCCCGCCGTGCACGACGCCAACGTGGTCGCCGAACCCGACCCGTACCTGGGCGAGCGGACCTGCGCCTACGTCATCCTGCGCGCCGGGGCCGAGCCGGTGAAGCCGGGCGCGCTCAAGGCGTTCGTCCGCGACCGGGGCCTGGCCGCCTACAAGGTGCCGGACCGGGTGGTGTTCACCGACGCCTTCCCCAAGACCGGTGTCGGCAAGGTCTCCAAGAAGGACCTGCGCTCCCCGGCCTGACCCGGTCCGCCGGGCCGCCGCCCCCGAAGGGCGCGGCGGCCCGGCGCCGCACTCCCCCGCACCCCGCTCCACGAACGGACATCCCCATGGCCCTGCCCGCCATCTCGCCCTACCCCATGCCGCGCCCCGGCGACCTGCCGGCCAACCGGGTCGACTGGAGCGTCGACCCGGACCGCGCGGTGCTGCTCGTGCACGACCTCCAGAACTACTTCCTGTCCGCCTTCGACCGGGAGGCGGAGCCGGTGACCGCGCTGCTCGGCAACGTGGCGAGGCTGCGCAAGGAGGCGGCCCGGCTCGGCGTGCCCGTCCTCTACACCGCCCAGCCCGGCGGGCAGAGCCCCGAACAGCGCGGCCTCCAGCAGGACTTCTGGGGTCCGGGCATCCCGGCCGACGAGCACGCCGCGGCCATCGCCGACGCGGTCGCCCCCGAGCCCGGCGACATCCTGCTGACCAAGTGGAAGTACAGCGCCTTCGTCCGCACCGACCTGCTGGAGATGCTGCGGGAACAGGGCCGCGACCAGTTGGTGATCACCGGGATCTACGCCCACATCGGGGTGCTGATGACCGCCTGCGACGCCTGGATGCAGGACATCCAGGCGTTCGTGGTGGCGGACGCCGTCGCCGACTTCTCCGAGCGCGAGCACCGGATGGCACTGGAGTGGGCGGCCGGCCGCTGCGCCGCGGTGACCCGCACCGACCAGGTCTTCTGACCCCCGCCAGGGGGCGGCCGGCCGGGCGGGGTTCACCCGGCCGGCCGCGGCGTCTCCCGGGGCGGGTCCGGCGGGGTGTACAGCTCGGCCGCCCGGGGGGCGGCCCGGATGATGGCCCCGACCAGGTCGTATCCCGCGGCGGGCGCGGGACGCACGGGGCTGGGGGGACGTTCACGGG
>NZ_PVLV01000192.1 GCF_002982015.1 Streptomyces solincola
ACCCTGACCCTGTCCCCGCCCCCGACCTCGCGTCCCTCCAGCGGCGCCTCGTCGCGTTCGCCGCGAGCCGGCAGTGGGAGCCGTACCACACGCCCAAGAACCTCGCCGCGGCGCTGAGCGTGGAGGCCGCGGAACTGCTCGAGATCTTCCAGTGGTCCACCCCCGAGGAGGCCGAGCGGGTGATGGACGACCCCCGGGCGGCCCACCGCGTCGAGGACGAGGTCGCCGACGTGCTGGCGTACCTGCTCCAGTTCTGCGCCCGGCTCGGCGTGGACCCGCTGACCGCGCTCTCGGCGAAGATCGACCGAAACGAGGTCCGCTTTCCGGTCGACCGCCCCCCGGGCCGCGCCGGTCGTCACTCTACGGAGTGAGCTAGGTAT
Organism: Streptomyces solincola; assembly: GCF_002982015.1. Taxonomy (GTDB): domain Bacteria; phylum Actinomycetota; class Actinomycetes; order Streptomycetales; family Streptomycetaceae; genus Streptomyces; species Streptomyces solincola. The sequence goes on from NZ_PVLV01000192.1 coordinate 381, forward strand.
CCCCACTGAGCCTCCTGTCCACAGATTTCCGAATTCCCCTGGCGTTGGGGTCAGTTTCCCTTCACTGTGGGTAGTGAACAGGTGGGCAGGTAGTCGTACGAACGGGGGCGCGTACATGGACGCGGAGCGGCTCATCCAGTCCGGTCGGCACTCACTCATGAACAGCCGGGCGGCCGAGGACGTCCTGGCCGAGGCCTGGCAGGCCCAGTGCCTGGCCCAGGCGATAGGCGACCACCTCGCCGCCACCGGGCCGCGCGAGCTCCGGGGCGAGGCGAGCGCCCTCGCCGAGACCGCCCCCGCCGGCGGCGACCGGGTCCCCGACCACCCGGCCCTGCGCGCCGCCGGCGGCCCGCGCTCGGCCAAGCTGTCCGGCATCGCCGACCTGGCCACGGCGCTGCGGCAGTTGGCCGCCCTCCTCGGCGAGGTCGGCATCGCCCTGGTCTCAGTGGCCTGCGCCACCGACGAGGAGGCCATGTACTGGGCCTGCGTCGAGGCCATCGACGCCGCCGACGAGGCCGGCGACCGGGTGCGCGCCATGCTCCACCGCCTCGCCGTCCGCGAGCGCGCCAGACCGTCCGGTGGCTCCCGGGATTCGCTCGACCTCACCGACCTGGCGGACCTCACCGGGCTGCCCGGCCTCTCCGACCCCGCCGACTCGCCGACGGGACCGGGTTGACGGCACGGCGGCCCCCGGGCGCCAATCGCTGCCGACGCCCGCGCCGCCGTCTACCGGGCCGGTCTGCGCCGCGCAAGCCGGGAGGCGCGTCAGAGGGACCCGGAGTACGCTGTTGATCTGCGCAGATCCCTGAGTGTGGCGACGTGGGGAGCGACGTATGCGTACCGGATCCCGTATCCCTGTCACGGCGGTGCTCGCAGCCGCGGTCCTGCTCATGGCTGCGACGGTGGCCTTCGCGGTTCCTCGCGCGTCAGCGGCTGCGCCGGCCATCGACTGGAAGCCGTGCCCTGCGCCCTCCGCCCGAACTCTGCAATGCGCACAGGTCGAGGTCCCGATGGACTGGCGGGATCCCTCCGGGAAGAAGATCAGCTTCGGAGTCAACAGGCTGCCCGCCACGGCTCGGGCCGAAAGGATCGGGACCCTGGTCTTCAACCCCGGGGGCCCCGGCGGGTCCGGGACGCAGTGGGTCGCCACCGAGGCCGCCAAGGGCGGGATGTTCGGAAAGGACGTCCGCAGCCGGTACGACCTCGTCGGATTCGACCCTCGCGGCGTGGCGTCCAGTCGACCCGCGGTCAGGTGCGACAACGAGATCTGGAATTCGCCCCGCGTGTCCCTCTTCCCGACGTCCGCCGAGCAGTACGAGCAGATGGCGGACAAGTACGAGAGGCTTGGCAGGAGTTGCCTCGAACTGACCGGCCCCGCTGTCCGCTTCATGGACACCGTCAGCGTCGCGCGAGACCTCGAAGCCCTCCGCAACGCCGTCGGCGAGGGGAAGCTCAACTACCTGGGTCTGTCCTACGGAACGGAGATCGGCCAGCAGTACTCCCAGCTGTACCCGGAGAACGTGCGGCGCATGGTGCTCGACGGGGCCCTCGTCCACTCGCTGGAGGCGTCTTCCTTCAACGAGAACGAGTCCGTGGCGTACGAGGCCACACTGGGGCGCTTCGCCCAGTGGTGCGCGAGGAGCACGGACTGCGCGCTCAAGGGGCGCGACGTCCTCGCCGCGTTCTCCGAGCTGGTGCGCAAGGCTGACGCAGAGCCGATCCCCGCCGCCGTCTGCGCCAAGAGCGCCGCCTGCCGCACATCGGTGACGGGCGAGGACATCCGGTTCGCGGCCCAGGGGTACCTCCTCTTTCCCAGCGGCCTCCCCCAGATGGGCTATCCGGGCTGGCGGGAGCTCGGGGACGCGCTGAAGTCCGCGGAACAGGGCGACGCTTCGGCGTTCTCCCCTCGTATCATCGAACAGCAGACGGACGCGGCGTTCTCCGGTCTGGCCGTCGGATGCCTCGACAATCGCGCCGACTTCAAGGGATACCCGGCCCTGAAGGCGCAGATCGCCCTGGGCAAGGTCGTCTCACCGCACGTGCAGGGCGCCGGCCAGAGCTACCAGTACATCGCACAGTGCACCGATTGGCCTACCGCCTTCACCAACCCCCCGAAACCCGCCGCGCCGAACCAGACCCGCGCACTCATCGTCAACGCGCTCTACGACCCCTCGACTGCCTACGCGTGGGCTCAACTGATGGCTACGCAAATGCCGAACTCCGTCCTGTTGACGCGCGACGGAGCCGGACACACCTCGTACACGCACGCCGGACCCACCCGCGACGCCATCGACCGGTACCTCCTGTCCGGCGTGTTGCCGGCCCCCGGCACCTTCATCAAGTAGGACGCACGGGTGCGTCCCTGCCCCCAGGTCCCCGCTCGTTCCCGCCCGGAGGGCTTCCCGCGCCGGGGTGCAGGACATCGAGACCCCCCTTGCTTCCCGGCCCGGAGCCCCGAAGCGGTGAGGAGAACACCATGCGGCAGCCGTCCCCGTCCGTCCTGGGCGTGAGCCTCGCCACCGCCGCCGTCGTCTTGCTTTGGGGTGCGGCGCCGACCGCGCCGGCGGCGGACGCCCCCTCCAAGCTCACCGTGACTCCGCTCCTGATGGCGGTCCCCACTCCGCCGCGCTGGTTCGAGGGGACCGACGGCAAGGTCCACCTGGTGTACGAACTGAGACTGACCAACGCCCTCGCCGGGCCGGTCACCGTGAAGACGGTGACGTCGAAGGACGAGAAGACCAGGAAGGACATCGCCAGGCTGAGCGGCAGCAGTCTCACGAACGCGATGACTCCCATGACGCAGCCCGACAAGGCGGGGACGACCATCCCCGCGTCCTCCACGAGTGTGGTGTGGATGGATGTGACCCTCCCCGGAGGGGCGCCTCCCTCGAAGATCACGCACGCGGTGAACCTCGACGTCCCCGAGGAGCTGCCGCTGCCGACTCCCTTCTCGGAGGACGGAGCCGTGGCCGCCGTGGACACCCGCCAGCCGGTCAAGCTGAGCCCTCCGCTCCGCGGCCCCGGCTGGATCGCGGTCGGCAGTTGCTGCGACGGCCCGCACCGGCGCGCCGCACAGCCTGTCGACAACTCACTCAAGCTGGGTGAGCGGTTCGCGATCGACTTCAACGGCTCGGACCCCGGGCGACGCCTCGTCAAGGGGGACCCGAGCGTCAACAAGAACTGGGTGTTCTACAACGCTCCCGTCCTGGCGGTGGCGGACGGTGTGGTGGTGGCGTCCCGCAACGACGTGCCCGACCAGACGCCCGGCAAGCCTCCCGCCCCTTCCTTCGAGGATGCCGACGGGAACTACGTCATCGTGGACATCGGTGACGGGCGGTACGCGGGGTACGCGCACCTGGTTCCCGGGAGCGTACAAGCCGAGGCAGGGGACCGGGTCCGCAAGGGGCAGGTGCTCGGGCGGCTCGGCAACAGCGGGAACTCCACCGGGCCCCACCTTCACTTCCAGGTCATGAACGCGCCGGACATGCTGGACTCCGACGGTCTGCCCTTCGAATTGGAGAGGTTCACTCTCGAAGGGACCACCCCGCCCGTCACCGAGGAACTGCTGTCGGACCTCGAGAACGGCATGCCCGTCTCCATCGACTCGGCAGGCAGTGGCGAGCGACGAGACCAGTACCCGCTGGGACGCGATGTGCTGCGCTTCGGACAGCCCCGGCGTGGCTGAGGGGCCTGGAGGGGCGGTACCTCCGAACCGGTGGTGTGGGGGTTGCGGTGCGGGCGGCGGTGCAGGATGGAGGGCATGGATCTTCGCATCTTCACCGAGCCCCAGCAGGGGGCCAGTTACGACACGCTGCTCACGGTGGCCAAGGCCACCGAGGACCTGGGCTTCGACGCCTTCTTCCGGTCGGACCACTATCTGAGCATGGGCTCCGCGGACGGGCTGCCGGGGCCGACCGACGCCTGGATCACCCTGGCCGGACTGGCTCGGGAGACCCGCCGCATCCGGCTCGGCACCCTGATGACCGCCGGCACCTTCCGGCTGCCGGGCGTGCTGGCCATCCAGGTGGCCCAGGTCGACCAGATGTCCGGCGGCCGGGTCGAACTGGGTCTCGGCGCGGGGTGGTTCGAGGAGGAGCACAAGGCGTACGGCATCCCCTTCCCCAAGGAGAAGTTCGGCCGCCTGGAGGAGCAGCTCGCCGTCGTCACCGGGCTGTGGGCCACCGAGACCGGCAAGACCTTCTCCTACGACGGCACCTACTACCAGCTCACCGACTCGCCCGCGCTGCCCAAGCCCGCGCAGTCCAAGGTGCCGGTGCTGATCGGCGGGCACGGCGCGACCCGCACGCCCAAGCTGGCCGCCCGGTACGCCGACGAGTTCAACATGCCGTTCGGCTCGCTGGAGGACACCCGCAAGCAGTTCGACCGGGTCCGCGCCGCCGCCGCGGAGGCGGGCCGGGGCCAGGACGACCTGGTGTACTCCAACGCGCTGGTGGTCTGCGTCGGCCGGGACGACGCCGAGGTGGCCCGCCGGGCCGCCGCCATCGGCCGCGAACCGGAGGAGCTGAAGGCCAACGGCCTGGCCGGTTCGCCCGCCGAGGTCGTGGAGAAGCTCGGCCGGTACGCGGAGCTGGGCTCCTCCCGGGTCTACCTCCAGGTGCTGGACCTGCATGACCTGGACCACCTGGAGGTAATCTCCTCGCAGGTCATGTCCCAGTTGGGCTGATCCCGACCGGACACAAAATGCCTGGTGGCGGTGTGCTCCCGGCGCGATACTCGGACGTGTGTTCCTGACGATCAGCACGACCGGCTCCCGTGAGCGCCCCGCCACCGACCTCGGCTTCCTGCTGCACAAGCATCCCGAGCGGGCGCAGGCGTTCTCCACCGCGCACGGCACCGCGCACGTCTTCTACCCGGAGGCGTCCGAGGAGCGCTGCACGGCGGCGCTGCTGCTGGAGGTCGACCCGGTGGCCCTGGTCCGCCGCTCCCAGAGCGGCGGCCGGGGCCGGGGCGGCGCACCCGACGCGGCGCTCGCGCAGTACGTCAACGACCGCCCGTACGCGGCCTCCTCGCTGCTCGCCGTCGCGCTGAGCTCCGTCTTCAAGAGCGCGCTGCGCGGGGTGTGCCAGGCCCGGCCCGAGCGGGCCGCCGACCCCCTGCCGCTGCGGATCGAGATCCCGGTGCTGCCCGCGCGCGGCGGCGCGGACCTGGTGCGCGCGCTGTTCGGTCCGCTCGGCTGGAGCGGGATGGACGTCCGGCCCATCGTGCTGGACGAGCACTTCCCCGGCTGGGGCGACTCGCGGTACGTCTCCCTGGCCTTGGCGGGCGAGCTGCGGCTCGCCGACGCGCTGAACCACCTGTACGTGCTGCTCCCGGTGCTGGACGACGCCAAGCACTACTGGGTCGCGCCCGACGAGGTCGACAAGCTGCTGCGGGCCGGCGACGGCTGGCTGGCCGCCCACCCGGAACGGCAGTTGATCACCAGCCGCTATCTGTCCCGCCGCTGGGGCCTGACCCGGCAGGCGACGCAGAGGCTGGAGCTGGTCCGGCTCGCGGAGAGCGACGACCTGGCGGTCGAGGACGTCGACAACGCCGTGGACGAGAGCGCCGACACCGAGGAGCGGCCGGTCCCGCTGGCGGTGCGGCGGCGCGAGGCGATCCTCGCGGTGCTGCGCGAGTGCGGAGCCCGTACGGTGCTGGATCTGGGCTGCGGACAGGGCCAGTTGGTGCAGGAGCTGCTCAAGGACCCGGCGTTCACCCGGGTCACCGGCCTGGACGTGTCCGTGCGGGCGCTGACCGTGGCCGCCCGGCGGCTGAGGCTGGACCGGATGGGCGAGCGGCAGGCGGCCCGCGTCACCCTCACCCAGGGCTCCCTGACATACACCGACAAGCGGCTCGGCGGCCATGACGCGGCGGTGCTCAGCGAGGTGATCGAGCATGTGGACGCCGAGCGGCTGCCGGCGCTGGAGTACGCCGTCTTCGGCTCCGCCCGCCCCGGCACGGTCGTCGTGACCACGCCGAACGTGGAGTACAACGTGCGCTGGGAGTCGCTGCCCGCCGGGCACGTCCGCCACGGCGACCACCGTTTCGAGTGGGACCGGGCGGAGTTCCGCGCCTGGGCACAGACGGTGGCGGACCGGCACGGCTACGCGGTCGCCTTCCGCCCGGTCGGCCCGGACGACCCGGAGGTCGGGCCGCCCACCCAGCTCGCGGTGTTCACCCGGGACGCCGCCCCCGAACCGGCCGCCGCCCACGCGGCCGCCTCGGACGACACCACCGCGGACGACACCACCACGGACACGGCAGGAGCGGCGGCATGACCGACCCCGGCACCACCCCGGCGGGCCGCAGGCTGCCCGTCACCGACCTGTCCCTGGTGGTGCTCATCGGCGCGACCGGCTCCGGCAAGTCCACGTTCGCCCGGCGGCACTTCAAGCCCACCCAGATCGTCTCCTCCGACGCCTGCCGCGGACTGGTCGCCGACGACGAGAACGACCAGAGCGCCAGCGCCGAGGCGTTCGACCTGCTGCACACCATCGTCGGCAAGAGGCTCGCCGCCGGCCGGCTCACCGTGGTCGACGCCACCAGCGTCCAGCAGGAGAGCCGGCGGCAGCTCGTCCGGATCGCGCGGGAACACGACGTGCTGCCCGTCGCCATCGTCCTGGACATGCCCGAGGCGCTCTGCGCCGAGCGCAACGCCGCCCGGCCCGACCGCGCCCACCTGCCCCGGCACGTCATCCAGCGGCACCGGCGCGAACTGCACCGCTCGCTGCGCGGCCTGGAGCGCGAGGGCTTCCGCAAGGTCCACGTGCTGCGCGACCCCGCCGAGGCGGAGAGCGCCGAAGTCGTCCTGGAACGGCGCTACAACGACCTGCGCCACCTCACCGGCCCGTTCGACGTGATCGGCGACGTGCACGGCTGCTCCGCCGAGCTGGAGACCCTGCTCGCCCGGCTGGGGTACGAGGACGGGGCGCACCCCGAAGGGCGTACCGCCGTCTTCGTCGGCGACCTGGTCGACCGGGGCCCGGACAGCCCCGGCGTGCTGCGCCGCGTGATGGGCATGGTCGCCGGCGGCACCGCGCTCTGCGTGCCCGGCAACCACGAGAACAAGCTCGGCCGGTGGCTGCGCGGGAAGAAGGTCCAGGAGACCCACGGGCTGGCCGAGACCGTCGCCCAGCTCGGCGAGGAGAGCGAGGAGTTCCGCGCCGAGGTGGCGGCCTTCGTCGACTCCCTGGTCAGCCACTACGTCCTCGACGGCGGCAGGCTCGTGGTCTGCCACGCCGGACTGCCGGAGAAGTACCACGGCCGCACCTCCGGACGGGTGCGCAGCCACGCGCTGTACGGGGACACCACCGGCGAGACCGACGAGTTCGGCCTGCCGGTGCGCTATCCGTGGGCGGAGGACTACCGGGGCGCGGCGGCCGTCGTCTACGGGCACACCCCGGTGCCGCGCACGAGCTGGATCAACAACACCATCTGCCTGGACACCGGCGTGGTCTTCGGCGGGCGGCTGACCGCACTGCGCTGGCCGGAACGGGAGATCGTCGACGTACCGGCCGAGCAGGTCTGGTACGAGCCGGTGCGGCCGCTGGCGTCCGAGGCCCCCGGCGGGCACCAGGGCCGCCCGCTGGACCTCGCCGACGTGACGGGGCGGCGCACCGTGGAGACCCGGCACGGCGGCAACGTCGCCGTCCGGGAGGAGAACGCGGCCGCCGCGCTGGAGGTGATGAGCCGGTTCGCCGTCGACCCGCGGCTGCTGCCCTACCTGCCGCCCACCATGGCCCCCGTGCCCACCTCGAAGACGGACGGCTTCCTGGAGCACCCGGCCGAGGCGTTCGCCCAGTACCGGGCGGACGGTGTGGCGAGGGTGGTGTGCGAGGAGAAGCACATGGGCTCCCGCGCGGTCGCCCTGGTCTGCCGGGACGCCGACGCGGCCCGGCAGCGGTTCGGCGTGGACGGGCCCACCGGCTCACTGGTCACCCGCACCGGCCGGCCGTTCCTGGGCGATCCGGCGCTCACCGAGGAGGTGCTGCGCCGGCTGCGCACGGCCGTCGGCGCGGCCGGACTCTGGGACGAGCTGCACACCGACTGGCTGCTGTTCGACGGTGAGCTGATGCCGTGGTCGCTGAAGGCGTCCGGCCTGCTGCGCGCCCAGTACGCCGCGGTCGGCGCGGCCTCCGGCGCGGTCTTCCCGGCCGCCGTGGACGCGCTGGAGCGGGCCGCCGGGCGGGGCGCGGACGTCGGCGCGCTGCTGGGCCGGCAGCGGGAGCGGGCCGCCGACGCGGGCGCGTTCACCGACGCCTATCGGCGCTACTGCTGGGAGACGGACGGGCTGGACGGGGTGCGGTTCGCACCGTTCCAGATCCTCGCCGCGCAGGGCCGCTCGCTGGCGGGAGTCCCGCACGACGAGCAACTCGCCTGGCTGGACCGGTTGGTGGAGCACGACACCACCGGGCTGCTGCGGAGCACCCGGCGGGTGGTGGTGGACACCGGCGACGAGCGGGCGGTGCGCGCGGCGACCGACTGGTGGCTGGAGCTGACCGGGGCGGGTGGCGAGGGCATGGTCGTCAAGCCGCTCGCCCCGCTCGCCCGGGACGGGCGCGGCAGGCTGGTGCAGCCGGGCGTCAAGGTGCGCGGCCGGGAGTACCTGCGGATCGTCTACGGCCCGGAGTACACCCGCCCCGACCACCTGGAGAAGCTGCGCTCACGGCACCTGGGGCACAAGCGCTCGCTGGCGCTGCGCGAGTACGCGCTCGGGCTGGAGGCGCTGGAGCGGCTGGCGGACGGCGAACCGCTCTGGCGGGTGCACGAGGCGGTCTTCGGCGTCCTGGCGCTGGAGTCGGAGCCGGTGGACCCGCGGCTGTAGCGGGGCCGGCCGGGGGCCCGGGCCCGGTGCGCACCCACTCCCCGGCCCCCGGGCGGTGCGCGCCGCCCGGCGTACGGCGCTGCGCTGTCCGGCGTACGGCTCCGCCCGGCGTACGGCGCTGTCCGGCGTACGGTGGTGCTGTCCGGCGTACGGCGCTGTCCGGCGTACCGGCACAAGCCGGCCACGGGTGCGGAACGGTCCGGCTTTCGCCGGGTAACGAGGGGGCGGCGCGGTCAGGATGAAGGCATGGGATTCCATGTCGACTCAGAGACCGGGCGGCTGCGCCGCGTCATCCTCCACCGTCCCGATCTGGAGCTGAAGCGGCTGACGCCGCGCAACAAGGACGCGCTCCTCTTCGACGACGTGCTCTGGGTGCGCCGGGCCCGCCAGGAGCACGACGGGTTCGCCGACGTGCTGCGCGACCGGGGGGTGCAGGTCCACCTCTTCGGCGACCTGCTGGCGGAGACGCTGGAGGTGCCGGCGGCCCGCAAACTGGTCCTGGACCGGGTCTTCGACGTCAAGGAGTACGGGCCGCTGGCCGCCGACCCGATCAGAGCGGTCTTCGAAGGCATGGAGACGCCCGCGCTCGCCGAGGCCCTGGTCGGCGGGATGACCAAGCGGGAGTTCCTGGCCGGGTACGCCGAGCCGGTGTCGGTCCGCTTCCACGTGATGGACCTGGACGACTTCCTGCTGCGCCCGCTGCCCAACCACCTGTTCACCCGGGACACCTCCGCCTGGATCTACGACGGGGTGTCGATCAACGCCATGCGCTGGCCGGCCCGGCAGCGCGAGACCGTGCACTTCGAGGCGATCTACAAGCACCACCCGCTGTTCACCGGGCCCGAGGCCGGCTCGTTCCACCACTGGTCGGAGGGGCAGGACGACTTCCCGTCCACCATCGAGGGCGGCGACGTGCTGGTCATCGGCAACGGCGCGGTGCTGATCGGAATGAGCGAGCGGACCACCCCGCAGGCGGTGGAGATGCTGGCGCGCGGGCTGTTCGCCGCCGGTTCGGCGCGCACCATCGTGGCGCTCGACCTGCCGAAGAGCCGGGCGTTCATGCACCTGGACACGGTGATGACGATGGTCGACCACGACACGTTCACCCAGTACGCCGGACTCGGCATGCTCCGCTCGTACACCATCGAGCCCGGCGAGGGCGGCCGCTCGCTCAAGGTCACCGACCACCCGCCGCAGCACATGCACAGCGCCATCGCGGCGGCGCTGGGACTGCCGGCGATCCGGGTGCTCACCGCCACCCAGGACGTGCACGCGGCCGAGCGGGAGCAGTGGGACGACGGCTGCAACGTGCTGGCGGTCGAGCCCGGGGTGGTCGTCGCCTACGAGCGCAACGTCACCACCAACACCCATCTGCGCCGGGAGGGGATCGAGGTGATCGAGATCCCGGGTAGTGAACTGGGGCGGGGGCGGGGCGGCCCGCGCTGTATGAGCTGCCCGGTGGAGCGCGACCCGGACCCCGGGATCGGGTAGCGGCCGCCGGCCGGTGTCAGGATCGGTGTCGGTGTCGATGCCGGGATCGGTGCCGGGATCGGCGTCGCGAGCGGTATCGGGAGCGGTGTCGCAATCGGGACCCTGGGTTCGCATAGCCATGCCATCGGTTGTATAGAATTACAGGGTGCGGGTCCGCCCGCCCCCGCCCAGGATCCCGACCCAGGATCTCGACCCCGCACCCAG
>NZ_PVLV01000193.1 GCF_002982015.1 Streptomyces solincola
TCCCCGGAGCCCGCCGCCGCCCCGCGGTCCGCCGGCGCGCGGCAGCGCCGCTGGGCCCGGCGGCATCCGCCGGCGCTGGACGCCCTGATCGCCCTGCTCGTGCTGGGCTGCATGGTCGCCGGCTCCTACGTCGACCCGCACGGGCCGGGCGGGGCCCGCCTTCGGGGAGCGGACGCCCGACCCGCCCAGCGTGCTGCTGATGGCGGCGGGGGCCGCCGCGCTGGTGGTACGCCGCCGGGCCCCGCTGCGGGTGCTGGCGTTCACCTCCGCCGTCACCGTCGCCGAACTGGCCGGCGGCGACCCGGCGGGCCCGGTCGCCATGAGCGCCGTCGTCGCCCTGTACACGGTCGCCGCCCGCACCGACCGGCCCACCACCTGGCGGGTGGGCCTGGCGACCATGGCGGTGCTCACCGGCGCGGCGATGGCGTGCGGCCCCGACCCCTGGTACGGGCAGGAGAACCTCGCGGTCTTCGCCTGGACCGGGATGGCCGCCGCCGCGGGCGACGCGGTCCGCAGCCGCCGGGCCTTCGTGGACGCCATCCGGGAGCGGGCCGAACGGGCCGAGCGCACCCGGGAGGAGGAGGCCCGCCGCCGGGTCGCCGAGGAGCGGCTGCGGATCGCCCGCGACCTGCACGACGTGGTGGCCCACCACATCGCCCTGGTCAACGTGCAGGCCGGGGTCGCCGCCCACGTCATGGACCGGCGGCCCGACCAGGCCAAGGAGGCGCTGGCGCATGTGCGCACCGCCAGCCGGTCGGCGCTGGAGGAGCTGCGTGCCACGGTCGGGCTGCTGCGCCAGTCCGGCGACCCGGCGGCCCCCACCGAACCGGCCCCGGGCCTGGCCCTGCTGGACGGACTGCTGGCGGGCTTCCGGCACGCCGGGCTGCCGGTGCGGCTGGTCCGCGCCGACGAGGAGCCGCTGCCGTCCGCCGTGGACCTGGCCGCCTACCGGATCGTCCAGGAGGCGCTGACCAACGTGCGCAAGCACGCCGGGCCCGGCGCCCGCGCCGAGGTCAGCGTGGTGCGCTTCGGCGGCGCGCTGGAGGTCACCGTCCTCGACGACGGCGGCGGCCGCACCCCGCGCGGCGCCGACGCGGACGGCGGCGGGCACGGCCTGCTCGGCATGCGGGAGCGGGCCGCCGCGCTGGGCGGCCGGCTGACCACCGCACCCCGCCCCGGCGGCGGCTTCCGGGTGCAGGCGATACTGCCCCTGACCGGCCCCGGGACCTGACCGGGCGCTCGCGTACGGGGGAGGGCGTGTGACGATCCGGGTGCTGCTCGCCGACGACCAGGCGCTGCTGCGCAGCGCGCTGCGGATGCTGGTCGCCTCCGAGCCGGACATGGAGGTCGTCGGCGAGGCAGCGGACGGCGCCCAGGCGGTGGCGCTGGCCCGCGAGCTGCGGGCCGACGTGGTGCTGATGGACATCCGGATGCCCGGTACGGACGGACTGGCCGCCACCCGCCGCATCGGCGCGGACCCGGAGCTGGCCGGGGTGCGGGTGGTGGTGCTGACCACCTTCGAGGTCGACGAGTACGTGGTGGAGGCGCTGCGGGCCGGCGCGTCCGGCTTCCTCGGCAAGGGCGCGGAGCCCGACGAGCTGCTGGGCGCGATCCGGATCGCCGCGGCGGGGGAGGCCCTGCTGTCGCCGGCCGCCACCAAGGGACTGATCGCCCGGTTCCTGGCGCAGAGCCCGGACGACGGGGCCGAGGGCCGGTACGCCGAGAAGCTGGCCGTGCTGACCGCCCGGGAGCGCGAGGTGCTGGTGCTGGTCGCCGGGGGCCTGTCCAACGACGAGATCGCCGGCCGGCTCCAGGTCAGCCCGCTCACGGTGAAGACGCACGTCAACCGGGCCATGGCCAAGCTGGGCGCGCGCGACCGGGCGCAGCTCGTGGTCACCGCGTACGAGTCCGGACTGGTCCGCCCGCGCGGCGACTAGCCGCCCGCCCGGCACGACGCCCGGCACCCCCACGGCGACCGGCGGCCCCCGCCGTACGCCCGGCCCCGCGCCGGCGCTCGGGGCGACCGGCGAGGGCGGCTTCGTCGTGGGTGCGCGGCCGAGCGGGCCGCGACCCGCGGTGCGGAGTGCGCCGAACCAGCCCCGACGGCGACGGCGAGCCCGAGCCGGCCCGCGCCTGAGCGGCCCGGATACGACGAGGAGGGGCGCCCCGCGACATGCGGGGCGCCCCTCCTGCGTACAGCCGGCCGCCGCTACGGCAGCGCCAGCATCCGCTCCAGTGCCAGCTTGGCGAAGCTCTCGGTCTCCCGGTCCACCTCGATGCGGTTGACCAGCTTGCCCTCGGCCAGCGACTCCAGCGTCCACACCAGGTGGGGCAGGTCGATGCGGTTCATGGTCGAGCAGAAGCAGACCGTCTTGTCGAGGAAGACGATCTCCTTGTCCTCGGCGGCGAAACGGTTCGCCAGCCGCCGGACCAGGTTCAGCTCGGTGCCGATCGCCCACTTGGAGCCGGCCGGGGCCGCCTCCAGCGCCTTGATGATGTACTCCGTCGAGCCGACGTAGTCCGCGGCCGCGACCACCTCGTGCCTGCACTCGGGGTGCACCAGCACGTTGACGCCCGGGATGCGCGCCCGCACGTCCTCGACCGACTCCAGCGAGAACCGGCCGTGCACCGAGCAGTGCCCGCGCCACAGGATCATCTTCGCGGCGCGCAGCTGCTCCGGGGTGACCCCGCCGTTGGGCTTGTGCGGGTTGTAGACCACGCAGTCCTCCAGCGACATCCCCATGTCGCGGACCGCGGTGTTGCGCCCCAGGTGCTGGTCCGGCAGGAAGAGGACCTTCTCCCCCTGCTCGAACGCCCAGTCCAGCGCCCGCTTGGCGTTGGAGGAGGTGCAGATGGTGCCGCCGTGCTTGCCGGTGAAGGACTTGATGTCGGCGGAGGAGTTCATGTACGCGACCGGCACGGTCGCCTCCGCGACGCCGGCCTCGGCCAGCACGTCCCAGCACTCGGCGACCTGCTCGGCGGTGGCCATGTCGGCCATCGAGCAGCCCGCCGCCAGGTCCGGCAGCACGACCTTCTGGTCGTCGGAGGTGAGGATGTCGGCGGACTCGGCCATGAAGTGCACACCGCAGAACACGATGTACTCGGCCTCCGGCCGCGCGGCCGCGTCCCGGGCGAGCTTGAAGGAGTCACCCGTCACGTCCGCGAACTGGATGACCTCGTCGCGCTGGTAGTGGTGGCCGAGCACGAAGACCTTCTCGCCCAGCTTCTCCTTGGCCGCGCGGGCGCGGGCCACCAGGTCCGGGTCGGAGGGCGACGGAAGGTCGCCGGGGCACTCGACGCCCCGCTCGCTCTTGGGGTCGGCCTCCCGGCCGAGCAGCAGCAGAGCGAGCGGCGTCGGCTGGACATCCAGGGGCTGGGCGGTGGTCACAGCACGCACCTACCCTTTCTTCCACAGTCTTTTCGTCTAATTGACGCTATCCATGATAGCCGGTTCACGTCACTTTGACGATGGCCATTGTGTCGATGTGACGCACCCCCCTGCCGGAAGCCGGTGCCCGCCCGCGAGCGGGTGTGCGAGCATGAAAGGACGAGCGAACCGGCGGCAGGCGACCTGCCCGGCGCCGATCCCGGCCGGGCGGCCCGGAATGAAACAGCCGCCCCGGCGGTTGCACCCGTCGGCAAGCAGTCTCCGTACAACCCGGGAGAGAAGCAGATGTCCGTATCGGACGAGAAGACCACTGTCAGCGACGGCATCCTCCTGTCGGACGCCGCCGCGGCCAAGGTCAAGGCCCTGCTCGACCAGGAAGGCCGCGACGACCTGGCGCTGCGCGTCGCCGTTCAGCCCGGTGGCTGCTCGGGCCTGCGGTACCAGCTCTTCTTCGACGAGCGCTCGCTCGACGGTGACGTCGTCAAGGACTTCAACGGTGTCCGGGTCGTCACCGACCGGATGAGCGCCCCCTATCTGGGCGGCGCCTCCATCGACTTCGTCGACACCATCGAAAAGCAGGGCTTCACCATCGACAACCCCAACGCCACCGGCTCCTGCGCCTGCGGCGACTCCTTCAGCTAGTCCGCCCCCGCGCGCCGCGGCCGGCTCCCGGCACCGCGGCGCGGCGAGGCGAGGCAGCGGAAGCACGACGACGGCGGCCCCGGACACCACGTCCAGGGCCGCCGTCGTCGTACGCGCTGTTCGTCGTACTCGCCGGCAGCCGCCGCGCGGGAGGCAGCCTCCCTGCGCCGGGCAGTCGGCCCTTACTGCCGCTTCACCCGCTCGCCGCTCGGCGCGTCCACCACGCGCCGGTCGCCCACCGGCGCCTTCAGCGTCACCTGCGCCGACTGCTCCTTGGCGATCGCGATGCAGGCCCGCCCCGGGCGGGTCGCCCGCTCCGTCACCGTCAGCCGCACCTGCTCGGCCGACTCCTCGGCCCGCAGCGTGAACGTGGAGCACACCCCGCCGTAGAACCGGGCCGTCAGGATCCGCCCGTCCTCGGTGAACGACTCCACCCGCCCCGGCGAGGCGGCCGCGGGGTCCGACGCGCCCGGCTCCGGCGCGTCCGGGGGCGCCGGGGACGCCGACGGCGCGGGGGCCAGCAGCTTCGGGTCCACCGCCGGATAGGTGATGGTGAACGGCCGCTCGCCGGCCTGCGGCCGCACCGAGAACAGCCAGGACGGCACCAGCACCGGCCGCCCCGAGGAGAAGTGCGCGGCCAGCCCGAACACCGCCCGGTCCACCGTCACCCGCTGCCTGGGCGCGGGCGAGGCCGCCGGAGCGCAGGTCACCCGGCCGTCGTCACCCGGCAGCGCCTTCTTTCCCGGCGCCGAGGGGCCGGCTGCGTCCTCCTCGGCCGGCACCGGCGTCGCGCAGCCGCCGATGGACGGCGGAGCGCCCTGGGCCGGCCGGTTCAGCAGCTCCAGCGCCCGCTCCGCGCCGATCACCGGGTACTCCGCGTCCTTCGCCGGGGCCGCCAGCCGCCCGCTCGCCCCGGTGACCCGGCCGTCCGGCCCCACCTGGACGCCGGTGGACCAGCCGTAGCTGGGCAGCCCGCCCACCACCGGATCGGCGTTGACCGCCCGCACCGACCCGGTGACCTGAGTGGCGTCCGTCGCCGCGTCGCCCTGCCCGGCCGCCGCCAGCACCGGGGCGGCCGCCTTCCGCGCCGCCTCCTCGCTCACCGGCGCGCCCCCCGTCCCCTCACCACCGCTGCCCCGGGCCGTGCCGCCCGCGCCCGGGTCGCAGATCTTCCCCTTCTGGCAGTCGTCCCCGGTGGACCCGTCCGAGCCCCCGCCGAACGCGCCGTACGACCAGGTCCCCGGCGCCTGCCGGGCCACCTCCAGCGAACCGCCCGAACCGTCGGCCTCCGGGCCGACCTTCCACACCGCGCCGACCGCCCGCGGCTCGCCGCGCAGGCCCAGCGCCCGGGCCAGCGTCCGCGTCTGATCCGCGCTCACCTCGCCGCGCGCCCGGTACACCGGCGCGCGCTCCGGGCCCTTCGGCAGCGCGCCCGAGGCCACGTACACCACCCCGGACGGGTCCGGCTCGCCGGGCGCGATCCCGCCGGAGCCCCCGGTCCCGCTCGACACGGGGGCGTCCGCCCCGGCCGCCGCGTGGTCGTCCAGCGCCAGCGGCGCGGGCGACGCCGCCAAGGGCGCGGCCGCCGGGCCGCCCTTGCCGTCCCCGGGGGCGGCGGCCAGATAGGCGCCGCCGCCCCCGGCCAGCAGCACCGCGGCCGCCACCGAGGCGACGACGATCGGCGAACGCCCCCGGGAAGGCGGATCCTGGGCCGGGCGTTCCTTCTCCGTGCCACCACTCACCGCAAGCTCCTTCGACCGCCGGGACGCCGTCGCCCGGGACACTCCTGGGACGGCGGCGCCCGGCGACCGGTTCCCCGAAACGGCCCGCGGTCGCGCCGAAAAGAGGCAGGCGGCCCCGCGCCCGTCAGACCCCGTACGCCCCGATGCCGTCCACCAGCCTGGCGGAGGCGGGGGAGACGACCACCCCGTGGATCAGCGACGGCGGCACCGGGGCGGGCGCGGAGCGCACCGGCGCCGTCCAGTGCGGCGCCATCCGCGCGCTGCGGCCCCTCAGCTCGGCCAGATCGTGATCGTCCTCGGACACCGTCTGCTCACGTACCGCGTCGTATACAGCCATATCGGCACCGTACGCAGCAGGAACCGGACCGAAAAAGCCCTACTATCGGGTAGTTTTCCGCGCCGGGCGCTTCGCCGACCCGATAGCCTCAAGCGACCGACTCCCCCTGACTCCGCAGGAGCACAGCCGTGCGCATCGCAGTCACCGGCTCCATCGCCACCGACCACCTGATGACCTTTCCGGGCCGCTTCGCGGACCAGTTGGTCGCCGACCAGCTCCACACGGTCTCCCTCTCCTTCCTGGTCGACAACCTCGACGTGCGCCGGGGAGGGGTGGCGGCGAACATCTGCTTCGGCATGGGGCAGCTCGGCGCCCGGCCGATCCTGGTCGGCGCGGCCGGCGCCGACTTCGACGAGTACCGCGCCTGGCTGGACCGGCACGGCGTGGACACCGAGTCGGTCCGGATCTCCGAGGTCCTGCACACCGCGCGCTTCGTCTGCACCACCGACGCCGACCACAACCAGATCGGCTCCTTCTACACCGGCGCGATGAGCGAGGCCCGCCTCATCGAACTGAAGGCCGTCGCCGACCGGGTCGGCGGGCTGGACCTGGTCTCCATCGGCGCGGACGACCCCGAGGCGATGCTCCGCCACACCGAGGAGTGCCGCGCCCGGAACATCCCCTTCGCCGCCGACTTCTCCCAGCAGATCGCCCGCATGGACGGCGAGGAGATCCGCACCCTGCTGGACGGGGCCACCTACCTCTTCTCCAACGAGTACGAGAAGGGGCTCATCGAGGCCAAGACCGGCTGGAGCGACGAGGAGATCCTCGGCCGGGTCGGCCACCGGGTCACCACCCTCGGCGCCCGCGGCGTGCGCATCGAGCGCACCGGCGAGTCCGCCGTCGAGGTCGGCTGCCCCGACGAGGAGGCCAAGGTCGACCCGACCGGCGTCGGCGACGCCTTCCGCGCCGGCTTCATGTCCGGTCTGTCCTGGGGCGTCAGCCTGGAGCGCGCCGCCCAGGTCGGCTGCATGCTCGCCACCCTGGTCATCGAGACCCTGGGCACCCAGGAGTACGCCCTGCGCCGCACCCAGTTCATGGACCGCTTCACCAAGGCGTACGGCCATGACGCCGCCGCCGAGGTCCGCTCCCACCTCGGCTGAGCGGCCCCGAGGCTAGGACGTCCGGCGGACCGTGTACGCCGTACCGCGCTCCGCCGGGCGCTCGCCCACGTACTCCTGACCCCGCATCCCGCACCAGGCCGGGATGTCCAGCCGGGCCGCCTCGTCGTCGGACAGCACCGTCACCAGCCCGCCCACCGGCACCTCCCCGAACACCTTCGCCAGCTCTATCACCGGGATCGGGCACCGCCGCCCCAGCGCGTCCACCACCAGCTCCGCACCGCCCTGCGCCGGTGCGCCCGCCCGCGCCTCCGCCGCCACCGGCGCGCCGAACCGCTCCCGCACCCCGGTCACCGCCCCCGGCAGCACCTCCAGGAACCGCTCCACCTCGGCCTCCGCCGTGCCGGCCGGCAGCGACACCCGGACGTTCCCCTCCGACAGCACCCCCATGGCGCGCAGCACATGGCTGGGCGTCAGCGTCGAACTCGTACACGAGGAGCCGGACGAAACGGAGAAACCGGACCGGTCCAGCTCGTGCAGCAGGGTCTCCCCGTCGACATAGAGACACGAGAACGTCACCAGATGGGGCAGCCGGCGCACCGGGTCGCCCACCACCTCCGCGTCCGCCACCAGCTCCGGCACCCGCGCGCGGATCCGGTCCACCAGCTCCCGCAGCCGGGCCGCCTCGGCGTCCGCCTCCGCCCGCACCGCCCGCAGCGACGCCGCGGCCGCCACCACCGCCGGGATGTTCTCGAACCCGGCCGACCGCCCCGACTCCCGCTCGTCCGCCGCCCCCTGGGCCGCGAACCGGG
>NZ_PVLV01000194.1 GCF_002982015.1 Streptomyces solincola
CTGCTCGGTGGCCCGGCGCCTCGGACGCTGCGGGCGGGGGCGGGGTGGAGCGCCCGGCGGTCGGCGCGGCGGTCGCCGTGGGCACGGGCGTCCCGGCGGCGGCCGGGCCGCTCGCCGACCCCTCCGCGGCGCGCGGCACAGGATCCGCGCCGTCCGCGCGGCCGCCGCCGCATCCGGCCAGCGTGAGCGCGCAGGCCGCGGCGAGCGCCACCGCGGCCGCGGTACGAAGGGGACGGCCGGGCCGGTCGGGACTGCGCACCTGCACCTCCACGGGCTCCGGCCGGACGCCTCCCCGCCCGGCCGACTGGGCGTCAAGCTACCAGCGGGTACGGAGGGTGGACACCCCTGCTCGGCGTCGGCGTCGGCGTCCCGGCCCGGCCGCCGTCCGACCGGGTGAGCCGGCTCACGCCCGACCCGCTCTACATGAGAATCATTTTCATTTATGCTCGTGCCCATGGCTCGCAACGAACCCCGCCCGACGCTGTCCGTCGCCCTCGTCGCCGGGCTGAACGCCGACGCGCGCACCGCCACCGTGGACCGGCTGCTCGCCTCCGTACCGGGCAGTGTGGCGCTCCACCACGACCTGTCCGCGGCCGCCGCGCACGGCACGGTGCGGCGGACCGTGCGCGGCGCCGGCGGCGTGCTGGACACCGGCGAGACGCCGCTGGTCAACGACTGCGCCTGCTGCGCCCTGCGCGAGGACCTGGTCCCGGAGCTGGAGCGACTGGCCTCCGACGGCGTCACCAGGCTCGCCGTGGTCGAGCTGTGGGACTCCGTCGAGCCCAAGGCGATGGCCGAGGTCGTCGCGGGCGCCGGGCTCGCCGTCGGCGCGGTGATCACCGCGGTGGACCCGGCGCTGGTGCTGCCCTGCCTGGGCAACGGCGACGACCTGTCGGACGCCGGGCTGGCCGCCGCCCCGACCGACCGGCGCACCGTCGCCGACACCTGGGCCCGGCAGGTCGAATACGCGTCGGTGCTCGCCGTCCTGGACAGCCCGGCCGCCGACGACGAGGACCGGGCGCTGCTCGCCCAGCTCCACCCCACCGCCCGGCAGGTGCCGGTCCCAGGCGACGGAGGCGAGCTGGCCGCGGCCGCCTTCGCGGGCTTCGACGTGGAGGCCGCCGCGGCCGCGCAGCACCCGGCGTGCGCCCTGCTGCCGCAGGAGGCCGAGGCGGCCGGGGTCGGCACCTATGTGTGGAGCCGGCACCGCCCCTTCCACCCCGGCCGCCTCTACGCCGCGCTGGAGGAGCTGACCTGTGCGGCGGCCCGCAGCCGGGGCCGCTTCTGGCTGGCCGACCGGCCGGATACCCTGGTCGCCTGGGACGCGGCGGGCGGGGCGCTGTGCGTGGAGCCGGCCGGGCCCTGGCTGGCCTCGCTGCCGGACGCCGCCTGGGAGCTGGTGCCCCCGGTGCGCCGGGCGGCGGCCGCGCTGGACTGGCACCCGGAGCACGGCGACCGCTGCCAGCATCTGGTGTTCACCTCGCCGGACCTCGACCGGGACGGACTCGGCCGGCTGCTCGACTCCTGCCTGCTGACCGACGCGGAGTTCGCCGCCGGGCCGGCCGCCTGGCAGGCGCTGCCCTCCGACTTCGACGCCTTCCTGGAGACCTGAGGCCGCTTTCCGGCCGTCCCGCACGACCGCCGCCACCGGAACGCGTCACCCGGAACGGGAGCGTCGCGGGGCTCTCGTTCGTCTCTCCTGGAGGGGAGGTCGGCCTGTGGCCGGTCCGCGCCGGCGACCTGGTGCGTAACCACGGGATGACCCCGCGTGCACGTGCATCTGCTCGGTTGGCTGCATGTGAACGCAGCTATGATCCCGCATGGTTGACACACGCATCAGGCAATCCGGGGAGCGACCAGTGCACCACGCGTACAACGGCATGGCCGCCACGGAACTGAACGGCGTGGTCTGGCAGAAGAGCCGGCACAGCAACTCGCAGGGCTCCTGCGTGGAGTTCGCCAAACTCCCCGGCGGCGCGGTCGCGGTGCGCAACTCGCGGCACCCGGAGGGCCCGGCGCTGGTCTACACGCCGGCGGAGATAGAGGCCATGCTGCTGGGCGTGAAGGACGGGGAGTTCGACCATCTGGTGGGCTGAGCCTTCGCCGCTACGCGCGTAACGGCGAAGGCTCCGCGCCTGCCCGGGGTGTGCCGGTGGCGCGGAGCCTTCGCGGGGGAACGGCCGCCTCCCCCCGGCGGCCGGTGGACTCGGGCGCTCAGGGCGCCCCGGGTGGTTCGCAGGGGCCGGCGGTCAGACTGCGTACGGTCGTCCCGGCGCAGGCCGCGGGCTCGGGCAGCCGGAACAGCGCCCACACCACCTTGCCGCGCAGGGTGCCGGCCAGCGGGTGCCAGCCCCAGCCGTCGCTGAAGGACTCCACCAGGAGCAGTCCGCGGCCCGACTCGGCCGCGAAGTCCTCCTCGGTCTCCCGGGCGGTGGGGCACTCCGAGCTGGGGTCGCGCACCGCGCACACCAACCGCCCCGTCCAGCGCATCAGGTGCAGCCGCACCGGGGCGTCCCGCGGACCCGGGTCGCCGGCCGGCCCCTCGGGCACCGCGTGCCGCAGCGCGTTGGTGACCAGCTCCGAGACCACCAGGGCGACGTCGTCGAACCGGTCGGACAGCTCCCAGCGGCTCAGCGTCGTGCTGGTGAACTCCCTTGCCCCGCGGACCGCTTCGAAGCGGGCGGGCAGCGCGCACGAGGCGGACGAGGAGACGGACGCGGCGTCGATCGGCATGAGCCCCTGCCTTAACGGCGCGAGCACGGTCGATCCATTCGTCCCCATGCGAGGCACTCCCCGGATTCGCGGCTGTGGTGCGACAACACGAACGAGCACGCAGGTGCGCGGGGCCCATGGTTCCGAATGCGACTGGCCGATGCAAGGGCAGATGCACGTGCACGCGCCCGACCTGTCCCCTGGCGTGGCGCTTGGGGCCAAATCTTCCCCGTCCTTTTCTCCGCCGCACGCGCCGCGTCCGCCGCATCCGCCGCCCGCGCACGGCCCGCCGACCATCTGCCGGTGATCCGGAAGGAGTTGCTCCGTCGCAGCGGAGGGGTGTCCTCCGGCCACCGCGGCTGTTTCCGTAACCGATCGAGTACGCCTCGGAGCTTTTGGTGGCAGAATCCGGCACCTCGGGGCTCGCGGGGGTGCTCCGTCGTACACATCAGCGAGTGGGGAGGGTGGAGACGTGACCGCAACCGAGTCGGGCGGCTCCGTGGTGCGGCGCATCCTGCTGGGTTCGCAGCTTCGCCGGCTGCGCGAGTCCCGCGGGATCACCCGCGAGGCGGCCGGCTACTCGATCCGTGCGTCCGAATCCAAGATCAGCCGCATGGAGTTGGGACGGGTGAGCTTCAAGGCCAGGGACATCGAGGACCTGCTCACCCTCTACGGCGTCACCGACGAGGCCGAGCGCACCGCGCTGCTCGCCCTGGTGCGCGAGGCCAACGTGGTCGGCTGGTGGCACAGCTACGGCGACGTGCTGCCGGGCTGGTTCCAGACCTACATCGGCCTGGAGGGCGCCGCCTCCGCGATCCGCATCTACGAGGTGCAGTTCGTGCACGGCCTGCTCCAGACCGAGGCGTACGCCCACGCCGTCGTCGCCCGCGGCATGCCCGGCGCCTCCGACGCGGAGATCGACCGCCGGGTCGCGCTGCGCGCCGAACGCCAGAAGGTGCTGGTCGCCGAGCGCGCCCCGCACTTCCACGCCGTCCTCGACGAGGCCGCGCTGCGCCGCCCCTACGGCGACCGGGCCGTGATGCGCGAGCAGCTCAAGCACCTCATCGAGGTCTCCGAGCAGCCCAACGTCACCCTCCAGGTGATGCCGTTCAGCTTCGGCGGCCACGCCGGCGAGAGCGGGGCGTTCACCATGCTGCGCTTCCCCGAGTCCGACCTCTCCGACCTCGTCTACCTGGAGCAGATGACCAGCTCGCTCTACCTGGACAAGCCGGAGGACGTGGCCCAGTACGAGCGGGCCCTGGACCGGCTGCACGCCGACAGCCCCGGCCCGGCCGAGACCCGCGACCTGCTGCGCGGCCTCCTCCAGCTCATCTGAGGCATCCGGCCCCCTCCGAGGCGTCCGGCTCCTCCGGCGCGTCCGGCTCCTCTTGCGCTCCGGGTTCTCTGACGCGTCCGGGTCCGCCGCCGTCCCGATCCCGCCAACTTCGGGCAGCCGCCCCGCGGTGATCCGATCGGAAGCGTTCAACTTCCGTGACCCATCAGTAGGATGACGTCTCATCATGAGCGGCCGGCCGCGCGTCCGCGGTCCGGGCCGGCGGCGCCCGACCGGCCCCCGGCCATCCGGTCCGCCCCGGTTCCGGAAGGGATGGCATGTCCTACTTCACAGACCTGGCCCAGCAGTACATCGACGGTGAGTGGCGGACCGGCGGCGGCTCGTGGGACATCATCGACTTCAACCCCTACGACGACGAGAAGCTCGCCTCCATAACCGTCGCCACCGTGGACGAGGTCGACCAGGCCTACCGGGCCGCCGAACGGGCGCAGCGCGCCTGGGCGGAGACCAACCCCTACGCCCGCCGGGCCGTCTTCGAGCGGGCCCTGCGCCTGGTGGAGGAGCGGGAGGAGGAGATCGCCCAGGCGATCATCGCCGAGCTGGGCGGCACCCGCACCAAGGCCGGCTTCGAGCTGCACCTGGCCAAGGAGTTCCTGCGCGAGGCGGTCAACCTGGCGCTGCGCCCCGAGGGCCGCATCCTGCCCTCGCCGGAGGACGGCAAGGAGAACCGCCTCTACCGGGTGCCGGTCGGCGTGGTCGGCGTGATCAGCCCGTTCAACTTCCCCTTCCTGCTGTCGATCAAGTCCGTCGCCCCCGCGCTCGCCCTCGGCAACGCCGTCGTCCTCAAGCCGCACCAGAACACCCCGATCCTCGGCGGGGCCCTGGTCGCCAGGATCTTCGAGGACGCCGGCCTGCCGCCCGGCCTGCTCAACGTCGTCATCACCGACATCGCGGAGATCGGCGACGCCCTGATCGAGCACCCCGTCCCCTCGGTGATCTCCTTCACCGGCTCCGACAAGGTCGGCCGGCACGTGGCCACCGTCTGCGCCGCGAACCTCAAGCGCTCGGTGCTGGAGCTGGGCGGCAACAGCGCGCTGATCGTGCTGGACGACGCCGACCTCGACTACGCGGTGGACGCCGCCGTCTTCAGCCGCTTCGTCCACCAGGGCCAGGTCTGCATGGCCGCCAACCGGGTGCTGGTCGACCGCTCGGTCCAGGCCGCGTTCACCGAGAAGTTCACCGCCAAGGTCCGCACGCTGGTCGCCGGCGACCCCGCCGACCCGGCCACCCACCTCGGCCCGCTGATCAACGCCAACCAGGTGGAGGCGGTCACCACCCTCGTCGAGCAGGCCGTGGCGGGCGGCGCCACCGCCCTGGTGCGCGGCGCGGCCGAGGGCAACGTCGTCACCCCGACGGTGCTCACCGACGTACCGGCCGACTCGCCGGTGCTGCGCCAGGAGGTCTTCGGCCCGGTCGTCACCCTCATCCCGTTCGACGGGGACGACGAGGCCGTCGAGATCGCCAACGACACCCCGTACGGCCTGAGCGGCGCCGTGCACACCGGCGACGTCGAGCGCGGCGTGCGGGTGGCCCGGCGGGTGCGCACCGGCATGATCCACGTCAACGACTCCACGGTGCACGACGAGCCGATCGTGCCGTTCGGCGGCGAGAAGCACTCGGGCCTGGGCCGGCTGAACGGCGAGGCCACGGTGGACGCGTTCACCACCCACCAGTGGATCTCCATCCAGCACGGCCGCAGCCGCTTCCCCTTCTGATCCCTGTCTCTTATACACATCTCCGAGCCCACGAGACGTA
>NZ_PVLV01000195.1 GCF_002982015.1 Streptomyces solincola
GACGCGGGCCGGGCGGGGGCGGCCGTGGATTGTGACGCTTTTCGCATCCGCACATATCGCTCACAGGAAAACCGCAGCATGGGCCGCCGGTAATGCGGCGTGCGGCACCGGTGACCGAACGCCCCGATCAACGCGGATGAGTCCGTGCAATGCGGGCAGGCGAAGGCGGTGCGAAAGCGAGAACACGCCCGCCGCGCGGAACCCGTTCCGGGTTTTACGAATGCGACGAGCCGGGCTAGCGTGCCTCGAATGTTCCAGGCTCCGCACGGAAACCCGAAGACCCCGCTCCCGCCGGTCGAGGACCCGGCGTCGGCCGCCGCGAACCCGCCGCCGCACGGCGTGGACAGAGCGGCCAGGCCCGGCGGCGGCGACGCCGCCGGGTCGGCCGGTCCCGCCCGCAAAGCGCGGGACCCGTTCTTCGACAATGCGAAGTACCTGGCCATCGTGTTGGTCGCGATCGCACACTCGTGGGAACTCGTCATGGACGGGAGCCGGACGACCCGGGCCGTCTACATGGTCGTCTACACCTTCCACATGCCGGCGTTCATCCTTGTCTCCGGATACTTCTCGCGGAGTTTCGCCGGGCGGCCGGATCAGGTGAAAAGGCTGCTCACCGGTCTGGTCGTGCCGTATCTCGTGTTCGAGACGGCGTACACGCTGTTCGCCTCCTGGGCGACCGGCGACTGGGACCGCTCGCTGAGTCTGACCGACCCCTTCTATCTGACGTGGTTCCTGGTCGCGCTGTTCCTGTGGCGGCTGTCGGTGCCGCTGTGGCGGAGCCTGAAGTACCCGCTGGCGGTCTCCGTGGCGGTCGCCGTCACGGCCTCCCTCTCCCCCGCCACCGGGTCGGACCTGGACCTGATGCGGGTGCTTCAGTTCCTGCCGTTCTTCGTGCTGGGCCTGCTGATGAAGCCCGAGCACTTCGACCTGGTGCGGCGGCGGGAGGCCCGGATCGCGGCGGTGCCGGTCCTGCTGGCCACGCTGCTGTTCGCGTACTGGATCGCGCCGGGCATGAAGCTGAGCTGGTTCTACCGGGCCAGCCCGGTGGAGGACATGGGCATGGCCTGGTGGACCGCCCCGGTGATGCTGGTGCTGCTGACCGGGTGCGCTTTGGTGCTGACGGCGGCCTTCCTGGCCCTGGTGCCGCAGCGCAGGACGTGGTTCACCGCGCTGGGCGCGGGCACCATCACCGGCTACCTGCTGCACGGCTTCGGCGTGAAGGCGCTGGACTACTGGCATGTGGTGGACCGCCAGGACTGGCTGGCGAGCCCGGCCGGCCGGGTGGTGCTGACCGTCGCGGCGGCCACCGTGGTGACCCTGGCGTGCACGTCCCCGGTGCGCCGGGCGCTGCGCTGGGTGACCGAGCCGAGGATGGACTGGGCCTTCAAGGAGGACCCGGCCGAGGCCGCGGCGGCCCGGCGTCAGACGGCTCCCGCCGCGCCCCAACCCGGCCGGGAGCGCCAGGAGGGCCACGAGGGCCACGAGGGCCGCGACGAGGCGGCGGTCTCGCGCACCCTCCAGCTCAGCCGGGCAGGCGGCGGCCGGGACTGATCCCCCGCCCCGGGGCCCGGAGGTCCGAGCCCGCAGCCCCCGTCGTACGGAGCAGCCGTGCGGCGGGGGCTCAGGCGTCGCGGGTGATCAGCAGCAGGGCGCGGTCGTCGTTGACGTCCTTGGCGCAGGCCTCGATGAGGTGCCAGGCCGCGCCGGTGAAGCCGGTGCCGACATAGCGGTCGGCCTCGCCGGTGAGCCGGTCGACGCCCTCGGCGAGGTCCCGGCCGGGGGCCTCCACCAGGCCGTCGGTGAACAGCATCAGCACGTCGCCGGGGCGCAGGGTCCCCTTGACCGGGTGGAACTCGGCCCCGTCGTACACCCCGAGCAGCGGGCCCTCGGCGGCGGTCTCCTCCCAGCGGCCGGTGCCGGCGTGGAGCTGGAGGGCGGGCAGGTGCCCGGCGGAGAGCAGTTCGTAGTCGCCGGAGTCGAGGTCGAGCACCAGGTGGACGGAGGTTGCGAAGCCCTCCTCCCAGTCCTGGCGGAGCAGGTAGCCGTTGGCGGCGGGCAGGAAGCCGTGCGGGGGCAGCGAGCCGAGCAGTCCGCCGAAGGCCCCGGAGAGCAGCAGGGCGCGGGAGCCGGCGTCCATGCCCTTGCCGGAGACGTCGGTGAGGACGACCTCCAGGGTGCGGCCGCCGTGGGTGCGGGCGGCGACCACGAAGTCGCCGGAGAAGGACTGGCCGCCGGCCGGGCGGAGCGCCATCTCGTGGTGCCAGCCCTGGGGCAGGTGGGGCAGCGCGGACTGGGCGCGGATGCGTTCGCGCAGGTCGAAGAGCATGGTGCCGCCGCGCCGCCAGGGCACCCCGACGCGGGCCCGGAACTGGGCGATGAGGAGTCCGAACAGGCCGCAGGCGGCGACCACGAGGACGGTGCCGGGGGTGACCCGCCCGGCGGAGTCCTCGGCGGTGTAGGGGCCGAGGACCACGGACTCGGCGATCAGCGCGGCGGCGGCGGCCGCGTAGAGGCCGAGCAGGCTGGCGGGGCGCAGCAGCAGCCCGCCGGCGACGATCGGCAGCACGAGGGCGGAGGGGGCGCACCAGACGGGGAAGGCGATGGTGGCCAGTGCGAGGGCGGGGACGGTGAGCAGCAGTCCGGCGAAGGCGATCCAGTCGGAGCCGTCGCCGCGGAAGTAGTCGACGGCGGATCTGCGCAGCGCGATCCTGGCCCGGAGCGCTCTCTTGCGAGTCCGGGCCGTGAGGGTCTGGGTTCTCGCTGCACGGGCCATTGGCCTGGACCCTATCCACCCGGGCCCGGGCGTGCAGGGGGCCCCTTCCCGTACGGCCCGCGCGGTGCGAAAACGGGTCGCCGCCGCCGGGAGGCGGCTGGTACGGATGGCGTATGGCGATCGAGACGCGGGTCCTCCGGGCGGAGGACTGGGACGAGTGGTACGGAATGCTG
The DNA here is from genome assembly GCF_002982015.1 of Streptomyces solincola. Taxonomy (GTDB): domain Bacteria; phylum Actinomycetota; class Actinomycetes; order Streptomycetales; family Streptomycetaceae; genus Streptomyces; species Streptomyces solincola. The sequence continues at coordinate 2,947 of NZ_PVLV01000195.1, forward strand.
GAGCTGGCCTTCGGCGGAGTGGCCGATTCGCCCCGGGAGCAGGCGCTGTGGCGGGATCTGACCGTGCCGGAGCGGGCGATCGGGCTGCGGGACGGCGAGCGGTGGGTGGGGACGGCGGCGGCGTTCCCGTTCCGGGTGTCGGTGCCGGGCGGGGCGCTGGTCCCCGCGGCGGGGGTGACGATGGTGGGGGTCGCGCCGACGCACCGGCGGCGCGGGCTGCTGTCGGCGATGATGCGGCGGCAGTTGGACGACGTACGGGCGTGGGGTGAGCCGCTGGCGGTGCTGACGGCGTCGGAGCCGGCGATCTACGGGCGGTTCGGGTACGGCCTGGGCACCTGGCAGGTGAGTGCGGAGATCGACACCGACCGGGCCGGGCTGGCGGTGCCGGAGGGGCCCCGGGGAGCCGACGGGGTGGCGCTGCGGCTGGCGGACCCGGAGGAGGCGTCGGCCGCCTGCGAGGCGGTGTACGCGGCGCTGGTGCCGGGGCGGCCGGGGATGATCGCCCGGACGCCGGGGTGGGAGAGGCTGCCGCTGCTGGACCCGCCGGGCGAGCGGGGCGGGGCCTCGCCGCTGGTGTGCGTGCTCGCGGAGCGCGGCGGCGAGGTGGTGGGGTACGCGCGGTACGCGGTGAAGCCGGGGTGGGACGAGGGCGGCCCGGCCGGGGAGGTGCGGCTGCGGGATGTGGAGGCGCTGGACCCGGCGGCGTACGCGGCGCTGTGGCGGTATCTGTTCGGGCTGGACCTGACGAGCAGCGTGCACACCCGGGGGCGGCCGGTGGACGACGCCTGGCAGTACCTGGTCTCCGACACCCGGCGGTGCCGGCCGAAGCTGCGGGACGGGCTGTACGTACGGCTGGTGGACGTCGGCGAGGCGCTGGCGGCGCGGACCTACCAGGTGCCGGTGGACGTGGTGCTGGAGGTCGCGGACGACTTCTGCCCGTGGAACGCGGGCCGTTGGCGGCTGACCGGGGATGCCAAGGGCGCGTCGTGCGAGCGGACCGGGGACGCGGCGGATCTGGCGCTGTCGGTACGGGAGTTGGGCTCGGCGTATCTGGGCGGGGTGCCGCTGCTGTCGCTGGCGGCCGCCGGGCGGGTGCGCGAGCTGCGGGAGGGGGCGCTGGCCCGGGCGTCGGTGGCGTTCGGCTGGCCGGTGGCGCCCTGGCTGCCGCACGGGTTCTGATCCCGGTACGGCGGCCGGCGGTTCAGGCGGGCTGGCAGGCGGGGCACCAGAAGAGGTTGCGGGCGGCGAGCGGGGCGGTGCTGACCGGCGTGCCGCACAGCAGGCAGGGCATGGCGGTGCGGCGGTAGACGTACACCTCGCCGCCGTGGTCGTCCTTGCGGGGCGGGCGGCCCATGGCCTCGGGGGTGTGCTCGGGGCGGACGGTGTCGATCCGGTTGTTCCGCACGCCCTCGCGCATCAGCGCCACCAGGTCGTGCCAGATCGCCGTCCACTCCTCGCGGGTGAGGTCCCTGCCGGGGCGGTAGGGGTCGATGCCGTGCCGGAAGAGGACCTCGGCGCGGTAGACGTTGCCGACGCCGGCGACCACCTTCTGGTCCATCAGCAGGGCGGCGACGGTGGTGCGGCTGCGGGATATCCGCCGCCACGCCTTGTCGGGGTCGTCTCCCTCGCGCAGCGGGTCGGGGCCGAGCCGCTCGTGTATCGCGCGCTTGTCGTCCTCGCCGATCAGGGCGCAGGCGGTGGGGCCGCGCAGGTCGACGTGCGCGTGCGGGTTGGCCAGCCGCAGCCGGACGGTCTCGGTGGGCGGCGGGGCGGGCTGGGGGCCGAAGTTCACCTTGCCGAAGAGGCCGAGGTGGATGTGGACCCACTCCTCCTCGCGGAAGCCGAGGAACAGGTGCTTGCCGTGCGCCTCGGTGCGGGCGAGGACGGCCCCGTCGATCAGGGCGGCGGAGTCGGCGAACTTCCCCTGGGGGCTGCTCGCGTGCACGGGCCGGCCGCCGAAGCGTGCGAAGTAGTCGGCGGCCAGCCGGTGGATGGTGTGCCCCTCGGGCATCAGGCGGTGGGCTCCTGCGGGTGGTGGGCCGGGATCGGGGGCAGCTCGCCGGTGGTCTCGTAGGCGGAGAGCATCTCGATGCGGCGGGTGTGCCGCTCCTCGCCCGAGTAGGGGGTGTCGAGGAAGATCCGGACGAACGCGGTGGCCTCGTCCTGGGTGTGCATCCGGCCGCCGATGGCGACGACGTTGGCGTCGTTGTGCTCGCGGCCGAGGGCGGCGGTCTGCTCGCTCCAGGCGAGGGCGGCCCGCACGCCCTTGACCTTGTTGGCGGCGATCTGCTCGCCGTTGCCGGAGCCGCCGATGACGATGCCGAGCGCGTCGGCGTCGGCGGCGGTGCGCTCGGCGGCGCGCAGGCAGAACGGCGGGTAGTCGTCCTGGGCGTCGTAGATGTGGGGACCGCAGTCGACGGGCTCGTGGCCGTTGTCCTTGAGCCACTGGACGAGGTGGGTCTTCAGTTCGTAGCCGGCATGGTCGGAGCCGAGGTACACGCGCATGGAGGGAGTGTGGCACGGGCGCGGCCGGGTAACGGTCAGCGGGGTCGGGACTCGTCGCCCCGGCGCACCCGGGCCGGGGCCCGTCGTGCACGCCCGTACGGGAGCGGGGCCCGAAGCGGAGCGGATCGGGCCGGTGACGTGCGATGGTCACCGGCAAACAGGTCCGTACCAACATACAAGGGACGTGACCCTCCTCTCGTATCACGATACGGAATCGGGTCTTCCGACCTCTCCCGGTCTCGGGTTTGAATGCACGGGCTCGTCACCCGAGTGCCCCACCGAGGTAAGGAACTGTCCATGACCATGCAGCCGACCCTGCATAAGGAAGGCGGGAAGCCCGGAGAACCCGGCAATCCCCAGCCCTCTGACGGTCTCAAGGCCGGGCTGAAGAACCGCCACCTGTCCATGATCGCCATTGGCGGCGTGATCGGCGCGGGCCTGTTCGTCGGCTCCTCCGGCGGCATCGCCAAGGCCGGTCCGGCCATCCTGATCTCCTACGCGCTCGTGGGCGCGATGGTCGTCATGGTGATGCGGATGCTCGGTGAGATGGCCGCCGCGAGCCCCGACTCCGGCTCCTTCTCCGCGTACGCCGACCGCGCGCTGGGCCGCTGGGCCGGCTTCTCCATCGGCTGGCTGTACTGGTTCTTCTGGGTCGTGGTGCTGGCGGTCGAGGCGACCGCGGGCGCGGTGATCCTGGAGTCCTGGGTGCCGGCGGTACCGCAGTGGGGCTGGGCGCTGATCGTGATGGTGGTGCTCACCGCGACCAACCTGATCTCGGTCGGCTCCTACGGCGAGTTCGAGTTCTGGTTCGCCGGGATCAAGGTGGTGGCGATCGGCGCGTTCGTGCTGATCGGCCTGCTGGCCGTGTTCGGCGTGCTGCCGGGCTCGGAGAACCCGGGCGCGGGCTTCGCGCACCTCACCGACAGCGGCGGGTTCCTGCCCAACGGCGCGGGCGCGATCCTCACCGGTGTGCTGATGGTCGTCTTCTCCTTCATGGGCAGTGAGATCGTGACCCTGGCGGCCGGCGAGTCGGAGGACCCCCGGCGCGCGGTCACCAAGGCCACCAACAGCGTGATCTGGCGGATCGGCGTCTTCTACCTGGGCTCGATCTTCGTGGTGCTGACCCTGCTGCCGTGGAACGACCCCTCGATCACCGAGAAGGGCTCCTACGTCGCCGCGCTGGACTCCATCGGCCTGCCCTACGCCAGCGGGATCATGGACGTCATCATCCTGACCGCGGTGCTGTCCTGCCTGAACTCCGGTCTCTACACGGCTTCCCGGATGGCCTTCTCGCTCGGTGAGCGCGGGGACGCGCCGAAGGCGTTCGCCAAGGTCAACCGGTCGGGCGTGCCGGTCTGGGCGATCCTCGCGTCGGTGGTCTTCGGCTTCGTGGCGGTGTTCTTCAACTACGTCTCGCCGGACAAGGTCTTCGACTTCCTGCTGAACTCCTCCGGCGCGGTGGCGCTCTTCGTCTGGCTGGTCATCTGCCTGACCCAGCTCCGGATGCGCGGCATCCTGCTGCGCGAGGCCCCGGAGAAGCTGACCGTGAGGATGTGGCTGTTCCCCTACCTGACCTGGGCGACCGCCGGCTTCATCGTCTTCGTGCTGGTCTACATGTTCTTCGACGAGGCCAACCGCCAGGTCATCTCGCTGTCGGTGCTGGTCGCCGCGGTCGTGGTCGCCCTCGGCGTGTTCCTGGACCGCCGGCGCAAGGCCCTGGCCGCCAGGGTCTGAGGCGCTCCGGCGACCGGCCGGGAAACCTGACGGAGTCCGTCAGGCGGCAGGGTGAGGCTCTCCGTGTCACTGCCCGTGGACGCGCGTCCGGACATCTCGTCCGTGACGCGCGCCCCGTGACCGGAGGGCCTCACCCGTGTCCGCGTCCCCGTCCGGCGCGTCGGGGGAACGCCGCGAGCCCGGACCGGGTCCGGGCTCGCCACGAGACGGTGTTCGGGTCGCTGGTGCCGCTGGTGCTGGGCCCCTCGCGGGGTCTCCGCTTCGGCGCGGGCGACCCGGGGGTCACTTCCGGCCGATGAGCTTCCAGGCGGCCGGCAGCGCGCCCATGGCCAGCGCGGCCTTCAGGGCGTCGCCGACGAGGAAGGGGACCAGCCCGGCGGAGACCGCCTGGCCGAGCGTCATCCCGGTGGCCAGGGCCAGGTACGGCACGCCGACCGCGTAGATGATCAGCGAGCCCAGCGCCATCGCGCCGGCCGTGCGGAGCACCGAGCGGTCCGCGCCGCGCCGGGCCAGCGCGCCGACGGCGGTGGCCGCGAGCAGCATGCCGAGCAGGTAGCCGAAGGACGGCATGGCGTAGCCCGAGGTGGCCTGGGCGAACCACGGCACGCCCGCCATGCCGACCACGACGTACAGGGCGAGCGAGAGGAAGCCGCGGCGCGCGCCGAGCGCGGTGCCGACCAGCAGCGCGGCGAAGGTCTGCCCGGAGACCGGGACCGGGGAGCCGGGCACCGGGACCGCTATCTGCGCGGCCAGGCCGGTGAGCGCCGCCCCGCCGACGACCAGCGCGATGTCGCGGGTGCGGCTGGAGGGAAGGAGGTCGGCCAGGACCGCACCGGGGCGGGCGGGGGCGAAGGCGGTGCTCATCGGGACTCCGGCGAGGTGAGGAGGGTGGAGGGACACGGCGACGGTAGTCCACCGCGGACGGGCCGATCATCCGCCCCCGGTGACAAGCGGCGCCCACCGCCTTGGTGGACTTCGCACAAAGTCCGCCGCCGGCACCCGCGATGGCGTGACGCCGGTCACGTGTGACGCCGGTCGGACGGTCCCTTTTGCGCCGGCGACCGCTTCCCGGAGAGACTGTGGGGTCCCGCCAAACGGCCTTTCGGGCCTTCGCAGAGTACGAGCACCGCCATGCCGACCGCCCCCACGCCCCCGGCGGGGGACC
>NZ_PVLV01000196.1 GCF_002982015.1 Streptomyces solincola
CCCTCTTCGACCAGCTCTCCACGGCTGCCGCAGCTCGCCCGGCGCGCGCCAGAGGTGCGCTTCACCCGTTCGGCGGTGTCGCCGGGCGAGCTGCGGCAGCCGTGGAGAGCTGGTCGAAGAGGGCCGTGGCGGGGTGAGGTGGCACACAAAGAGCGGGCGTGCCCGGCGTGGCGTCGTTAAGCTCGCGAGCATGCAGGTGACCCAGTCGACGAAGCTCGCCAACGTCTGTTACGAGATCCGGGGGCCGGTCCTGGACGAGGCGATGCGGCTGGAGGCGGCCGGCCATCGCATCCTGAAGCTGAACACCGGCAACCCGGCGGCGTTCGGCTTCGACTGCCCGCCGGCGATCCTGGAGGACATGCTCCGCAACCTCGGCGGCTCGCACGGCTACGGCGACGCCAAGGGACTGCTGTCGGCGCGCCGAGCGGTGATGAGCCACTACGAGACCAAGGGCATCCCGCTGTCGGTGGAGGACGTCTACCTGGGCAACGGCGTCTCCGAGCTGATCCAGATGGCCATGCAGGCGCTACTGGACGACGGTGACGAGGTCCTCGTGCCGGCGCCGGACTATCCGCTGTGGACGGCGGCGGTGTCGCTCTCGGGCGGCACGGCGGTGCACTACCGGTGCGACGAGCAGGCCGACTGGATGCCGGATCTCGCCGACATCGAGCGCAAGGTCACCGACCGCACCAAGGCGATCGTCATCATCAACCCGAACAACCCGACGGGTGCGGTGTACGACGACGAGATGCTGCGCGGGCTGACCGGGATCGCGCGCCGGCACGGCCTGGTGGTCTGCTCGGACGAGATCTACGACAAGATCCTCTACGACGGGGCCACGCACACCCCCACCGCCGCGATCGCGCCCGACCTGATGGTGCTGACGTTCAACGGGATGTCGAAGAACTACCGGGTGGCCGGCTACCGCAGCGGCTGGATGGCGGTGTGCGGGCCGAAGGCGCACGCCTCCTCGTACATCGAGGGCCTGACGATCCTGGCCAACATGCGGCTGTGCGCCAACATGCCCGCCCAGCACGCCATCGCCGCCGCCCTTCAGGGCCGGCAGTCCGTCGAGGCGCTGGTGAAGCCCGGCGGGCGGCTGCTGGAGCAGCGGAACGCGGCGTACGAGCTGCTGGTGGACATCCCCGGTGTGACCTGCGTGAAGCCGAAGGGGGCGCTGTACCTCTTCCCGCGCCTGGACCCGTCGGTCTACAAGATCAAGGACGACCGGCAGATGGTGCTGGACCTGCTGCGGGCCGAGAAGATCATGGTGGTGCACGGCACCGGCTTCAACTGGCACGAGCCGGACCACTTCCGGATCGTCACCCTGCCGGGCGTCGCCGACCTCACCGCCGCGGTGACCCGGATCGGGCGCTTCCTGGACGGGTACGGCCAGCACTGAGCCGAGCCCGGGCCCTGGCCCGGACCCGGGCGGGAGTCCGTACACCGAACGGGCTCAACTTTAGACAGATTCCAATGTAGGATGGTCTCCTGTTCACGAGCAGGAGGCCGTCCCCATGTACGAACCGATCCGCACCAAGTCGGTCCACCGGATGGCCGACGACACGACCGCGTATCCGCACCGCACCCGCGACGAGGAACTGCGCATCCAGCTCGCCGGCCACCTCTCCGCGCTGCTCGCCGTGACCGACGAGCTGGGCGACGAGCCCGCCGCCGAGCGCATCGCCGAGCAGGTGGCGAAGTTGCGCGGGGCGCCGCCGGCCCGGCACGCCGGGCTCTCCGGCGCAGCCCCGGCCGAGCTGCACCGCCGGGCGCACGCGCTCGCCGGCCGCGCCCTGGTGGTCGCCGCCTCCCGCGCCGACACCGCCGCCGCGATCCTCTCCGCCGAGCGGATGGACGCGCACACCGCCGCACTGGAGGCAGGCGCTCTCGACGAGCGCCGCCCGGTCGGCGCCCACTGACGGCCCCGGTCCAGCGACCGGGGAGGCCGCGGACCGGGCGCCACTCACCTCACCCGACCACGGGAGCGCATTGCGGCCCCCGGAGCCTGAGGGGGCTTCGGGGGCCGTTCCGCGTGCCGAGCCGTCCGTGATCCACAGGTCAGGGCGGTTGTGGCCGTCTCGGCACGCGGGGTCTGCGGGGGCGGTGACCGACCGCCCGGCGGCGGGTCAGCCCAGGCGGGCCACCAGCGCGCGGTACTCGTCCCACATCTCCTTCGGGGTGTGGTCGCCGAAGGTGTTGAGGTGCTCGGGCACCAGCGCCGCCTCCTCGCGCCAGACCTCGGCGTCCACCTTCAGCAGGTAGTCGAGGTCCTCCTCCGGCAGGTCCAGGCCCTCGGTGTCCAGCGAGCCCTTGGCCGGCAGCACGCCGATCGCGGTCTCCACGCCCTCGGCCCTGCCTTCCAGGCGCTCCACGATCCACTTCAGCACGCGGCTGTTCTCGCCGAAGCCCGGCCAGACGAACTCCCCGGCCTCGTTCTTGCGGAACCAGTTGACGTAGTAGATCTTCGGCAGCTTGGCCTGGTCCTTGTCCTTGGCCACGTCGACCCAGTGCTGCATGTAGTCGCCCATGTTGTAGCCGCAGAACGGCAGCATGGCGAACGGGTCGCGGCGCAGCTCGCCGACCTTGCCCTCGGCGGCGGCGGTCTTCTCGGAGGCCACGTTGGCGCCGAGGAAGACGCCGTGCTGCCAGTCGAAGGACTCGGTGACCAGCGGGACGGCGGTGGCGCGGCGGCCGCCGAAGAGGATGGCCGAGATCGGCACGCCCTTGGGGTCCTCCCACTCCGGCGCGATGATCGGGCACTGGGACGCCGGCACGGTGAAGCGGGCGTTGGGGTGGGCCGCCGGGGTCTGCGACTGCGGGGTCCAGTCGTTGCCCTTCCAGTCCGTCAGACGGGCGGGCGCCTCCTCGGTCATGCCCTCCCACCACACGTCGCCGTCGTCGGTGAGCGCGACGTTGGTGAAGACCGCGTTGCCCCACAGGGTCTTCATGGCGTTGGCGTTGGTGTGCTCGCCGGTGCCGGGGGCGACGCCGAAGAAGCCGGCCTCCGGGTTGATCGCGTACAGCCGGCCGTCCTCGCCGAACCGCATCCAGGCGATGTCGTCGCCAATGGTCTCCACCGTCCAGCCGGAGATGGTGGGCTCCAGCATGGCGAGGTTGGTCTTGCCGCAGGCCGACGGGAAGGCGGCCGCCACGTACTTCGACTCACCGCGGGGCGGGGTCAGCTTGAGGATGAGCATGTGCTCGGCCAGCCAGCCCTCGTCGCGGGCCATCACCGAGGCGATGCGCAGGGCGTAGCACTTCTTGCCGAGCAGCGCGTTGCCGCCGTAGCCGGAGCCGTACGACCAGATCTCCCGGCTCTCCGGGAAGTGCGAGATGTACTTGGTGGAGTTGCACGGCCAGGGCACGTCCTGCTCGCCCGGGGCCAGCGGCGCGCCCAGGGTGTGCACGGCCTTGACGAAGAAGCCGTCCTCGCCCAGCTCGTCCAGGACCGGCTGCCCCATCCGGGTCATGGTGCGCATGGCGACGGCCACGTACGCGGAGTCGGTGATCTCGACGCCGATCGCGGACAGCGGCGAGCCGAGCGGGCCCATGCAGAAGGGCACGACGTACATGGTGCGGCCCTTCATGGAGCCGCGGAAGACGCCCTTCTCGCCCTGGAAGACCTCGCGCATCTCGGCGGGGGCCTTCCAGTGGTTGGTCGGACCGGCGTCCTCCTCCTTCTCGGAGCAGATGAAGGTGCGGTCCTCCACCCGGGCCACGTCCGACGGGTCGGAGGCGGCGTAGTACGAGTTGGGGCGCAGCGTCGGGTCGAGCTTGCGGAAGGTGCCCTTGGCGACGAGCTCCTCGGCGAGGCGCTCGTACTCGGCCTCCGAGCCGTCGCACCAGACGACCCGGTCCGGCTGGGTCAGTGCCGCGATCTCGTCGACCCAGGAGACCAGCTCCCGGTGCCGGGTGGGGACAGAGGCGGGAGCCGCGTTATCGCGCGCCACGATTGCTCCTTGATGAGGGGTGTCGAGTGTGTCTGCCCCGTGGGGGCTGCGACCCGGATGCTGTACGTCAGTTTCCCGTTGGCGCTCATCCGGTGCCGACTGCTCTCATCTGATCATCCGATGGAGACGCCCATATGTCCAGGGGGCCTCTCACGTGAGCATTGCCACTCATATTGCTGTGCTCCGCCGCGTTTTCCTTCGTTCTTGCGGCTCTACCGGCGGTGACGCGCATGATCCGGCGATCGGGCGAGCCCCGTCCCCCGACCGGCGTGACCTCGGCCACCTGAGGGCGCTCTCCCTACGCCCCCGTAGGTAGCATTTCCGGCATGACTGCCGCCGCGTCCGAGGTGACCGCCGTGTCCGAGGTGACCGCCGTGTCCGAGGTGACCGAGATAGACCCGCCGCCGGTGAAGCCCAGGCTGCGGGGCTGGCTGCACGCCGGGATGTTCCCGGCCGTACTGGTCGCCGGCATCGTGCTGACCGCCTTCGCCGACTCCACCCGCGGCCGGATCGCCTGCGGGATCTACGTCCTGACGGCCTGCCTGCTGTTCGGCGTCAGCGCGCTGTACCACCGCGGCAGTTGGGGGCCGCGCGCCACCGCCGTGCTGCGCCGGCTGGACCACGCCAACATCTTCCTGATCATCGCCGGCACCTACACCCCGCTCACCCTGCTGCTCCTGCCGGATTCCACCGGACGGTCGCTGCTGTGGGCGGTGTGGGCGGCCGCGGCGGCCGGGATCGCCTTCCGGGTGTTCTGGGTCGGCGCCCCGCGCTGGCTGTACACCCCGTGCTACATCGCGATGGGCTGGGCCGCGGTGTTCTTCCTGCCCGACTTCATGCGCGAGGGCGGCATCGCCGTCCTGGTGCTGGTGGTCGTCGGCGGCCTGCTCTACAGCGCGGGCGGAGTGGTCTACGGGATCAAGCGGCCCAACCCCTCACCCCACTGGTTCGGCTTCCACGAGGTGTTCCACTCCCTCACCCTGGCCGCCTTCGTCGTCCACTACGTCGGCATCTCGCTGGTGGCCTACCAGCACGCCTGACCGGTCAGCCGGCGGCGGACGGCGCCCCGTCGAACACCTCCTTCACCAGCCGCCGGGTGGCCTGCTGGAACGGCGCCGCCATGGAGAGCGCGGCGTCGTCGACGTAGTTCAGCGCGGCGGTCAGGGTCCGCCCGCCGCCCGGGGTGCTGTACATCAGCGCCGCGTGGCCGCCCATGCCGCCGTTGTGGGTGAGGACGGTGGAGCCGCCCTCCGTCTGCTGCACCATCAGGCCCAGCCCGTAGCCCGCGTCGGGGTGCGGCGCGCACATCTCGGCCAGCAGGCGGGCCGGCAGCAGCCGGCCGCCCGCCAGCGCGGAGACGAAGGTGTGCAGGTCCCGGGGCGTGGAGATCATGTCCCCGCCGGTGGAGACCCAGGACGGGTCCTGCCGGGTGACGTCGACGACGACCTGCCGCCCGTCCTCCTCGTAGCGGTAGCCGGCCCGGCTGTGCGGCGCGGGGACCTCCGGGTCGTTCTCCGGCAGCAGGGTGCCGGACAGCCCGAGCGGCGCCAGGATCAGCCGCCGGGTCTCCTCGGCCAGCGAGCGGCCGGTGACCTGCTCGACCAGCAGCCGCAGCAGCACGTAGTTGGTGTTGGCGTAGCTCCAGCCCGTCCCCGGCTCGAACCGCGCCGGCTTCGACAGCGCCAGCCTGACCAGCTCCTGCGGACGGTAGGCGGTGAACCGGCCCTCCACCCACTCGCGGCCCGCGATGGTGGAGGGGATGCCCGGCGCCACCGTCCCGTCCTCGTAGAACTCGCCGGTGAAGTTGAAGACCCCGCTGGTGTGCTGGAGCAGCATCCGCACCGTGATCCTCGGGTCGAGCCCGTAGCCGGGCAGCAGCCCCGCCGCCGGATCGTCCAGGGCGAACGCCCCCTCGGCCACCAGGCCCAGCACCACCACGGCGGCGAAGGTCTTGGTGTTGCTGCCGATCCGGACGTACGGGTTGGCCGGCGGCCGCTCCGTCCCGCCCGGCTCGCGCGCCCCGGCGGTGGCGATCCACTCGCCGCGCTCGTCGTTCACGTGCAGTGCCACCCCGGTGAAGCCGGAGTCGGCCATCTCCTCGATGATCTTCCGCAGCTCCGGGCGGTCCTGGTCGCTGGTCATGTCGGTGTCTCCTGTCGTGGGTGCGGGCGTCCTACAGGCTGCGGGCGGTGATGTCGCCGTAGGAGGTGGTGGCGTGGATCTCCAGCCCGACCGCGTCGCCGGTGTTGCGCAGCGCGTTGCCGACGCGCCCGTAGGCGGTGCCGGCGTCCAGCGTCGCGGAGACCCCGCGGGCGGCGCCGACGGTGATGTCACCGTGCTGGGTGCGCAGCCGGACCGCGCCCCCGACGGCCTCGGCGATCACCAGGTCGCCCTTCTGGGTGCTGATCTCCGCGGGGCCGCCGAGCCGGCCCACCGAGACGTCCCCGGCCTGGAGGGTCAGCCGGGCGCCGGCGGTCTCGTCGAGCTTGACGGTGGCCTGGGCGGCCTCCAGGGCCACCTCGCCGAGCCGGCCGACGCCGCGGAACTCGGCCAGGGCCGCCTTCGCCTCGACGCGGGACCCGGCGGGGAGCCGGACGGTCACCTCGACGGAGCCGGTGGAGCCGAGGATCCGGTTCTCGGCGGGCGGGGCGGTGATCCGCAGCTCGCCGTCGGCGAAGACCACCTCGGTCCGCTCGGCGGCCTTCACGTCGCGGCCCTCGGCGGCGTCGGCGGGACGGATCTCGACCGTGGTGTCCGCCCGGTCGGCGGCGATGAACCGGATGTGCCCCGCGGGGATGTCGAGGACGGCGGAGACGGGGGCGGGGGTGGGGTACGTGTGCATGGCGCGCTCCTTCGAAGCGGTGTCGCGTGCTGTTTCCGACAACAGAAACGCTACGTTGCCTTCACAGATTCAGCAATGCACTTGTTGCACCGATGCTTGATACGCCCAGCTCAAATGCCATTATTCATTGCAATGGAAGAGCTTCCAACGCAACGTCAGCGACGGCGGTCGATGCAATCGGTGGGAAGTGAACGCTATGGTGGTGGCACTGACGGACCACGAAGGAGACCTTGATGCCGGGAGGCAGGCTCACCCAGCAGGAACGCCGGCAGATCGCGGTGGGACTGGCCGACGGGCTCGCCTACGCGGAGATCGCCCGCGGCCTGGAGCGTCCGACCTCGACCGTCACCCGCGAGGTCATGCGCAACGGCGGCCCCACCGCCTACCGCGCCGACCTGGCCCACCGCGCCACCGAGCGCCGGGCCCACCGCCGCCGCAAGACGACGCCCGGCGGTCAGCCGGCGGCGCCGCTCGCCGACGGGCGCGACGCGGAGGCGGTACGCGAGTACGAGGAGACGTTCACCACCGTCTTCATGCAGTCGGGCCTGCCCAAGATGACGGCCCGGCTGCTGGCCGCCCTCTACACCACCGACTCCGGCAGCCTCACCGCCGCCGAGCTCACCGCGCGCCTCCAGGTCAGCCCGGCGTCCGTGTCCAAGGCGGTCGCCTTCCTGGAGAGCCAGACGCTCATCCGCCGCGAGCGCGACGACCGCCGCCGGGAGCGGTACGTGGTCGACGACGACGTGCTGTACCAGTCCACGATCGCCGGCGCGCGGTCCACCGCCCAGTTGGGCGAGGTCGCCCGGCAGGGCGTGGACGTCCTCGGCCCCGGCAGCCCGGCCGCCGAACGCCTGGAGAACATCGCCCGCTTCGTCGACTTCGTCTCCGAGAGCATCTTCCGCGCCGCCGACCAGGCCAGGGAGGTCCTGCACACCCGCGGGCACGGGCCGGCCCTGCGGCGCCTGCCGCCGGGCTACCGCCTCACCCGCAGGTCCCCCTTCCCGCAGGCGGCGCCGTCCCGGTCCGGGTCGAGCCGCAGCGGGTCGTCCTTGCCGTTGACCCTCAGCCGGCCGTAGTCGTGCGCGGCCAGCCACCCGCAGCGGGCGGCCGTGGTGGCCTTCACCTCGGCCGGGAAGGCGGTCGGGACGCACACCGCGGCCGAGCCGTAGTGCCGGTCGCAGCCGGCGACCCGGGGGCTGACCGGGGCCGAGTCCCGCTTCTTCTGCGCCTTCCTCGGCTGGGCGGCCAGGTCCCCGGCGAAGTCGTGGGCGTGCGCCGACCCCTCCGCCTTCGCGGCCATGGCGGCCGGACCGCCCAGGTGGACCCACTTCGCCACCGACGGCACGCCGTTCGCGTCCACCGCGAAGAGCATGTACCAGCCGGGCGGGGCGAGGTTGGGGTTGGCGGTGACGTTGAGGTCCACCGTACGGTCGTCCACCACGCTCAGCGGCAGGTCCACGAACCGCTGGTTGGGGTCGGAGGAGTGGGTGACGGCCGCCGGGCGGATCAGCTCCGCCTTGGCGATCGGCCGGTCCACGGTGATCCGCTGGGTGTCGCCGTAGTTCCACCTCCCGTCGATCACCGAGGTGATCGCGGGCCGGGGCCCCTTGAAGAGGTACGGCGGGGTGTAGACCGACACGTCGTGGTTGTAGGTGCCGTTGCCCGGGTTGTCGCCGACCGCCATCACCCGCCCGTCCGGCAGCAGGAATGCCGAGGAGTGGTAGCCGCGCGGCACCGGGTCGGCGGCCATCCCGGCCTGGTAGGTGTCGGTGGCCGGGTCGAACATCGACGCCTCGAAGACCGGGTCGGCCCGGTCGTGCATCCCGCCGCCGGTCTCCAGCACCTTGCCGTCCGGCAGCAGCACCGCCGAGACGTACATCTTGCCCTCGTCGCCGGTCTGCGGGCGCTTGCCCTGCCCCTGGTCCACCTGGCCCTGCGGGATCGGCGGACCCGCGGTGTACGCGGGGCTGGGCTGCTTGAGGTCGATGATGTCGGTGAGCCGGTTGGCCACCGGGTTGGACTCGTTGTTGCCGCCGCCGACGGTCAGCACCCGCTGGTCCTGCGCGGGCGGCAGCAGCACGCTGGCCGACTCGTCGCGCTCGTCCTTCCTGCGCAGTCCGGGCACGTCGGTGACGGTGTTGGCGTCGTAGTCGTAGATCGACGCCCCGGTGCCGGGGGTGCCGTTGCCGAAGGTGTGGCTGCCGGAGTAGAACAGCCGGCCGTCCTGCATCAGGATCATCGACGGGTACAGCCCCCAGTACGACCAGGTCTGGTTGACCTGGTCGATCGGGAGCCAGCGGTTCTGGGCGGCGGAGAACTTCTCGGCCGTCACGTTGCCGGTGGAGTCCTGCTTCAGCCCGCCGAAGGAGATGACGTCGCCGTTGCCGAGGACGGTCGCCGACGGGTACCAGTGGCCCTCGGCCATGTCGTTGGTCTTCGTGTACGTCTCGGTCGCCGGGTCGAAGGTGTAGGAGTCCTTCAGCCCCTGGTAGCCGATGGAGCCGTCCGCCGACGGATAGCCCTTGTTGCCGCTCATGATGAGCACCCGGCCGTCGGAGAGCTGGACGTGCCCGGAGCAGAACATGTCCACCGGGGTGGGGATCGTCTTGAAGGCGCCCTCGGCCGGGTCGTAGACGGCCGAGGTGAAGGTGCCGGCGGCGAACTGCGCCGGATCGTTGCCCGAGCCGGCGATCAGCAGCACCTTGCCGTTGTGCAGCACCACCGAGTGCATCGACCGCACCGGGTTCTTCATGGCCAGGACCTGCCAGGAGCCCTTGGCGCACTGCGCGGCGGTGCCGGTGCACATGGCCGGCGGCGGGGCGGTGGCCACCTCCTCCATGGCGTAGTCGTCGGTGGTGACCGAGCCGGTGCCGAACACCGAGACGCCCCAGGCGATCCGGTCGGTGCCCGGCGGCACCGCCGGGGTGCGCACCTCGGCCCGGGTGTAGACGGCCGCCATGTCGAGGGTCTTCAGGTCGGTCCAGTACTGCCAGCCGGCCGTGGTGTCGTGCCGGAACAGGGTGAGCGAGGTGTCCGGGGTGGTCGACTTGTACCAGAGCGACAGGTCGTACTGGCGGCCCGAGGCCACCGTCGGGGCGCAGGCGGCGGACTCGGTGACCAGCGCCTTGCGGTCGCCGTCCACCCGCCGGGTCAGCTCCACCTTCATGGCCTTGGTCCCGGTGCGGGCGTCGGCGGTGGTGGTGAAGGTGAAGTCGTTGTCGCCCCAGCCGGAGCGGGACCAGCAGGACGGCATGCCGGACCCGTCGGCGCCGGCCGTCTCGAAGCCGGGGTTCTTCACCAGGTTGGCGCCGGCGGTGGCGGGCTGCCCGCCGGCCAGCAGCAGCCCGCCGGCCAGGGCCGCGGCGGCCAGCAGGGCAGGCGCGCGCCGCCGTCGGCGCGAGGAGGTTCGTCGTCTCACCCGGGTGTCCTTTCGGTACGTGCCTCACCGGCCGTGCGGGGCCGGCGAGCCGTGCGGTCCGCGCCGCCCCGCGGCCGGCCCCGGCGCTCCCGGCGGGGCAGGTAGACCAGCGCCTCGGTGCCGGCGAACCGGAGCACGAAGGTGGTCAGCAGGGCGAGCGCGGTGGCGGGCAGCACCGTCAGGTGCAACTGCCCGACGAACAGGGCGATCAGCGGGATGCGCACCACCAGGTCGGCGTTGGCGAGGAGCGCGAAGCGGCCCGCCCGGTCGGCGAAGTGGCGGTGGCGGCGCCGGTCGCGGAAGAGCAGCACCTCGATGAGGAGGAAGTTCCAGGCGACGCCGAACTGGTTGGCGGCGACCTCGGCGGGCAGGTAGTGCAGCCCGGCGGCGGTCAGCGCCCACAGCGCGGCGAGGTTGGGGACGAAGCCGGTCAGCCCGATCAGTCCGAAGGCGACCATCCGGGCGAGCGGCGCGGCGGTGCGCAGCTCGACCAGGTGGCGCAGGAAGCGCATGCCCTCGCGGGCGGTGGACTTGGACTCGCCGGCGTAGCGGTCCTGGAAGACGAACGGGGCCTCGGCGACCGTCTCGGGGCGGCAGCGCACGGCCAGTTCGAGCAGGATCTTGTAGCCGAGCGGCTTGAGCTCGTCACCGGTGACGGCGTCGGCGACGGCCGAGCGCCGGATGGCGAAGAAGCCGCTCATCGGGTCGCTGACGGACTTCAGCGCGCGCGGGAAGAGGCCCTTGGCCAGCCAGGTGGCGGCGCGGGAGACGGCCACCCGGTAGCCGCCGGCGAGGCCGGCGCGGCTGCCGCCGGGCAGGTAGCGGCTGGCCACCACCAGTTCCGCGCCGGTGCGTTCGCCGGTGGCGACGAGTTCGGGCACCAGGTGCGGCGGGTGCTGGAGGTCGCCGTCCATGACGACGACCCAGTCGGCGGTGGCGGCGGCGAGGCCGGCGACCACCGCGCCGCCCAGGCCGCCGTCGGGGCTCTCGCGGTGCAGTGCGGTGACCGGGAAGGGGCAGTCGCGGGCGGCGTCGGCGATGACGGCCGGGGTGTCGTCGGTGGAGTCGTCGACGAACAGCACCTCGCAGGGGAGCCGGGCGGGCACCGACTCGGCGATGCGGCGCAGCAGTTCGCGGACGTTGGCCGACTCGTTGAAGGTCGGGATGACCAGGGTGACGGCGGCCGGCTCGGCCGGCCCGGCGGGGTGCGGCCGTTCACCGGTCAGCGGCTGGTGCGGCGTACCGGCTCCGGAGGGCGGCTGGTCCGGCGTACGGGCTCCGGGCAGGATGTGCTGCCCGGGCTCGGCGGGATGGGTGGTCAACGGGCCTCCGCTCCGTCGGTGGTGCGCGTCTTGCGGATCTCGATGCGGTCCTCGCCTTCGCCGAAGACGGCGACCGGCGCCGAGTGGGTCAGGGCGTCGCGGACGGTGGGCAGGTCGCGGGCGTCGCGGCGCACGGTCGGGGAGGCGACGACGTAGTCGACGTCCCGCCAGCCTCCGGGCAGCGTCCTGGCGACGGCCGGGTCCAGGTCGGCCTTGTAGAACCAGATCGCGCCGAGCCCCGGTTCGTAGCCGGCGTGCACCAGGTCGAGCCAGAGCGCGTCGTCGGTGAGCACGCGGGTGGCGGCGGGGTCGGCCACGTTGGCGGCCATCCACCGGGCGGCCGCCCGGTAGGGGGCGTTGGCGTCGGCGGTCATGGCGGTGCGGTCGCCCTCGTACCAGCGCGGCACGACGTACACCAGCGCGGCGGCGGCCAGCAGCGCGGCGGCGGCCCGGCGCAGCGGGACGAGCCGGGGCAGCGGCCGGCCCTTGCGGAGCACCGCGTGGGCGACGGAGGCCGCGCCGCCGGCGAGCACCAGGGCGAGGAACGGCAGCGCCTGGATGACGTACATCGCGGGCAGATAGCCCGAGGGGCGCAGGGCGACGACGGTGAGCACGGCGAGCGCCAGCGCGGGCCCGGCCAGCGCCCGCGCGGTGACCGACCAGCGCAGGGTGCACAGCAGCAGGGCCGCGCCGGCCAGCCCGCCGAGCGGCAGCACCGTGTCGTAGTACAGCCAGGAGTCCAGCACCCCGTGCGAGCCGGTGCCCTCCTCCAGCAGGAAGCCGGAGCCGGGCCGGCTCATCTGGTAGGTGATGCCGTCCCACAGCGACACATGTCCCGCGCCCGGCCACAACTCGCCCTTGAGCAGGGCGAACAGCGGGTAGGAGAAGCCGATCAGCGCGCAGCCCGTGATCGCTCCGGTGACGGCGAACTTGCGGGTGTCGTGGTGGCTGTGCCGCCACATGGTGACCAGCAGCGCGGGCAGGACGACCAGCATCGTCTCCTTGGTGAGCACGGCGGTGGCGGCGGCGAGCCCGGCGCCGAAGTGGTGCCACAGGTGCCGGCTGGGCGAGGCGGCCAGGCAGAACGCCAGCAGCATCCACGTCACGGCGAGGTTGTCGAGGAAGATCTCCCGCTGGAGGACGACGGAGAGCGGGGAGAGCCCGAACAGCGCCATGGCCAGTCCGGCGGCCCAGCGCGGCAGCCACAGCCGGCGCGCCAGCACATACAGCAGCACCGCGCTGACCGCGCTGACCAGCAGCATCGCGAGCCGCATCCCGGCCACCGTCATCGACTCGGGCGCGATCAGGGAGGGCACCCAGGTGAGGACGGCGATCTGCATCCAGCCGAGCGGCGGATGGTCGTACCAGTACGTGTAGTGGGCCAGGCCCTCGCCCTGCTGGATGGCCCACGCCTGCGCGAGGTACGTGCCCTCGTCGTCACTCAGCGTCGGATAGTTCTGGATGTTCCACCCCTGCACCAGCACGATCGCCGCCAGGACCAGCAGGCAGAGCACCAGGTCGGGGCGGGAGGAGCGGAAGCGGACGGCGGGCCGGACGGTGACCCGGCGCTTGTCGGGCCGGGCGGGCGGCGCGGCCAGCGGCGGCGGGACGAGGGTGGCGGTGGC
>NZ_PVLV01000197.1 GCF_002982015.1 Streptomyces solincola
GGGTGAGCCGGTACCCGGCGGTGGGGGTGTCGACGTGGACGGCGCCGGGGGCCGGGACGGCGACGCGGTACGGGCGGGAGACGCCGGCGACCTCCAGCCGGACCAGGTCGGCGGCCGCGGACACCACGCACACCTCCGGGTGGGAGTCCACGGCCCAACCGCCGCCGCGGGTCTGCCGGTAGCGGACCTCGTGGTCGCCGTAGCGCGCGGTCTGCGGCTGGGAGGGCAGGTTGCGGAAGGTCCCGAAGCGGCCGGCCCGGGCGGTGGCGGCGGCCAGCGCGGCGGCGACCGCCGCGTGCTCCTCCCCGGGGGCCGGCTCGGTCAGCGCGGCCAGGTGCCGGCCGTAGAAGCCGGTGTCCATCGCGCCGGCCGCGAACTCCGGGTGGCGCAGCGAGCGGACCAGCAGCTCGCGGTTGGTGACCGGGCCGTGGATCCGGGCCCGCTCCAGCACGCCCGCCAGCCGGCGGACCGCGTCGGCGCGGGTCGGCGCGTGGGCGACGACCTTGGCCAGCATGGCGTCGTAGTGGACGGGGACCGCGTCCCCGTCCGCGTATCCGGCGTCCACCCGCACGCCCTCGGCGGCCGGTATCCGCAGGCGGTGCAGTACGCCGCTGGCGGGCGCGAAGTCGCGGGCCGGGTCCTCGGCGTAGAGCCGCGCCTCCACCGCGTGCCCGGTGGGGTCGGGCGGCTCGGGCGGCAGGGCGGCCCCCTCGGCGCAGGCCAGCTGCCAGGCGACCAGGTCGAGCCCGAAAACCGCTTCGGTGACGGGGTGTTCGACCTGGAGGCGGGTGTTCATCTCCAGGAAGTACGCCTTGCCGCCGGCGACCAGGAACTCGACCGTGCCGGCCCCCTCGTAGCCGACGGCCCGCGCGGCGGCGACGGCCGCCCGGTCCAGCTCCGCCCGCAGCTCCTCGGCCAGCCCGGGCGCGGGCGCCTCCTCGACCACCTTCTGGTGCCGGCGCTGGAGCGAGCAGTCCCGGGTGCCCAGCGTCCACACCGTGCCGTGCGCGTCGGCGAGGACCTGCACCTCCACATGGCGGCCGCGCTCCAGATACGGCTCGGCGAACACCTCGCCGTCCCCGAACGCCGACCGGGCCTCGGCCTCGGCCGCCGCCGACTGGGCCGGTAGGTCGTCGATCTCGCGGACCACCCGCATGCCGCGCCCGCCGCCGCCCGCCGCCGCCTTGAGCAGCAGCGGCAGGTCGGCGGAGGTGGCCGCCGCCGGGTCCACCGGGCCGAGCAGCGGCACCCCGGCGGCGGCCATCAGCTCCTTGGCCCGGGTCTTGGACGCCATCGCCTCGATCGCCTCGGGCGGCGGACCGACCCAGACCAGACCCGCGTCCAGCACGGCCCGCGCGAAGTCGGCGTTCTCGGAGAGGAAGCCGTATCCGGGGTGGACGGCGTCCGCGCCGGCCGCGAGCGCGGCGGCCACGATCAGGTCGGCGCGGAGGTAGGTGTCGGCGGGCGCGGCGCCCGCCAGCCGTACCGCCGCGTCCGCCTCCCGTACGTGCAGCGCTCCGGCGTCCGGGTCGGAGTGCACGGCGACGGTGGCGATGCCCAGGTCGCGGCAGGTGCGGAGGACCCGGCAGGCGATCTCGCCCCGGTTGGCGACGAGCAGCGTGGAGATCATGGGGCTCCTCGGGCTCGAAGGGCGCCGGGCGACTCCCGTCCGTCCCTCACATCCGTCCCTCACATCCGTCTCCGTCCCTCACATCCGTCCCTCACATCCGTCTCCGTCCTCCACATCCGTCCCTCACATCCGGAAGACGCCGAAGCCGCCGCGCACGCCCTGGTAGGGGGCGGTGTGCACGGCCGACAGGCACAGGCCGAGGACCGTGCGGGTGTCGCGCGGGTCGATGACCCCGTCGTCGTACAGCCGCCCGGACAGGAACATCGGTAGCGACTCCGCCTCCACCTGCTGCTCCACCATGGCGCGCAGCGCCGCGTCGCCCTCGTCGTCGTAGGGCTGCCCCTTGGCGGCGGCCGAGGCGCGGGCCACGATCGACAGCACCCCGGCGAGCTGCTGGGGGCCCATCACGGCGGACTTGGCGCTGGGCCAGGCGAACAGGAAGCGCGGGTCGTAGGCGCGGCCGCACATGCCGTAGTGCCCGGCCCCGTACGAGGCTCCGATGAGGACCGAGAGGTGCGGGACGCGGGAGTTGGCCACCGCGTTGATCATCATCGAGCCGTGTTTGACGATGCCGCCCTGCTCGTACTCCCTGCCGACCATGTAGCCGGTGGTGTTGTGCAGGAAGAGCAGCGGGATGTCCCGCTGGTTGGCCAACTGGACGAACTGCGCGGCCTTCTGCGACTCCTGGCTGAACAGCACGCCCTGGGCGTTGGCGAGCACGCCGATCGGATAGCCGTGCAGCGCGGCCCAGCCCGTCACCAGGCTCGCCCCGTACAGCGGCTTGAACTCGTCGAAGTCGGAGCCGTCCACGATCCGGGCGATCACCTCGCGCGGGTCGAACGGGGTGCGCAGGTCGCCGGGGACGATCCCCAGCAGCTCCTCCGCGTCGTACGCCGGCGGCGCGGCGAGCGGTGGATCCGCGTACGCCTTGCGGTGGTGCAGCCGGGCCACGATCCGCCGCGCCTGCCGGATGGCGTCCGGCTCGTCCACCGCGTAGTGGTCGGCCAGCCCGCTGGTGCGGGCGTGCATCCCGGCCCCGCCGAGCGACTCGTCGTCGCTCTCCTCGCCGGTGGCCATCTTCACCAGCGGCGGCCCGCCGAGGAACACCTTGGACCGCCCGTCGATCATCACCGTGTGGTCGGACATCCCCGGGACGTACGCCCCGCCGGCCGTGGAGTTCCCGAAGACGACCGCGATCGTCGGTATCCCGGCCGCCGAGAGCCGGGTGATGTCGCGGAACAGCGCGCCGCCGGGGATGAAGATCTCCTTCTGGGAGGGCAGGTCCGCGCCCCCGGACTCCACCAGCGCGATGCACGGCAGCCGGTTGGTGTAGGCGATCTCGTTCGCCCGCAGCGCCTTGCGCATCGTCCAGGGGTTGGACGAACCGCCGCGCACGGTCGGGTCGTTGGCGGTGATCAGGCACTCCACCCCGGACACCGTCCCGATCCCCGTGACGATCGAGCCGCCGACCGGGTAGTCG
The DNA here is from genome assembly GCF_002982015.1 of Streptomyces solincola. Classification (GTDB taxonomy): domain Bacteria; phylum Actinomycetota; class Actinomycetes; order Streptomycetales; family Streptomycetaceae; genus Streptomyces; species Streptomyces solincola. The sequence goes on from NZ_PVLV01000197.1 coordinate 3,111, forward strand.
CTGCCCCAGGCGGCGAGCGGGGACAGCTCCAGGAACGGCGCGTCCTCGTCGAGCAGCAGCTCGATCCGCTCCCGGGCGAGCAGTTTGCCGCGCGAGCGGTGCCGGGCGGTGTACTTCTCGCCGCCGCCCGCGAGCGCCTTGGCGTGCTCGGCGTCCAGGGCCGCGAGCTTCTCCAGCATCGCGTGCCGGTTGGCCGCGAACTCGGCCGCGTGCGGGTCGAGTCGGGAGGCGATCACGGTCACTTCGGTCCCTCCTGGCTCCTGGTCGTCACAGCAGGACCTCCGGTAGGTCGAGGTGGCGGGAGCGCAGCCACTCGCCGAGCGCCTTGGCCTGCGGGTCGAACCGGGCCTGCGCGGCCACGCCCTCCCCGAGCAGCCCGGCCACGGTGAAGTTCAGCGCCCGCAGATTCGGCAGCACATGGCGCACGACGGTCAAGTCGGCCGTCTCGGGCAGTAGTTCGCGGAACCGGTCGACGGTCAGGGTGTGCGCCAGCCACCGCCAGCCGGCCTCGTCCCGGGCCCACACCCCCACATTGGCGTCGCCGCCCTTGTCGCCGCTGCGGGCCCCGGCCACCAGGCCCAGCGGCGCCCGCCGCACCGGCCCCGGCGGGAGGGCGGGAGGAAGGGGCGGTACGGGCACGGGCACGGGCTCCCGTGCGTCCGGCGGGTCCGGGACGGCGACCCGCTCCCCGTCCGGCAGCACCGCCGTGTGCGCGACCGCGCCCCGCTCGGCGTACCCCGCCTCGAACACCCCGTACGGCGTGCCCTTGCCCGGCGGCGCGGTGAGGTGGAAGCCCGCATAGCTCGCGAGGGCCAGCTCCACCGCCGCCCCGCTGACCGCCCGGCCCACCCGCTCCGGGTCCCGGTCGCGGACCACCAGCCGGAGCAGCGCGCTGGCGGCCTCCTCGGTGGCGGCGTCGGGGTGGTCGGTGCGGGCCAGCTCCCACCGCACCTGGGCCGCCCCGCCGACCGCCTCCGCCATCTGCGCCTCGACCAGGGCGGCCTTGGCCTCGACGTCGAGTCCGGTGAGCACGAACACCACCTCGTTGCGCCACCCGCCGAGCCGCGTCGTCCCGGTCTTCAGCCGGGGCGGCGGGGCCTCCCCCCGTACGCCCGCGATCCGCACCCGGTCCGGCCCCTCCCGCGCCAGCCGTACGGTGTCCAGCCGCAGAGTGACGTCCGGACCGGCGTACCGGGCGCCGGCCGTCTCGTACAGCAGTTGCGCGGTGACCGTCCCGACGTCCACCAGGCCGCCCGTGCCGGCGTGCTTGGTGATGACCGCGCCCCCGTCCGCGTCGATCTCCGCCAGCGGGAAGCCCGGCCGGCGGAAATCGGCTTCCGCCTCCCGGGCGGAGAAGGCGTAGTTCCCGCCGGTGGCCTGGGCGCCGCACTCCAGCACGTGCCCGGCGGCCACCGCGCCCGCCAGCCGGTCGTACTCCCCCGGCCCCCAGTCGAACCACCAGGCCGCCGGGCCGCTGACCAGGGCGGCGTCGGTGATCCGCCCGGTCACCACGACGTCGGCCCCGGCCCGCAGGCAGGCGGTGACCCCCGCGCCGCCCAGATAGGCGTTGGCGGTCAGCGCCCCCTCGGGCGCGGGCAGCCCGTCGCCCTCGACGTGCGCGACCCGCGCCGGGACCCCGAGCCGGGCGGCCAGCTTCCGCAGCGCGTCGGCGAGCCCGCCCGGATTCAGTCCCCCCGCGTTGGCGACGATCCGCACCCCCCGCTCGTGGGCGAGCCCCAGCCCCTCCTCCATCTGCCGCAGGAAGGTCCTGGCGTATCCGAGGGACGGGTCCTTGAGGCTGTCCCGCCCCAGGATCAGCATCGTCAGCTCGGCGAGGTAGTCCCCGGTGAGGACGTCCAGCTCGCCCCCGGTCAGCATCTCCCGCACGGCGTCGAACCGGTCGCCGTAGAAGCCGGAGGCGTTCCCGATCCGCAACGGCCGGGCGCCCCTCGCCACCGCGCCTCCGTTCATCGCCGTGCCTCATTCGGGGTCTGCGGCCGCCCCGGCACCGTCGGCCCGGTCTCGGCCGGCGGCCCTCCCGGGCCCGGCGCACCGGTCTCGCTCGGCGGCCGTCCCGGGCCCGGCGGCCCGGCGAACGCCTGGACGATGTCCAGCCAGTGGTCGGCGTCGGCGCCCGCCGCCGTCAGGGCCAGGTCGGCGCGGTGCGCCCGCCGGGTGGCGAGCAGGCAGAAGTCCAGCGCGGGGCCGGTGACCCGCTGGGCCGCGCCCTCGGGCCCGTACGCCCAGATGCTCCCGTCCGGCGCGGTCAGCTCCACCCGGAACGGGCCGGCCGGCGGGCGCAGCCCCCGTACCGCGTAGGCGTGGTCCCGGGCCCGTACGCCGATCCAGGCCACGTGCCGCAGCCGCGCCGTGGGCTCCCGTACGACCCCCAGCCCGTCCGCCGCGTCCTGCCCGTGCGCCCAGGTCTCCATCAGCCGGGCGGTGGCCATCGAGGCGGCCGACATGGGCGGCCCGTACCAGGGGAAGCGCGTCCCGGCCGGGGCGGCCCGCAGGACGTCCTGGAGCCTTTCCCGGCCCTCCCGCCACTGGCGCGTCAGCGCCTCCCGCGGCAACCCGGCCCCCTCCTCCGCACCCTCGTCCACGAACCGGTCCGGCGCCTCCGCCGCCCTGGCGACGTGTCCGGCGAAGGCGTCCGGGTCGGTCGCCGCGAGCAGGGCGGCCCGGTCCGTCCAGGCCAGGTGGGCGATCTGGTGGGCGACGGTCCAACCGGCGGCGGGGGTGGGCGCGGCCCAGGCGTCCGGCGGGGCGGCCGCCACCAGGCGGTCCAACTCCTCGCTCTCCTCGCGCAGGTCGTCGAGGACCGGTGCGGCGTCGGACACGGTGCGCTCCCTCCGGGACGGCACGGACACGACTGACCCGCCCCGGCGGCCGGCGCGGCGCATCGGCCGCCCGGCCGCCGGCGCGGCGGTGCGTGTCCGGGAGCATGGCAGCGCCCGACGAAACAAGCAAGCGTGCTTGCTTTACTGGTCGGCGGTCGCCGCCTTGGCGGCGGGACCGGCCTGCGACCGCACCGCCCCGATGCTGGCCCCGATGACCAGCACGATCGCCATCGCCTCCGTCAGGTGCAGTCCCTGCCCCAGCAGCAGGAATCCGGCGGTCGCGGCGATGGCCGGTTCCAGGCTCATCAGGACGGCGAAGGTGGGCGCGGGCAGGCGGCGCAGGGCGATCAGCTCCAGGGTGTACGGCAGCACCGACGACATCAGCGCGACGGCGAGGCCCAGGCCCAGCGTCGCGGGCACCAGCAGCCGGTCACCCGCCTCCCAGATCCCGAACGGCAGGCTGATCACCGCGCCCACGGTCATGGCCAGCGCCAGCCCGTCGGCCTGCGGGAAGCGCCGCCCCGTCCGGGCGCTGAAGACGATGTACGCCGCCCACATCCCGCCCGCGCCCAGCGCGAACGCCGCGCCGACCGGATCCAGCCGGTCGAACCCGCCCCCGCTGAGCAGCGCGACGCCGCCCAGCGCCAGCCCCGCCCACACCAGATTCACCAGCCGCCGGGACGCCACCACCGAGAGCGTCAGCGGCCCCAGCACCTCCAGCGTCACGGCCGCGCCCAGCGGAATCCGGTCCAATGCCTGGTAGAACATCATGTTCATCGCCGCCAGGGCGGTGCCGAAGGCGACCACGGTGCCCCAGTCGGCCCGCCCGTACCCGCGCAGCCGGGGCCGGCACACCACCAGCAGCACCAGCGCGGCCAGCAGCAGCCGCAGGGTGACCACCCCCAGCGCCCCCGCGCGCGGCATCAGCATCACGGCGACACCCGCGCCGAACTGCACCGAGAACCCGCCGGCCACCACCAGCGCCACCGGCCCGAGACGCCGGCCGCGCCCTCCGCTCCCGGGCTTCTCCGGATACGCGGCGACGGACTCGGGCTGCGCGACGGCGGCGGCTGCTTCGCTCTGGGCGACGTCCTTCACCGGAGGGCCTCGGACTTTCTCTGGACAGTGCATTCGAGTGGACTTCGCAGCGCAACATACTGCACTGCACGGGTCGCGCTCCAGACTTTTTCAGCCGGCCCCCGGAGGGGGACCCGCTACCACGGTAGGGGCCCGCAGGGTCCGGTACGGGCCGGCAGGGACCGGTAGGGGCCGGTAGGGGCTCGCTGCCGGCGAACCCCCTACGCGCCTTACGCGGGGCCGACCCGCCGGCTCGGGTCGCCCACCCAGATCCACTCCTCCTCCGCCCCCACCACCAGCCCGAATGCGTCGGCGGCGGGCGAGCCGAGGCGCACGTACTCCCCGTAGACCGTCTCCACCTCACCCCACAGGTCGCGCGGCCCGTAGAGCCAGGCGTCCTCCCGGGACGCGGCGGTGGCCGCCGAGCCGTCGGGGGCCCGCAACCACACCCGTACACCGCCATCCGGCTCCTCGGCGTGCAGCATGCTCACGCCCGGCAGCCGGGCTCCCGCGTAGAGCGCGAAGCCGAGGTCCAGGAGCTGTGCGGGGTCGACGCACACCGCCGTGGGGCGTGCCGTCGCCTCCTCCACGGGCGCGCCCTCGGCCTTCCGGTGCGCCCGCATCGGCATGTACGAGGCCCCGCCGTGGAAGCGGCCCCGGGCGGTGCCGTCCTCCCCGACCGCCAACCGGACGACCGCCCCGCTCCAGAAGTCCCGGGCCAGTGGTGTGACCAGGACCCCGCCGGGCCTGAGCTGGCGGACGAGTGGATACGGGACGTGCCGCACCGCGCAGGTGACCAGCAGCCGGTCGAACGGGGCGGCGGCCCCGGGCCACCCCTGCTCACCGTCCCCGTGGGCGAGGTGCGGCGCGTACCCGGCCGCGCGCAGGGCCTCGCGGGCCCAGGCGGCCATCGCCGGGTCGATCTCGACGCTGTGGACGTTCCTCTCCCCCAGGCGGCGGGACAGCAGGGCGGCCACGTATCCGGTCGCGGTGCCGATCTCCAGCACCCGGTGCCCGTCGGCCACGTCCAGCAGCCCCAGCATCCGGGCCACCATGGACGGCTGGCTGTTGGACGAGGTGGCGACGGAAGGCCCGTCCGGCTTGCCGTCGTCCACCTGCACGATCACCGGCTCGTCGGCGTGGACCAGCGCCAGCCGGTCCGCCTCGCCGGTGAGCGGCACGCACCCGTCCGGCTCCTGCCGCCAGGCGCGGGCCGGGATGAACGGCTCGCGGGGCACGGCGTGCCAGACCGCACGCCAGGTCTCGTCGAGCAGGCCGCGCCCGTGGAGCAGGTCCACGAGCGCGGCGTGCCCGCTCTGAGGGGTGGCGCTCAACCCCGGCCCCCGCGCTGCTCGCTCGGGCCGGAGCCGTCCGGCGACGGCGGGGTGGGCGGCGGCGTCCACGGCTTGATCGGCGCGGGGTCGCCCTGGTGCTTGGCGTCGTTGCTCATGCGGTCCTCCTGGAGGCGGGGGGTGTCGAGTGATGGGGGTGCGACCCTGACCCGTGCGGTCGCCATGGGGGTTGTGTGGCGATCACCCGCCGAGCGCGGCGGCCCGCCAGGCGGCCGCGTCATACGGGCCGAGCACCCGCTCACGGCGCCTCTCGGCGCAGGCGCGGTGCGCGACGACCGGGTAGCCCGGCCCGGAGGCGGCCTCCTCGACGGCGATGACGACGTCGGCGTCCGGTTCGGGGCAGAACGGGCACGCCCCGTACCGCCGACCGCCCGCCGGGAAGCCGGGCCGTCCGAGCCGGCCCGGCTCGGCCCGCGTCACCGCACCGCCGGGCCGTCCGCGTCCACCGGCGGGTTGAGCGTCTCGTAGTGGTCGCAGAGGGACTGCACGGACCGCGCGAGCCGCCGCACCTGGTGCCGGGCGGCGTCCGGCCCGAAGCCGCGGGGCGTGTGCAGCCGCCGCCACGCCTCGTCGCAGCCTGCCTTGGCGGCCTGCGCGGCCGCGTCCTCGGCGGGCAGCTCACGGGCCAGCGCCCGCACCTCGGGCACGAGGAGCTGGACGTGCCCGCGCAACGCGTCGGCGAGGTCGGAGAGGCCCGGACCCGGCGCCCCGTCCCCGACGGCCAGCGCCTGGCCGGCGGTGACCCGCAGAGTCGCGACGTCGACGGGCACGGATCCGCCCAGGGGCGGTGCGGTGGGCGGAGGGAGGGACTTATGGTCGTGCATGTCGGCGCTCCTTGTCAGCGTTGGCCATGCCCCGGGACCGGTACCAGCGGTCGCCGGGGCGCTCTCCGCCACTAGCCGAGCGGCCGGTGGCACACCCATGCTGGAGTGCGGGCAAGCCGCCGACTGTCACCGCCCGTTGATAGCCAGGGCCAAGACATCACGAGGAGTCAGTGGCCCAGCCAGGCACCGTAGGAGAGGAAGCTGTCCGGCAGCCGCCGCTTGGCGGCCTCCAGTCCGGCATAGGTCTCCCGGACGGTCTGGTGGTACCGCGCCTGCTGCGGTGCGGCCTTGCGTGCTCGCAGCAGGTTGGCGAAGGCGTGGTCCAGATCGCCGGTCCAGAGCTGGGCCCGGGCGACCTCGGCGTAGTGGTGGGACCGGCGGGAGGCGGGCCAGTCCTCTGCCACGGACAGCCCGTGCCCGGCTCGCGCTGCCTCGTCGTAGCGGTCCAACTCGGCCATCACACTGACCCGGTGGACCGCCACGTTCGTCGGACCGAAGGCCAGCCAGTGGACGTCCACCGCCTCACCGGTGGCGTCGGCCAGGCGACCGGCCTCGGCGAGGTGCCCCTCCGCCCGCGCCCCGTCCTTGGCTCGCCCGGCCATCACGGCCGCGCCCAGGTGCAGTTGCCCGGCCAGGACGTCCCGCCGCCGTCCGGGCTCGGCCTGCCCGACGATGCCGAGCCCCATCCGGACCAGCCGCTCCCCCGTCCGGTACTGGCCGGTGCGCAGATAGGTCAGGGCCCGCATGTAGCGGTACATCCCGCCGACCACCGCGTCCGAACCGCGCTGCGCCGCCCACTCCATACGGGAGAGGGCGATGGTGGCCAGATCGGCGAAGCCGAGCTTCGACGCCACGTCGTACGCCGTGCGGTACAGGCTCGCCAGCAGCAGCCACCCTTCGGTGGTGGCGGCGAGGTGGGCGGCGGTGGTGGCTTCGACCACCAGCCCGGGCAGCCGGCCCGCCGTCTGCTTGATCTCTCCGGCCCGGACGGCGACCAGCAGCCCTTCGGCCTCACCCTGGAGGGCGGCCACCTCCCTGGACCGGACCTCCGGATCCGCCCCCAGGTCGTAGACGTCCAGGGACTCCCGGATCGGCTGTATCAACGAATCGAGCTCGTCGGCCCGAAGCTCGGTGGTGTAGGGCTGCCCGGTGACCGAGGCGACCTCGACGCGCAACGCCCGCGCCACGCAACCGATGACGTACGGGCTGGCGGGGATGACACCCTGCTCGGTCTTGGTGAGGGTGCTGTACGCGATCCCGGACAGGTCGGCGAGGGCCTGCTGGGTCAGGTGCCGCTCCTTGCGGAGTCGGGCGATACGGCGGCCGGTGAAGTCATGCGGAAGAGCGTGCATCAGGGGCTCCTGTTCTGGCTCGTCGACAGCACGGTACCGCCGTGCCCACGGCGGCGACCGCCCGTCAGCCACGGCCTCGGAGCGCCGACGACGCATATTCGGTTACGGCGTCCCGGCCCGGCCGCCTAGCATCCGGGCCATGCCCAGACCTTTCGGCTACACCTACGAGCAACGCCCTGACGGCACCGTGACGATCACCCATCAGGGCAGGTCGGCAGGGACGCTACGGGGAGCGCGTGCCGGGAAGTTCCTGGGGGAGGTCGAGTCGGGTGACGCCCAGTTGGTGATGGCCCGGTGGACCGGGGCGTACAAGCACGGCAACGAGCGCATGGCGCGCCGTCACCCGCGCAACCGCACCTAGGCCAGCACCTCGCGGGCGGCGGCCAGGAAGGCAGCCTTCGGCATGCCGCCGACGCCGACCACGGAGAGCAAGGGGCCCACACTTCCGCGGCCATGGGCGAGTCCTGTCAGCCCGCGCTCGGCGGAGGCTGCCGCTCCGGTGCGGTGGGGGTCGCGAGCCCCTCGGCCAGGACCTCCGCGAGGTGCCGGGCCCGGACGCCCGCGAGCTGGGCCAGTTGGGTGCGGCAGGAGTAGCCGTCGGCGAGGACGGTGGTGTCGGGGGCGGCGGCGCGGACGGATGGCAGGAGCTGGTCTTCGGCGCAGGCCACGGAGACGTCGTAGTGGCCGGGCTCGAAGCCGAAGTTGCCGGCGAGGCCGCAGCAGCCGCCGGCGAGGTCGCCGGTGAGACCGGCGCGGGCGCGCAGACGGGTCTCGGCGGTGTCGCCGAGGACGGCGTGCTGGTGGCAGTGGGTCTGGCCGGTGACGGGGCGGTCCAGGCGCGGGGGCCGCCAGTCGGGGGCGTGCTCCTCCAGGGTCTGGGCGAAAGTGCGGACGCGGGCGGCCAGGGCGGCGGCCCGGGGGTCGTCGGAGAGGAGTTCGGGGAGGTCGGTGCGGAGGGTGGCGGCGCAGCTCGGTTCCAGGACGACGAGGGGTTCGGCGGATGCCTCCACCGTGTCGAGGGTGCGGCGCATCACGCGGCGGGCGCGGTCGAGTTGGCCGGTGGAGACGTAGGTGAGGCCGCAGCAGACCGGCCCCGGGGGCAGGGTGGGGCGCAGGCCCGCCGCTTCGAGGACGGTGACGGCGGCCTGGCCCACGGCGGGGGTGAGGTGGTTGGTGAAGGTGTCGGGCCAGAGGAGGACGCTCTGGCCGCCGAGAGGACGGTTTCGGGACGCGTACCAGTGGCGGAAGGTAGTGG
>NZ_PVLV01000198.1:0-171 GCF_002982015.1 Streptomyces solincola
GTGCACGCACTGCCCCTTCGCCCGCCCCTCGTGGGATCATGCGGTCGACGACCGGGCGGGCGAAGGGGCAGTGCGTGAACACGGGCGGGGAGCGGGAGGGTTCGGCCGTACCGGACGAGGAGAGGGAGCGGTTCATGCGGGAGTCGGTCGCCGGCGCGGCAGGGCGCGCCC
>NZ_PVLV01000198.1:183-18527 GCF_002982015.1 Streptomyces solincola
GAGCGGGCGGCTGCGGGAGGCCCCCGGGGGGCCGCCGCCCGCCTGGCGGGCGCACCCGCCGGCCGCGGCCCCGAAGCGGCGCGGAAAGGGCCGGTACGCGGCCGGTCTGGCCGCCGTGCTCGTCCTGCTGCTCCTCGCGCTCTTCCCGGACCGGGTGGCCGGCTGGTTCGGGGGCGGCACGCAGGACGGGGGGCCGCCGTCGGCCGCGGGCCGGGCGGCGCCGGCGGCGGAGGCGGAGCGGCCCACGCCCGCCGAGCCGTTCCGGGGCTCGCCCGCCGCCGGCTGGAGGACCGGCGCGGCCGGGATCACCGTCCCCGCGGCCCGGGCCACCGGCTGGATGGACCAGGCGGAGGTGGCCCGCGCCCTGACCCGTACCCGGGACTTCCTCGCCCTGTCCAACCTGGACCCGGCGGTGCTGCGCGGCGAGCGCCCTGAGGCGGCCATCGCGCTGGTCAACCCGCACCAGCGGGACGTCCAGGACTACCTGGCGGCCGCCTTCCGCACCCCCGACGAGGAGAACGACCCGGTGCTGATGTTCAGCCGGTTCGACCCGGCGGCGGTCCGCCCGGCCGGGGGCGAGGTCCGCACCAGGGGGGAGCTGTCCTTCGCGCAGGGCGAGCGCGGCGCGGTGGAGGTGACCGCCGACGTCACCTTCGTCTACCCGCTGGTGCGGGCGGGCGGCGGCGACGAGGTCGCCCGCACCGTGGTGCGGCGCGAACTGGTGGTGAGCTGGGACGACCCGGCGAGGGTCGAGACCGAGGCCGGGACGTTCACCGTCCTGTCGTACCGGACGGACACCGCCAACGGCGGCTGCGGCGGCGACCGTACGGGCACGGCCACCGGCGCGGGCGACGGCCGCGGCTTCCTGCGCCCGCAGTTCACCGCCGACCGCTCCCCCGCCGACCCCGCCGCCGGCCCCGCCGTCGACCCCTACGACCGCGACGTCCCGATGGACGAGCTGATGCGCCCGGACGACGGCGCGTGCGGGACGCTGACGCGGTCGTAGCGCCCGGACGCGGTGGGCCGCGCCGTCGGCCCTCCGGGTCGTCTCGCGGGGGGGGCGGCGCGCGGCTGGTCTCACGCCCTGGGCGCGACCTTCGACAGGCCGTTGATGATGCGGTCCATGGCGTCGCCGCCGGTGGGGTCGGTGAGGTTGGCGAGCATCTTGAGGGTGAAGCGCATCAGCAGCGGGTGGGTGAGGCCGCGCTGGGTGGCGATCTTCATGACCTTCGGGTTGCCGATGAGCTTCACGAAGGCGCGGCCCAGGGTGTAGTAGCCGCCGTAGGTGTCCTTGAGGACCTGCGGATAGGCGTGCAGGGCGCGCTCGCGCTGGGCCGGGGTGGCGCGGGCGTGCGCCTGGACGATGACGTCGGCGGCCAGCTGGCCGGACTCCATGGCGTACGCGATGCCCTCGCCGTTGAAGGGGTTCACCAGCCCGCCCGCGTCGCCGACCAGCAGCAGGCCGCGGGTGTAGTGCGGCTGGCGGTTGAAGGCCATCGGCAGCGCGGCCCCGCGGATCGGGCCGGTCATGTTCTCGTCGGTGTAGCCCCAGTCCGCCGGCATCGAGGCGCACCACGCCTTCAGCACCTCGCGCCAGTCCAGCTCCTTGAAGGACGCGGAGGTGTTGAGCACGCCGAGCCCGACGTTGGAGGTGCCGTCGCCCATGCCGAAGATCCAACCGTAGCCGGGCAGCAGCCGGTCCTCGCCGGGGCCGCGGCGGTCCCACAGCTCCAGCCAGGACTCCAGGTAGTCGTCGTCGTGCCGCGGGCTGGTGAAGTAGGTGCGCACGGCCACGCCCATCGGCCGGTCCTCGCGCCGGTGCAGGCCCATCGCCAGCGAGATCCGCGAGGAGTTGCCGTCGGCGGCGACCACCAGCGGGGCGGCGAAGACCACCTCCCGCTTCTCCTCGCCGAGCTTGGCGTGCACCCCGGTGATCCGGCCGGTGCGCTCGTCGATCACCGGCGCGCCCACGTTGCACCGCTCGTACAGCCGCGCCCCGGCCTTCTGCGCCTGCCGGGCGAGCTGCTCGTCGAAGTCGTCGCGCTTGCGCACCAGTCCGTAGTCCGGGTAGCTGGCCAGCTCCGGCCAGTCCAACTGGAGCCGGACCCCGCCGCCGATGATCCGCAGGCCCTTGTTGCGCAGCCAGCCGGCCTCCTCGGAGATGTCGATGCCCATGGCGACGAGCTGCTTGGTCGCGCGGGGCGTGAGCCCGTCGCCGCAGACCTTCTCGCGCGGGAAGGCGGTCTTCTCCAGGAGCAGGACGTCCAGACCGGCCTTGGCCAGGTAGTACGCGGTCGTGGACCCGGCCGGGCCGGCCCCGACGACGATCACGTCGGCGGTGTGCTCGGAGCGGGGCTGCGGCTGCTGTTCGGTCACGGCGGGGTCTCCCGAATACTCGAAACTGCGTACCGGACGGCACAGGTCAAGGGCAGTCTATGGGGGCGAGCCGACGCCGAACCGGAGGGCCACCCGATGACCGAGCTGCTTCCCGCCGCCCCGCCCGCGACCCCTGACCCGGCGACCGATCCGGCCGCGGCGGCCACCGCGGCGGCCCCCGCGCGGCTGACGCTGCGGGTGCCGACGGAGGAGGACGCGTACGCCTGGCACCAGGTGTTCGACCACCCGGAGGTGATGGAGTTCCTCGGCGGCCGGTCCGCGGAGCTGTCGCTGTACTACGAGTTCACCGCCCGCCAGCGCCGCCATGACGCCGAGCGCGGCTTCTGCCTGTGGACGGTGCTGGACGAGGCCGGCGAGGTCGTCGGCTTCACCGGCGCGCAGCCGTGGCCGCACGCCTGGGGCCCGGCCGGGGAGATCGAGATCGGCTGGCGGCTGGGGCGCGCCGCCTGGGGCCGGGGCTACGCGACCGAGGCGGCGCGGATGACGCTGGAGAAGCTGCGCGCCACCGGGGTGGAGCGGGTGGTGGCCATGGTGGACCCGCGCAACGAGCGGTCCGCGGCGGTCGCCCGCAGGCTGGGCATGGAGGCCGCCGAGACGTACCCCGTGGAAGGGCGGGAGGGCGGCGGGGAGGGGCGGTGCTACCGGCTGGAGCTGGGCGCCCCCGCGGGACCGCCGGCGACTTCCCCGGCCACTCTCAACGTATAGCGCACGGGGGGCCTTGCGGCAAGGCCCCCCTCGTCCCGCAGAATCCCAGGTCGGAAGCCGAGAACGGGAATCGCGGGGGTATGTGCCATGGGTGTCGGCGTGGGTGCGGGACCGAGGACGCAGGGGCCGTTCGCGCTCGGGGAGGGGTTGGCGGCCAAGGCCGACCCGGAGCTGATCGCCGCGGACGAACGGCACTTCGCGGCGGTGGAGGACTGCCTGCGGGAGACCGTCGCCGAGCTGTCGGCGCAGTTGGACGCCGCGCTGAGGGCCCCCGGCGGGGCCGGGCGGGAGGCGCTGGAGCGGGACCAGGAGGTGCACCGGCTGACCGGCCGGCTGCGCACCCTGCGGCGCTTCGGCCTCGACCTGTGCCTGGGGCGGATGGTCGGCACGGGCGAGGGGGAGGGCGGTACGGAGCCGGTGTACGTGGGGCGGCTGGGGCTGACCGACGACGCCGGGCGGCGGCTGCTGCTGGACTGGCGCTCGCCGGCCGCCGAGCCGTTCTTCGCCGCCACCCACGCCCGGCCGATGGGCCTGGCCAGCCGCCGCCGCTACCGCTGGACCGGTGGCCGGGTCGCCGACTACTGGGACGAGGTGTTCACCGCCGACGGCCTGGAGCACCATGCCGCCCTGGACGACCAGTCCGCGTTCGTCGCCAGCCTGGGCGGGCACCGCTCGGAGCGGATGCGGGACGTGCTGGCCACCATCCAGTCCGACCAGGACGCCGCCATCCGGGCCGGGTCCCGGGGCGCGCTGGTGGTGGACGGCGGCCCGGGCACCGGCAAGACCGTGGTGGCCCTGCACCGCTCGGCGTACCTGCTGTACTCCGACCCCCGGCTGGGCGACCGCGCCCGGCACGGCGGGGTGCTGTTCGTCGGCCCCCACCAGCCGTACCTGGACTACGTCTCCGACGTGCTGCCCAGCCTGGGCGAGGAGGGGGTGCGCACCTGCACCCTGCGCGACCTGCTGCCCGAGGGCGCGCGGGCGGGCGCGGAGCGCGACCCGGAGGCGGCCCGGCTCAAGTCGTCCGCGCGGATGGTGGCGGCGATCGAACCGGCGGTGCGGTTCTACGAGAGCCCGCCCACCGAGGCGCTCACCGTCAGCACCCCGTGGGCGGACGTCCGGCTGACCGCCGCCGACTGGGCCGAGGCGTTCGACGCACCGGAGCCCGGCACCCCGCACAACGAGGCCCGGGCGCGGATCTTCGACGAGCTGGTCGCCATGGTGGGCGACCGGCTCCCGGTCACCGTCGACGGCGACGGGGTCGAGCGCGAGGGGGTGCCGCCGGAGCTGCTGCGCCGGACGCTGGCGCGCGACGAGGAGCTGACCGGCGCGCTGCACGGGGCCTGGCCGCTGCTGGAGGCGGCCGACCTGGTCGGCGACCTGTGGACGGTGCCCGCCTATCTGCGGCTGTGCGCGCCCTGGCTGAGCCGCGACGAGGTGCGCACCTTGCAGCGGGCGGAGGCGCAGGCGTGGACGGTGTCCGACCTGCCGCTGCTGGACGCGGCGCGGCAGCGGCTCGGCGACCCGGCGGCGGCCCGGCTCGGCGTGCGGCGCGCGGCCGCGCTGGCCGCCGAGCGGGAGCGGATGGCCGGGGTCATCGACAACGTGCTGGCCGCCGACCCGGACGGCGAGGGCGCGGTGACCATGCTGCACGGCCAGGACCTGCGCGAGCGCCTGGTGGACGAGCGGGCGCTGCCCGCCGCCGTACGCGATCCGCTGGCCGGGCCGTTCGCGCACATCGTGGTGGACGAGGCGCAGGAACTGACCGACGCCCAGTGGCAGATGCTGCTGCTGCGCTGCCCGTCGCGCAGCTTCACCGTCGTGGGGGACCGCGCCCAGGCCCGCGACGGGTTCGCCGAGTCGTGGCGGGAGCGGCTGGAGCGGGTCGGGATCGACCGGATCGAGATCGCCTCGCTGGGCGTCAACTACCGCACGCCGTCGGAGGTGATGGCGGAGGCGGAGCCGGTGATCCGCGCCGCGCTGCCCGACGCCAACGTGCCGGCGTCGGTGCGCAGTTCCGGGATCCCGGTGCTGCACGGCTCGTGCGCCGACCGGGACGCGGTCCTCGCCGCCTGGCTGGACGAGCACGACCAGGGCACCGCCTGCGTCATCGGGGACCCCGCCTTCCGGCCGGCTGACCCCCGGGTCCGCTCGCTCACCCCCGAGCTGGCCAAGGGGCTGGAGTTCGACCTGGTCGTCCTGGTCGAACCGGCGGCCTTCGGCCCGGGCGTCGCCGGGGCGGTGGACCGCTATGTGGCGATGACCCGGGCGACCCGGAAGCTGGCGGTGCTCACCGGTTGAGGGCGGCCGGTGGAGGGCGGCCGGTCAGTCCTTGGGCCTGGTGCCGCGGTGCAGGGCGACGATGCCGCCGGAGAGGTTGCGCCAGGCCACCTTGGACCAGCCGGCCTTCTGGAGGCGGCGGGCCAGCTCCGGCTGGTCGGGCCAGGACTGGATGGACTCGGCGAGGTAGACGTACGCCTCCGGGTTGGAGGAGACGGCGCGGGCCACCGGGGGCAGCGCGCGCATCAGGTACTCCTCGTACACGGTGCGCAGCGGACCCCAGGTGGGGTGGGAGAACTCGCAGATCACCACCCGGCCGCCGGGACGGGTCACCCGGAACAGCTCGGCCAGCGCGGCGTCGGTGTCCTGGACGTTGCGCAGCCCGAAGGAGATGGTCACCGCGTCGAAGACGCCGTCCTTGAACGGCAGCCTGGTGGCGTCCCCGGCAGTCAGCGGCAGCCAGCCGTGCTTGCGCCGGCCCTCCCGGAGCATGCCGAGGGAGAAGTCGCACGGCACGGTGAACGCGCCCGCCAGCGCGAACGGCAGCGAGGAGGTGCCCGTCCCGGCCGCCAGGTCCAGCACCCGCTGGCCGGGCCGGGCGTCCACCGCGCGGGCGACCTCCTTGCGCCAGCGCCGGTCCTGGCCGAGCGAGAGGACGTCGTTGGTGAGGTCGTACCGTTCCGCCACGGCGTCGAACATCGAGGCCACGTCGTACGGCTTCTTGTCCAGGGATGCACGGGTCACCCCGTCATTGTGCAGCAGGGGCGCGCACCGCTCGCAGCGCGCCCCGCCCCCGGGCTCAGGCCCGGCGGTGGACCAGCCGCCCGCCGACCACCGTCACCAGGCAACTCCCGTCGTCGGCGAGCACGGTGAAGTCCGCGCGCCCGCCGGGGGCCGGAGCGGCCGGGGCGTACGCGGCGACCAGGACGCCGGAGCGCTGGACGGCGGTGCGCACCGGGGCGCGGGTGAAGGGGCCGGCGACCGAGGTCACGCCGCGGCCCAGCATCCGCTGGAGTCCGCGCCGGGCGCTCGCGCCCCAGCGGGTGTCGGTCATCGCCACCGCCCCGGCCGGCAGCGGCTCGGTCCCCAGCTCGTCCGCCTCGCGCGGGTCGGGCCAGTAGAGCGTCTCCAGCAGCCGGCCGGCCGCCGGCTCGTGGCGTCCGGGGCGCAGGGTCCCGGCCCACTCGCGTACCCGCGCGCCGGCGGCGGCGATCTGCTCGTACGGTCCGGTGGCGACGATCAGTGCGCCGTCCACCAGGACGCAGTCGCCGGCCGCCGGGCGGTGAAGTGTCAGCACGCCGGGGTCAGTTGGCGTTGAGCAGCTTCAGCTCCGGGTGGGCGGTGCCGCCCTCGATGGCGGTGGAGGAGATGTGCGAGACCACCCGCTCGTCGACCGGGTCGTCCGCCGGGTCGTCGTGCACCACGACGTGCTCGTAGGTGGTGGTGCGCTGGGCGGGGACCCGGCCGGCCTTGCGGATCAGGTCGATGATCTCCAGCCGGTTGGAGCGGTGCTTCGCGCCGGCCGAGGAGACGACGTTCTCCTCCAGCATGATCGAGCCCAGGTCGTCCGCGCCGTAGTGCAGGGAGAGCTGGCCGACCTCCTTGCCGGTGGTCAGCCAGGAGCCCTGGATGTGCGCGACGTTGTCCAGGAACAGGCGCGCGACGGCGATCATGCGCAGGTACTCGAAGAGGGTCGCCTGGGTGCGGCCCTTCAGGTGGTTGTTCTCCGGCTGGTAGGTGTACGGGATGAAGGCGCGGAAGCCGCCGGTGCGGTCCTGCACGTCCCGGATCATCCGCAGGTGCTCGATGCGTTCGGCGTTGGTCTCGCCGGTGCCCATCAGCATGGTGGAGGTGGATTCCACGCCGAGGCGGTGGGCGATCTCCATGATCTCCAGCCAGCGCTCGCCGGACTCCTTCAGCGGGGCGATCGCCTTGCGCGGGCGGGCCGGCAGCAGCTCCGCGCCCGCGCCGGCGAAGGAGTCCAGCCCGGCGGCGTGGATCCGCCGGATCGCCTCGTCGGCGGAGACCCCGGAGATGCGGGCCATGTGCTCGATCTCGGAGGCCCCGAGGGAGTGGATGACCAACTGCGGGAACGCCTTCTTGATGGCGGAGAAGTGCTCCTCGTAGTACTCCACCCCGTAGTCCGGGTGATGCCCGCCCTGGAACATGATCTGCGTGCCGCCCAGCTCGACGGTCTCCGCGCAGCGGCGCAGGATGTCGTCCAGGTCCCGGGTCCAGCCCTTGTCGACGGCCTTCGGCGGCGCGTAGAAGGCGCAGAACTTGCAGGCCGTCACGCAGACGTTGGTGTAGTTGATGTTCCGCTCGATGATGTACGTGGCGATGTGCTCGGTCCCCGCGTACCGCCGCCTGCGTACCGCGTCCGCGGCCGCGCCGAGCGCGTGCAGCGGGGCCGACCGGTAGAGGTCGAGCGCCTCTTCCGGGGTGATCCGCCCGCCCTCCGCGGCTCGGTCGAGGACGGACTGAAGGTCGGCCTTCTCGGTCACCGGCTGTCACCTTTCGGCACGGTTGGCAGGGCGCTTGCTGGCGTACGCGGGGCCTGTACGGGCCCCATACACGGACCGGTCCAGCCTACGCCAGCCCCCGGGACGGCCCGGCCCGGGGAGTGGGCGCGTCCGCGTCCGGGGCGCGGGTGGGGGTCGCGCGCGGGGTTTGCGGCGGCCTGCTCCCGGGAGGCGTGGGCCAGGCCGGCGCCGGTGCGGCCGGCCGGACCCGGCCGCGGCGCGGAGGCCGGGGCCGCGCACGCGTGCGGCGTGCCCGGGCGAGCCCGGCGGGTCTCGGCGCGCCCCGGCGCCGCGGAGCAATACCCGGGCCCCGAAACGGATTTCGGCGACCGTGGCGTGGAAGTGCACCGGAATTCCCTTGTCGGGCCGACCGCATTCAGGAATTCCGGCTCAGTCGTCCGCGGTGAGCAGTTCCACGCGCACGTCGGCCGGGAATCCGGTGCTCGGGCCGGTGCGGCGGGCGAACTCGCGTACCCCGGCGAGCTGCTCGGCGGCGAAGCGGAAGTCCAGAGTGGTGAAGTAGCGCTCCAGCAGCTCCGCGTCGAACGCCTCCCAGCGCGCGGCCTGCTCGGCGACCTTGCCGACCTCGGTCAGGGACAGGTCACGGGAGGCGAGGAACGCCTCGTGCACCTGGCGGACCATGGCCGGCTCGCGGGCCAGGTAGTCCCGGCGCACCGCCCAGACCGCGAAGACGAACGGCAGCCCGGTCCACTCCTTCCACATCCGGCCGAGGTCGTGGACGCGCAGGCCCAGGCGCGGCGCGTCGTGCAGCGAGGCCCGCAGGGCGGCGTCGCCGATCAGGACGGCGGCGTCGGCCTCCTGCATCATCGTGCCGAGGTCCGGGGGGCAGGTGTAGTAGTCGGGCGAGACGCCGTACTGCTCGGCGAGCAGCAGCTGCGCCAGGCGGACCGAGGTGCGCGAGGTGGAGCCGAGCGCCACCCGCGCCCGGTCCAGGTCGGCCAGCGGGCACTGGGACACGATCACGCAGGACATGACGGGGCCGTCGCAGCCGACCGCCAGGTCGGGGAAGGCGACCAGCTCGTCGGCGTGCCGCAGGTACTCGACGAGGGTGACGGGGCCGATGTCGAGGTCGCCCCGCACCAGCTTCTCGCTGAGCTTCTCCGGGGTGTCCTTGGTCAGCTCCAGGTCCAGGAGCGTCCCGGTGCGGGCAAGGCCCCAGTAGAGGGGCAGGCAGTTCAGGAACTGGATGTGCCCGACGCGCGGCCGGCTGGGCTGGGGGTCGTCGGTTGAATGGTCCACGACCTTCAGGCTAGACCCGGACGCATCCTCTCCCGAGCCCGGGGCGGCCGTCAGCGCAGATGAACTCCGGCAGACATCCGAGTGACGTGATCTTCCCTACTACCCATCCGCGCACAGCGCGTGCTACGCTCATCGCAAGTTGCAGTTTGGTTTCCCTTGCAGTACAGAGCCTGCGGAGCATGTGACCCGCAGGCTTTTGTAATTTTCAGACTTGTTTCAGGTTCTGGAGCAGGGCGACCCTTTGGCCCAAGGAGGGCTTATGGCTACCGGAACCGTCAAGTGGTTCAACGCTGAAAAGGGCTTCGGCTTCATCGCCCAGGACGGCGGCGGCCCGGATGTCTTCGTTCACTACTCCGCGATCAACGCCTCCGGCTTCCGCTCCCTCGAGGAGAACCAGCTGGTGAACTTCGACGTCACCCAGGGCCCGAAGGGCCCGCAGGCGGAGAACGTCACCCCGGCCTGACGGCCTGGGTCGTGATCGCCACGACGTAGCAGTACCCAAGGAGCCCTTTCCGCGCTCGGCCGCATGGCCGACCGGAAGGGGCTCCTGCCTTTTCCCGCCCCTGCGGCGTCTTCCCGCTGCCCGCGCCGTTCGGGCTCGCCCTACCCTGGAACGCATGACCGAACGCAAACCGCCCGGTGTGAGCTTCGAGTCCTTCGTCGACCGGCAGATCCGCGAGGCGGCCGAGCGCGGCGACTTCCGCGCCCTGCCCGGCTTCGGCAAGCCGCTGCCCGACGACACCGCCCCGTACGACGAGGAGTGGTGGGTCAAGGACAAGATGCACCGCGAGGGCGTGTCGGTGCTGCCGCCGGCCCTGGCCCTGCGCAAGGAGTCCGAGGACGCCCTGGCGGCGGCCGGCCGGGCCCGCACGGAGACCGAGGTGCGGCGGCGGTTGGAGGCGGTCAACGAGAAGATCGCCGCCGCGCTGCGCCGCCCGCCGCCCGGCCCGCCGCTGGGACTGGTCCCGCACGACGTCGACGCGGTGGTACGCCGGTGGCGGGCCGCACACGAGGAGGACGGCGCCCGGGAGTGACGCCCGGCCCCGGACCCGCGGGATACAGCCTCCGGAGGGGGTCCGGTCAGTCGTCGTACCGCACCCGGTAGCGCAGATGCGTCACCCGGTCCCCCTCGGCGATGGAGACGGGGCCCTCCAGGGTGTACGGGGCGTCGGCGGGCGCGATGAAGAAGGGCGTGCCGTCGCCGAGGATGACGGGGACCAGGTCGATGCCGACCTCGTCCAGCAGGCCGGCCTCCAGGGCCTGGGTGGCCATGGTCCCGGAGTTGACGACCACGTTCTTCCCGCCGGCCAGATCGCGGGCGACGGCGACGGCGCGCTCGATGCCGCCGTCGGTGACGAAGTGGAAGGGGGCGTCCTCGCGCGGCCAGCCCTCGGGCACGGAGTGGCTGAGCAGGACGACCGGGACGTCCATCGGGTGGCGGCCGCCCCAGCCCTCGGTGAAGTCGAAGAGCTTGCGGCCGACCACCAGCGCCCCGGTCTCGGCGACCAGCCGCCGCCAGTGGGCGGCGCTGACGTCGGTGAGCTGGAACGTCAGCCCCGGATCGGCGGTCTCGACCGTCACCCGGCCGTTCCCGTACCACTGGAACAACCGGTCGAAGCCGCTCTGGCCGGGCCCGGAGACGTACCCGTCGAGGGACATGCTCGCCCCGGTCACCACCTTGCCCATGGTCCTGCTCCGTCCGTGTCCGGTCCTGCGGGTGCCTCGGTACGGAGAAGTGGACCGCATCCGGAGCCGGAACTCACCGGTCCGCGCCCGGCGACTTCCCCCTTCGGCGTACACCGCTGCTGACGGCCGGGTAACCTTACTCTGGAGTAAGTCCGGCGCCGGGTGGGACGGACGCCACGGGCGCGACGAAGGGGGCTCCGGCATGGGCGACCGCGGTCTCCCCCTCGCCCTGGCGGCCGGCGCCCTGCGCTCCCCGCTCAAGCGGCTCCCGCCGCCCGGCGCCGCGTACGGCGCCGGACTGCACCGCGCGGGCGTGCGCCCCGATCCGCGCCGCCTCGCCGCGTACGCCCGGCTGTGCGGGTTCCCACCGCCGGGGGAGGTCCCGCTCCCCTACCCCCATCTGCTGGGCTTCCCGCTCGCGCTGCGGCTGCTCGCCGCCCCGGCCTTCCCGCTGCCGCTGCTCGGCCTGGTGCACACCCGGATATCCGTCACCCGGCACCGCGCCCTCGCCCCGGACGAGCCGCTGGACCTCACCGTCGCGGTCGCCGGGCCGACGGCCCACCACCGGGGCTCCGAGGCGGACGTCACCACCGAGGCGTACGCCCGGGACGGCGCCCTGGTCTGGGAGTCCACCAGCGGCTACCTGGCCCGGCACGCCACCGGGGAGGCCCGCCCGCCGGAGCGGGAGGCCCCCGCCGCGCTCCCCGTCCTGGCCGAGTGGCGGCTGCCCGCGGACCTGGGCCGCCGGTACGCCGCCGTCTCGGGCGACCGCAACCCCATCCACCTGCGCCCGCTGACCGCCCGGCCGTTCGGCTTCCCCGGCCCCATCGCCCACGGCATGTGGACCTTCGCACGCTGCCTGGCCGAACAGCGCCTGCCGGAGCGGGTGCGGGCCGAGGCGGTGTTCGCCGCGCCGGTGCGGCTGCCCGGGACCGTCCTGCACACCGCGGCTGACGGCGCGTTCGGGCTGCGGGAACCGGGCGGCGGCCGGGAGCACATGCGCGGCGCGGTAGAGGAGTTCCCGCCGCACGGCGCTCCGGGCGGCCCCTAGGAGCGCGACCAGCGGTGTCCGGCCATCAGGCCGCCCAGCCCCGTCCAGGCGAAGTTCATCAGGGTGCCCGCGGCCTCCTTGGCGGTGACCCCCGGCGTGTGGTTCGCCCAGTCGGCCAGTGACTCGGCCGCGCCGACCAGGGCGTTGGCCAGAGCGGAGAGGTCGCGGTCGCTGAAGGCGGGGTCCTGGCGGGCGTCCCGCGCGGCGACGCCGATCAACGCGGTGACGAAGGCGACCAGTTCGTCCCGCATCGCCGCCACCTCCGCGGCGAACGGCTCGCCGTGGGTGCGGGCCTGCTGGTGCAGGACCGCCCAGCCGTCGGGGTGTTCGGCGGTGTGCGTGAAGAAGGCGGTGAGCCCGGCCCAGAGCTGCCCGTCGGCCGGCAGGTCCGGCTCGCCGTCCGACCCCGCCACCCCGGCGCGTACCGCGGCGACCAGGGCCGCCGCCTCCCGCCGGATGCAGGCGGTGAACAGCTCCTCCTTGGAGTGCAGGTAGAGGTAGACCAGCGGCTTGGAGACGCCCGCGACTTCGGCGATCTCGTCCATGGAGGCGGCCCGGTAGCCGCGCCGGCCGAAGGTGCGCACCGCGGCGTCCATCATCTGGCGCTCGCGCACCGCCCGCGGCATCCGACGGCCCCGCACGGCCTTGCCGTCGCCCGCGCCGTCGCCCGTCGCATCGTCGCCCGTCGCATCGTCGCCCGCCGCGCCGTCGCCCGCCTGGTCGTCCACGTCCGCCGTCCTTCCCGCCCCGCGCACCCGCGCACCCGCGCCCGTACCGACCGGTAAGCCTAAGGGTCGCGGGCGGGGGCCCGGCACCGTACGGCATCGACCGCCGGACGGGGCGCCGGCCGCGCCCCGGAAAGACGGGCGCCCCCGCCGCGTACCGCGGCAGGGGCGCCCGTGCGGGCAGGGCGGAGGCTACGCGGCCGCCGGGACCCCCGCCGGCGTGCGCGCGTCGTCCTCGGACGTGCGCTCGTCCACCGGGGAGGAGGTGGCGGCGTCGTACGCCTCGCGGTCCAGGATGTTCTCCCGGGCGGCGACCAGCACCGGGACCAGCGCCTGGCCGGCCACGTTGGTGGCGGTGCGGATCATGTCCAGGATCGGGTCGATGGCCAGCAGCAGGCCGACGCCCTCCAGCGGCAGGCCCAGCGTGGACAGGGTCAGCGTCAGCATGACCGTGGCGCCGGTGAGGCCCGCGGTGGCGGCGGAGCCGACCACCGAGACGAAGGCGATCAGCAGGTAGTCGCTGATGCCGAGCTGGACGTCGAAGATCTGGGCGATGAAGATCGCGGCCAGCGCCGGGTAGATCGCGGCGCAGCCGTCCATCTTGGTGGTGGCGCCGAACGGGACGGCGAAGGAGGTGTACTCCTTGGGCACGCCGAGGCGCTCGGTGACCCGCTGGGTGACCGGCATGGTGCCGACCGAGGAGCGCGAGACGAAGGCCAGCTGGATGGCGGGCCAGGCGCCGCGGAAGAACTGGATCGGGTTGACCTTGGCGACGGTCGCCAGCAGCAGCGGGTAGACGCCGAAGAGGACCAGGGCGCAGCCGATGTAGACGTCGGCGGTGAAGGTGGCGTACTTGCCGAGCAGGTTCCAGCCGTAGTCGGCGATGGCGTAGCCGATGAGGCCGACGGTGCCGATCGGGGCGAGCCGGATGACCCACCACAGGGCCTTCTGGAGCAGGGTGAGGACGGACTCGCTGAAGGTCAGGATGGGCTGGGCCTTCTCGCCGAGCTTGAGCGCGGCGATGCCCACGACGGCGGCCATGAAGACGATCTGGAGGACGTTCAGCTCGGTGAACGGCGTGATGACGTCGGTGGGCACGATGCCGGTGAGGAAGTCCAGCCAGGAGCCGGCGCCCTCGGGCTTCTGGCCGTCGGCCGGGGTGAGGCCGGTCCCGGCGCCCGGGTTGGTGATCAGGCCGATGGCGAGGCCGATGGCCACCGCGATCAGCGAAGTGATCATGAACCACAGCAGCGTGCGGGAGGCGAGCCGGGCCGCGTTGTTGACCTTGCGGAGGTTGGTGATCGACACCAGGATCGCGAAGAAGACCAGCGGGGCGACGGCCAGCTTCAGCAGCTGGACGAAGATCGAGCCGACCTTGTCGAGCGTGGTGTAGAGCCAGGAGACCTCGTAGCTGCGGGTGATCCAGCCGAGGATCACGCCCAGCACGAGGCCGGCGACTATCTGGGCCCAGAAGGGGACCTTGGGCAGGCGGCGCTTCGGGGCCGGCGCGGTGGTCGCGGCGGACTCGGGGCTCACGGAGGCGGAGCTCGCGGACGCGGACAACGGACACACTCCAGTGGTGCGTATCGGGGTAATACGGGGTCAGGGGTGCGGCGCACTCGCGCTGGTGGGGGCGCCGCCGTGAAGCCGGGTCAGCAGGCGCGGCAACAGACCGCGGACATACAGCGGCAGAGATCGACGTGCAGGCGCGCCACGAGCGGGATGCTCGCGGCGTCGTCACGGAGGCGCACTGCGGTCGTCATGCCGACCACGGTAACACCGTCACTTTGAGAAGCTCAAAGGACTTCTTTGGGGAGGAATGAAGGAGGAATGCCCTCAGGAACGCCAACACCCCAGGCGGAAGCGGAGCTTCTGCACTGGGGTGGGGGCGCTTGCGAAGGCCCGGCGCGGTCGCCGTGACCGACGTCACGGCGACCGGCGGGGAGGTCAGGGGGCGACGCTGTCCTCACGGCTGCGGTTGGCGTCCAAGCGCGCCTTGGCGGTGTCGACGCGGTCCACGATCTGCTCGGACATCGCGTCGCGCTGGCGGCGCAGCAGGACGAAGGAGAGCGGCGCGGAGACCACCAGCGACAGCAGCAGCACCCACAGCAGGTTGGAGTCGCCGAGGCCGCGCGGGATGACCCCGGCGTAGACCAGGCCCCAGACGGCGAGGAAGCAGCCGGCGAACACGCCGAAGCGCATCAGGGTGTAGCGGAGCGTGGCGCTCTTCCTGGCATCGGCAGCGGACACGGCTGGGCCTCTTCCTTCGTCGAAGCTGCGGTGGTGGTACGGGATCGTGGTACGCGATCGTCCTGCGGAACCGTCGTACGCGGGCCGATCCCGCCCGACCAGTGAAGCACGTCCCCGGTGGATCAGTTCAGGCGGCCGGGTCCCGGGGCGCCGGCGTCCAGCGGCAGCAGCATCGTCACGTCGTCGCGGTCGTCGCCGTCGGCGACCCGGATCGCGCCGGGCACCCGGCCGACCTCGCGGTAGCCGCAGGAGGCGTAGAACCGCTCCAGGCCCAGGCCGCCCCGGCAGGTGAGCCGGATCGCCTCGACGCCGTCCAGGCCGCGTACCGCCTTCTCGGCGGCGGCCAGCAGCTCCCGGCCCTGGCCCCCGCGCTGCCGGGCGGGGTGGACCATCACGGTGTACAGCCACACCCAGTGGCGCATCAGCCGGTGGGTGTTGAGGGTCACGAACGCGGTGGCCGCCACGGCGCCGTCCTCGTCGTAGCCGACCAGCAGCCTGGTGCGGCCCTCGGACATCGCGGTGAGGTGGCGCACCCACTCGGGGCGGACGTCCTCGGGGGTGACCGGCGGGACGAAGCCGACGGCGCCGCCCGCGTTGGTGACGGCGGCCCACAGGGCGAGCACGCCGTCGCGCAGGCCGGCGTCGACCGGCGGGTCGAACTCGAACGTCAGCGGCATGGCCCCGACCCTAGGGCCTCCCGGCTGCTCCCGGATCACACCCGCATCGGCTGCGGCGACTCGCGGCGGCCGGCGTCCGGGCCGGGGTACTCGCGGATGATCTCGTAGCGGGTGTTGCGCTCCACCGGGCGGAAGCCGGCGTCCCGGATGAGCTCCAGCAGGTCGTCGCGAGTGAGCTTGTTGGGCGTGCCGTAGTTGTCGGCGTCGTGGGTGATCTTGTACTCGACCACCGAGCCGTCCATGTCGTCGGCGCCGTGCTGGAGGGCGAGCTGCGCGGTCTGCACGCCGTGCATGACCCAGAACACCTTCACGTGCGGGACGTTGTCGAACAGCAGCCGGGAGACGGCGAAGGTCTTCAGCGCCTCCGCGCCGGTGGCCATCGTGGTCCGGGCCTGGAGCTTGTTGCGGACCTTGCCGTCCTGCATGTCGACGAAGTCGTGCTGGTAGCGCAGCGGGATGAAGACCTGGAAGCCGCCGGTCTCGTCCTGCAACTCGCGCAGCCGCAGCACGTGGTCCACCCGGTGCCGGGGCTCCTCGATGTGCCCGTACAGCATGGTGGAGGGGGTCTTCAGCCCCTTCTCGTGCGCCAGGCGGTGGATGCGGGACCAGTCCTCCCAGTGGGTGCGGTGGTCCACGATGTGCTGGCGCACCTCCCAGTCGAAGATCTCCGCGCCGCCGCCGGTCAGCGACTCCAGGCCCGCCTCGATCAGCTCGTCCAGGATGTCGGAGGCCGACATGCCGGAGATCGTCTCGAAGTGGTGGATCTCGGTGGCGGTGAACGCCTTCAGCGAGACGTCGGGCAGGGCCTTCTTCAGCTCGCTGAGGGAGCGCGGGTAGTAGCGCCAGGGGAGGTTGGGGTGCAGCCCGTTGACGATGTGCAGCTCGGTGAGGTTCTCGCCCTCCATCGCCTTGGCCAGGCGGACGGCCTCCTCGATGCGCATGGTGTACGCGTCCTTCTCGCCCGGCTTGCGCTGGAACGAGCAGTAGGCGCACGACGCGGTGCACACGTTGGTCATGTTGAGGTGGCGGTTGACGTTGAAGTGGACCACGTCGCCGTTCTTGCGGGTGCGCACCTCGTGGGCGAGACCGCCGAGCCAGGCCAGGTCGTCGGACTCGTACAGGGCGATGCCGTCCTCGCGGGTCAGCCGCTCCCCGGACCGGACCTTCTCCTCCAGCTCGCGCTTGAGCCCCGCGTCCATGTCGGCCGCCTCTCCTACGTGTGTCTGCGTCTGTCCTGTTCGGGCGTTCCCACCGTACTCCCAGCGGCTCACTCCTCCTCGGGCAGCTCCCCGACGCGGTTCTCCCACTTGGTGGAGAGCACGATGGTGGTACGGGTGCGGGAGACGCCCCGGGTGCCGGAGAGCCGGCGGATGGTCTTCTCCAGCCCGTCCACGTCGCTGGCCCGCACCTTGAGCATGTAGGAGTCGTCGCCGGCGATGAACCAGCAGTCCTCGATCTCGGCCAGGTCCTTCAGTCGGCGGGCCACGTCCTCGTGGTCGGCGGCGTCGGACAGCGAGATGCCGATCAGGGCGGTGACGCCGAGGCCGAGCGAGGCGGAGTCCACGGTGGCCCGGTAGCCGGTGATGACGCCGGCCGCCTCCAGGCGGTTGATCCGGTCGGTGACGGAGGGCCCGGAGAGCCCCACGAGCCGGCCCAGCTCGGCGTACGAGGCGCGACCGTTCTCCCGAAGGGCCTGGATGAGCTGCCTATCCACGGCGTCCATAGACGTGAAGCCTTCCATTGTTCATCGATCCGGCAGGTCAAGTGTAGAAACACAGGCGGACCGCCGATCACCGGCACAGGTGTGGACGGAGGCCGGAAGCGGTCTCCTCGGGAGGCGGGGCTCTAGGGTCTGTTGTGAAAGTGCTGGTCACAGCCACTCGTTGATGGCTGCGACCAGCACGGTCGCTTCGTAGCGGACGGCGAGTTTGTCGTACCGAGTGGCCACGGCCCGGTGGCGCTTGAGCCGGTTGATCCCGCACTCGACCGCGTGCCGCTGCTTGTAGTCGTCCTTGTCGAACTTCGGCGGCCGTCCGCCGCGCGATCCGCGTTTGAGGCGGTTGCGGACCCGGTCCGCCGGAACCGGGATGGTGGCTTTGATCCCGCGTCTGCGCAGGTAGGAGCGGTTGCTGCGGGAGTCGTACGCCTTGTCGGCCCGGACCCGGTCCGGCCGCCTGCGGGGCCTGCCGAGTCCCAGCCGCGGAACCCGGATGGCTTCCAGGACCGGCTCGAACTGCGGGGAGTCGCCCCGCTGCCCGGCCGTGATCACTATCGACAAGGGCTTCTGCCCCTGCTCGACCGCGAGGTGGATCTTGCTGGTCAGTCCGCCGCGGGAGCGCCCGAGGCCGTGGTCGGCCGGCTCGACGAAAATCCCGCCGGGCGGCTCCTTCTGGAGGTCCCCTTTTTCGCCGCTCCGGCGGCGTGCTGGTGGGCCCGGCAGACGGTGGAGTCGACGTTGACCTCCCAGGTGATCAGGCCCTTCGCGTCCGCCTCGGCCTGAAGCTGGGTGAGGATCCGCGCCCAGGTGCCGTCCCGCTGCCAGCGCCGGAACAGGTCATAGACCCGGTCCCACGGCCCATAACGTTCGGGCACGTCCCGCCACGGAGCACCGGTCCGGGTCCGCCACCGTATGCCGTCTATCAGCTGCCGCCGCGTCCACACCTGCGGCCGGCCCGGCTTGATGCCCGTCGGCAGCAGAGGCTCAAGCCCAGCCCACTGGCCGTTCGTCAGATCCCCACGTCCCACAGGACGTGATCATCACCGAACAAGATCCACTTTCGCAACAGACCCT
>NZ_PVLV01000199.1 GCF_002982015.1 Streptomyces solincola
GAACGGACGGGGGCCGCGCGGCGAGTTGCGCCGCGCGGCCCCCGGACCGTCAGATCGTGCGGGTCAGCCCTTGCGGGCCTTGACCTCCGCGGTGAGCTGCGGGACGACCTCGAAGAGGTCGCCGACCACGCCGTAGTCGACCAGGTCGAAGATCGGCGCCTCGGCGTCCTTGTTGACCGCGACGATGGTCTTCGAGGTCTGCATGCCGGCCCGGTGCTGGATCGCGCCGGAGATGCCGGTGGCGATGTAGAGCTGCGGGGAGACCGACTTGCCGGTCTGGCCGACCTGGTTGGTGTGCGGGTACCAGCCGGCGTCCACCGCGGCGCGGGAGGCGCCGACGGCCGCGCCGAGCGAGTCGGCGAGCTCCTCGACGATGGAGAAGTTCTCCGCGCCGTTGACCCCGCGGCCGCCGGAGACCACGATCGCGGCCTCGGTCAGCTCCGGGCGGCCGGTGGACTCGCGCGGGGTGCGGGAGACGACCTTGGTGCCGGTGGCGGCGTCGGAGAAGGACACCGACAGGGCCTCGACCGCGCCGGCGGCCGGGGCGGCCTCGACGGCGGCCGAGTTCGGCTTGACCGTGATGACCGGGGTGCCCTTGGAGACGCGGGACTTGGTGGTGAAGGAGGCGGCGAACACCGACTGGGTGGCCACCGGGCCCTCCGCACCGGCCTCGATGTCGACGGCGTCGGTGATGATGCCGGAGCCGATGCGCACCGCGAGGCGGGCGGCGATCTCCTTGCCCTCGGTGGAGGAGGGGACCAGCACGGCGACCGGGGACACCGCGTCGTAGGCGGCCTGGAGCGCGTCCACCTTCGGTACGACGAGGTAGTCGGCGAACTCCGCGGAGTCGGCGGTGAGGACCTTGACGGCGCCGTGCTCGCCGAGCACGGCGGCGGTGGCCTCGGCGCCGTTGCCGAGCGCGACGGCGACCGGCTCGCCGACGCGGCGGGCCAGGGTCAGCAGCTCCAGGGTCGGCTTGCGGACGGCGCCGTCCACGTGGTCGACGTAGACGAGGACTTCAGCCATGGGACTTCTTCTCTCCTGCTTGCGAGGTGTGAGGGGGACGTCGGGACCGGAGCCGGGTCAGATGAACTTCTGGCCGGCCAGGAACTCGGCAAGCTGCTTGCCGCCCTCGCCCTCGTCCTTGACGATCGTGCCGGCGGTGCGGGCCGGGCGCTCGTCCGCGGCGTCGACCTTGGTCCAGGCGCCCTCCAGGCCCACCAGCTCGGCGTCCAGGTCCAGGTCGTCCAGCTCCAGGGACTCCACGGGCTTCTTCTTGGCGGCCATGATGCCCTTGAAGGACGGGTAGCGGGCCTCGCCCGACTGGTCCGTCACGGACACGACGGCCGGCAGGGACGCCTGGAGCTGCTCGGAGGCGGTGTCGCCGTCGCGACGGCCGGTCACCGTGCCGTTGGGGCCACCCTCGACCTTGACCTCGGAGAGCAGGGTGACCTGCGGGACGCCCAGGCGCTCGGCGAGGATCGCGGGCAGCACGCCCATCACGCCGTCGGTGGAGGCCATGCCGCAGACGACCAGGTCGTAGCCGGTCTTCTCGATCGCCTTGGCCAGCACCAGCGAGGTGCCCATGACGTCGGAGCCGTGGAGGTCGTCGTCCTCGACGTGGACGGCCTTGTCGGCGCCCATGGACAGCGCCTTGCGCAGGGCGTCCTTGGCGTCCTCGGGGCCGACGGTGAGGACGGTGATCTCCGCGTCGTCGGCGTCGTCGGCGATCTGCAGGGCCTGCTCGACCGCGTACTCGTCCAGCTCCGACAGCAGGCCGTCGACGTCGTCCCGGTCGACGGTCAGGTCATCGGCGAAGTGCCGGTCGCCGGTGGCGTCGGGCACGTACTTCACACAGACAACGATCCTCAAGCTCACGCCGGCTCTCCTACTGCATCGTCTTAACTGAGCTGCCTTCTAGCAGGCAGCATAGGCGCCTGATCGGGCGGTTTCCGCTCGGGGCGGGTGTGCCGCCGTCGTTCCGCCGTGGAAAATATTACTCGCCAGTACATCCACTCCGTACCCGCTGAGCAAGCGCTTCGCACTGTGAGCTGGACTACGCCGGGGGGCGCGGGTGGACAGCTCCATCATGGCGCCCGGGCGGGCCGCTCAGGAGGCGGGCGGCAGGGTGTGGAAGCGACCCCGGTGGTAGACCAGCGGACCGCCGTCCGGGTCGTCGGCGACCCCGCCGGCCACCGCCTCGGCCAGCACCAGCCGGTGGTCGCCGGCCGGGACGAGGGCGGCCACCCGGCACACGAGCCAGGCCAGCACCCCCTCCAGCACCGGGACGCCGTGCGGCCCGGTGCGCCAGCGGGTGGGCGGCGCGAAGCGGTCAGCGCCGCTGCGGGCGAAGGTGGCGGCCAGCTCCCGCTGGTCGTCGCGCAGCACATGGACGCCGATGTGCGCGGCCTCGGCCAGCACCGGCCAACTGGAGGATCCGGTGCCCACGCCGAAGGAGACCATCGGCGGGTCGGCTGACACCGAAGTCAGCGAGGTGGCGGTGAAACCCGCCGGCCGTGCGCCCGAGGCGGTGATCACGGCGACGCCCGCCGCGTGGTGCCGGAAGGCGGAGCGGAGCAGGTCGGGCGAGGCGGGGCGGGCGGCCGGGGAGGTGGAGCGCAGGTCCTGGTGGACCGTCATGGAAGAGTCCTTCGGCGGTCGGGCGCGATCGGCTGGGACACGGGGGGCCGGCCCGCCGGACCCTCGGGTCCGGTGCGGGCTCCGGCTCAGTTCAGTCCGGACAGCGCGCGCTCGCGGTGCGGCAGAGGTCGACATGGACCCGGCGGCGGAGAAGGGTTTTGCTGGCCACCATGCCAGCCTCGCGGCCCGCGCGCGGCGCAGTCAAGGACGCCGGGGGCGGTGCGATCAGCATCACTGCACGTCAGAGCCGTCGTGCGGGCGTTTCGCCGGGTCGGCGACGGCGGCGCCGAGGGCGGCGATCACGTCCGGGGTGCGGGGCTGGCCCTCGGCCCGGCGGACGATCCGGCCGGCCGCGTCGAGCACCAGCACGGTGGGGGTGCGGACCACGTCCAGCGCCCTGACCAGGGCCAGCTCCCGCTCGGCGTCGATCTCGACATGGGCGACGCCGTCCACCATGGCCGTGACGCCGGCGAGCACCCGGCGGGTGGCGCGGCAGGGCTGGCAGAAGGCGGTGGAGAACTGCACCAGCGTGGCCCGCCGGCCCAGCGGGGCGCCCAGCTCGGCCGGGCCGAGGATCGTGCGGGGGTGCCCGGGGGCCTCCGGCATCCTGTCCGCCTCCCTCTCTCGTCTCGTCCGGCGCCCCGTCCGGCGCTCTGGTCACACACAGCCACGACGTGACGAGAATCTCGCTCTCCGGAGTCACCAGGGCTGGCCTGTATGGCCGCCATGGTGCACGATCGGCGCAACACCGGGTACCTACGCCCGCGTAACCTGCACCGGGAGAACCCTCCCCCGCAGCGAAGAAGGGTCATCCCCACCATGGCAGAGCTCGTCTATCGGCCGGTCGTCGGCGCCGCACTGACGCTGTTCAAGGCGCTGGACCTGAAGATCGACGTTCAGGGGGCGGAGAACATCCCGCGCCGCGGCGGGGCGGTGCTGGTCAGCCACCACATCAGCTACCTCGACTTCATCTTCACCGGTCTCGCCGCGCTGCCGCAGAAGCGGCTGGTGCGCTTCATGGCGAAGGACTCGGTGTTCCGCCACCGGATCTCCGGGCCGCTGATGCGCGGGATGAAGCACATCCCGGTGGACCGGGCGCAGGGCGAGGCGGCCTACCGGCACGCGTTGGAGTCGCTGCGGTCCGGCGAGATAGTGGGCGTCTTCCCGGAGGCCACGATCTCCCCGTCGTTCACGCTGAAGAGCTTCAAGTCGGGCGCGGCCCGGT
Organism: Streptomyces solincola; assembly: GCF_002982015.1. GTDB lineage: Bacteria > Actinomycetota > Actinomycetes > Streptomycetales > Streptomycetaceae > Streptomyces > Streptomyces solincola. Next base: position 3,866 of record NZ_PVLV01000199.1, read on the forward strand.
TGGCCCAGGAGGCCGGGGTGCCGCTGGTGCCGATGGCGCTGTGGGGGACGCAGCGGCTGTGGACCAAGGGCCGGCCGCGCAACTTCAAGCGCCAGCACATCCCGGTGACCCTGCGGGTCGGCGAGCCGGTGGAGGCGCCGGCCGACCAGTACGCGGGCGCGATCACCCGGAAGCTGCGCGAGCGGGTGCAGGAGTTGCTGGAGGCGGCCCAGCGGGCCTATCCGGGGCGGCCCAGGGACGCCGACGACACCTGGTGGATGCCGGCGCACCTGGGCGGTACGGCGCCGACGGCCGCGGAGGTCCGCGAGGCGACCTGACCGGCTCCGGCGGGGGCCCGGTCCGGCCGTCAGGCTGCGGCCGGGCCCTCCAGCGACTGCGGCAGCAGGGTCTCCAGGTGGGCCCGGTCGCGGGCGGTGCGCAGCGCGTGCAGCACGGCGGGGTGGGGTGCGGCGTACAGCTCCGGATAGTCCCGCTCGCCGGCCTCGGGGCGGGTGGTGAACGCGAGGTGCTCGCGCTCCCCGTCGAACCGCGCGGCGCGGCCGGCCTCTCCCCCGCGCGGGTCCTGGCGGATCCAGTCCTCGCGGCCGGGCAGACGGACCGCGACCAGTCCGTGGATGACGGGGAAGCCCTGGTAGCACAGGGCGGTGGGGATGGAGCGGGCCCGCAGCAGGGCGGCCAGCGCGTGCGCCTTGGCATAGCAGATGCCGGTGCGCCGGGCGATGGCGTCGGAGGCGCGCCAGGTGACCCGGGGGTCGCCGGTGTCCATGGAGTGCGGGATCTCGTCGCGGACGAAGGCGAAGGCGGCCTCGGCGTATTCGTATACGTCGGGGTGGCGGATGGCGAGCCGGTTCACCACTCGGCGCACCTGGGCGTGGTCGTGGTCGATGACCTCGTCCGCGGCCAGGTAGGCGGAGAGGTCGGGGTCCTGCTGGATGAGCCTCATGAGGGGTGACGGTAGCCGGACGGCCGACCGGGAATCAATAGATTTCCGGACGGCCGTATAGCTATACGAATCAGGAGGCCGCTCGAACCGCTCAGGCGCGGGCCATCTCCTCCTTGAGCGCCAGCAGGAAGGCGTCCACGTCGTCCTCGGTGGTGTCGAAGGCGCACATCCAGCGCACGTCGCCGGCCGCCTCGTCCCAGAAGTAGAAGCGGAAGCGCTGCTGGAGCCGGCGGGTGACCTCCTGCGGGAGCCGCGCGAAGACGGCGTTGGCCTGCACCGGGTAGAGGATCTCCACGCCGTCGACCTGGCGGACGCCCTCGGCGAGCCGCTGGGCCATCGCGTTGGCGTGCCGGGCGTTGCGCAGCCACAGGTCCTTGGCGAGCAGCGCCTCGAACTGCGCGGAGACGAAGCGCATCTTGGAGGCGAGCTGCATCGACGTCTTGCGCAGGTGCTTCATGTGGCGGGCGACGGCCGGGTCGAGGACGACGATCGCCTCGCCGAAGAGCAGGCCGTTCTTGGTGCCGCCGTAGGAGAGCACGTCCACGCCGACCGCGTTGGTGAACGCCCGCATGGGGACGTCCAGCGCGGCGGCCGCGTTGGCGATGCGGGCCCCGTCGAGGTGCACCTTCATCCCGAGGCCGTGGGCGTGGTCCACGATGGCGCGGACCTCGTCCACCGTGTAGACGGTGCCCAGTTCGGTGTTCTGGGTGAGGGAGACGACCTGGGGCATGGCCCGGTGCTCGTCGTCCCAGCCGTACGCCTGCCGGTCGATCAGCTCGGGGGTGAGCTTGCCGTCCGGGGTGGGCACGGTGAGCAGCTTGAGCCCGGCCATCCGCTCGGGCGCGCCGCCCTCGTCCACGTTGATGTGGGCGGACTCGGCGCAGATCACCGCGCCCCAGCGGTCGGTGAGCGCCTGTAGGGCGGTCACGTTGGCGCCGGTGCCGTTGAAGACCGGGAAGGTCTCGGCGGTCGGGCCGAAGTGGCTGTGCATGATCCGCTGGAGGTGGTCGGTGTAGACGTCCTCGCCGTAGGCGGTCTGGTGGCCGCCGTTGGCGAGGGCGAGGGCCGCGAGCACCTCGGGGTGGGCGCCGGCGTAGTTGTCGCTGGCGAAGCCCCGTACGTCGGGGTCGTGGCGGCGGCGGGCGTCGGTGCGGTCGGGCGGGGTGGTCACGGGGCGGGGGTCAGCCACAGGCGCTGTCCGTTCACTTCCTGTGCGGGCCGGTCCCAGACGCCGGCGACCTGCTCGGCCAGCTCGGTGACGTCGGTGAACCCGGCGAACTTGGCGTTCGGCCGCTCGGCGCGCATCGCGTCGTGCACTAGGGCCTTGATGACCAGCACCGAGGCCGCGGCCTTGGGGCCGTCGTCGCCGCCGGCCTTGCGGAAGGCGTCGCCGAGCGCGAGGGTCCAGGCCTCGGCGGCGGCCTTGGCGGCCGAGTAGGCGGCGTTGCCGGCGGTGGGCTTGCTCGCGCCGGCGGCGCTGACCAGGACGTAGCGGCCGCGGTCGCTGCGCAGCAGCGGGTCGTGGAAGGCGAGGGTGGTGTGCTGGACGGTGCGCACCAGCAGCCTCTCCAGCAGCGCCCAGTGCGACAGGTCGGTCTCCGGGAAGGAGGAGGAGCCGCGCCAGCCGCCCACCAGGTGGACCAGGCCGTCGATCCGGCCGAACTCCTTCTCGGTCTTGTCCGCCCACTCGCGGGTGGCGCCGAGGTCGAGCAGGTCGACGGTGTCGCCGGTGACGGTGGCGCCGCCGTGCGCGTACCGGGCGGCGTCGACCGCCTCGACCAGGCGCTCGGGGTCGGCGTCGGCGCCGACCACGGTCGCGCCCGCCTCGGCGAGCCGCAGCAGGGCGGCACGGCCCGCCGGGCCGGCCGCGCCGGCCACCGCGATCACCGCTCCGTCCAGCGCGCCGCTCGCGCCGCTGCCTTCGGCACTGCCCGTCATCGGCGTCTCCTCCGCACCCGTATCCGTACCTGCACCCGTGCTCACGCGGCCACCGGTCCGACCGTATCCGCGGTGATCCCCTTGGCGGAAGCGATCACGTGCTTCAGCTTCTTGGCCAGGGCCTCATAGAACATGCTGAGCGGAAACTCGTCGGGCAGCACGTCGTCGACGAGCTTGCGCGGCGGCAGGCTCAGGTCGAGGGCGTCGGGGCCCTTGGCCCAGCGGGAGCCGGGGTGCGGGGCGAGGTAGGTGGAGACCAGGTCGTAGGCGGCGAACCAGTGGACCAGCTTGGGGCGGTCGATGCCGTCGCGGTAGAGCTTCTCGATCTCGGCGCAGAGCTGGTTGGTGACCTGCGGCGCGCGCTCCCAGTCGATGCGCAGGGTGTTGTCGGTCCAGCGGACGACGTCGTGCTTGTGCAGGTAGGCGAAGAGCAGCTGGCCGCCGAGGCCGTCGTAGTTGCGCACCCGGTCGCCGGTGACCGGGAAGCGGAACATCCGGTCGAACAGGACGGCGTACTGCACGTCGCGGCCGTGCGGGTTGCCCTCGGACTCCAGCTTGACCGCCTCCTTGAAGGCGGTGAGGTCGCAGCGCAGCTCCTCCAGGCCGTACATCCAGAACGGCTGGCGCTGCTTGATCATGAAGGGGTCGAACGGCAGGTCGCCGTGGCTGTGGGTGCGGTCGTGGACCATGTCCCAGAGCACGAAAGCCTGCTCGCAGCGGTGCTGGTCGCCGACCATGGCCTGGATGTCCTCGGGCAGGTCGATGCCGAGGAGGTCGACCGCGGCCTCGGTGACCCGGCGGAAGCGGGCCGCCTCGCGGTCGCAGAAGATGCCGCCCCAGCTGAAGCGCTCGGGGGCCTCGCGCACGGCGATGGTCTCGGGGAAGAGGACGGCGGAGTTGGTGTCGTAGCCGGCCGTGAAGTCCTCGAAGGTGATGCCGCAGAAGAGCGGGTTGTCGTAGCGGGTGGCCTCCAGCTCGGCCAGCCACTGCGGCCACACCATCTTCAGCACGACCGCCTCGAAGTTGCGGTCGGGGTTGCCGTTCTGGGTGTACATCGGGAACAGCACCAGGTGCTGGAGGCCGTCCACGCGGTTGGCGGCGGGCTGGAAGGCCAGCAGCGAGTCCAGGAAGTCGGGCACCTCGAAGCCGCCGTCGGCCCAGCGGCGCAGGTCGGCGACGAGGGCGCGGTGGTACGCGGCGTCGTGCGGGAGCAGCGGGGAGAGCTGCTCGACCGCGGCGGCCATGCGCTCGACGGCGGCCTGGGCGGCGGCCCGGTCGGGTGCGGCCCCGGCGTCGGCGGCGGACTCAGCCGCGGCACCGGCGCCGGCACCCGAGAAGTCGATGGAGCCGTCCGCCGACTGCCAGACGCGGATCTCCTCCACGGCATTCTTGAGCTCGGACCACGCCGGGTGGTCGATCACCTTCGCGGCGGTGGATACGTCCGCGCCGACTGCGTCCTGCACAAGAATTTCCGTCATCTCACTTCCTCCACGGGAGAACCTCGCGTCAAGGCACCGTATCTATTCACGGATCTCCACCACAAGGGCGTTCGAAACAAATTATCCTGTGCGACCGCATCGTTACCGGGAATCTTCCTGCGTGATGGGGGGAGGGGATGCCGGTACGCCGCCGGGGCCCGGTCGCCGGCTTCGCGCCGCCGGGAGCTTCACGGTCCCGCACCGCCGCCCGCGCCGCGACTCGGCGGCCCGGACCCGCCTCCGGGAGCGGGTCGCTACCCTGCGGGAGACCCGCGCGACGACACTCCCCGGAGGCCCCAGTGAGGACGGTCCCGACGAACGGACGGCCCGGCGGCGGCCGCGGGCGCCCCTTCCGGGTGCTCGGCCACCGCGGCGTGATGGGCGTGGAGCCGGAGAACACCCTGCGGTCCTTCGTCCGCGCCGAGCGGGCCGGGCTGGACGCCGTCGAGCTCGACCTGCACCTGAGCAGGGACGGGGCGCTGGTGGTGATGCACGACGCCGAGGTGGACCGGACCACCGACGGCAGCGGACCGGTCGCCGGCCTCACCCTGGCCGAGCTGCGCCGGCTGGACGCCGGACGCGGCGAGCGGGTTCCGGTGTTCGAGGAGGTGCTGGACGCGGTGGCCTGCCCGGTGCAGGCCGAGATCAAGGACGTGGCGGCGGCCCGGGCGCTGGCCGAGGTGGTGCGCCGGCGCGGGCTGACCGGACGGGTGGAGGTCTCCTCCTTCCATGACGAGGCGGTCGCCGAGACCGCGCGGCTGCTGCCCGGCGCACGGACCGTGCTGATCGCGAGCCGCTGGGGCGGCGACATCGCGGAGCGGGCGCTGGCCGCGGGCGCGGCCACGCTGGCGCTGAACATCCGCCGGCTGACCCTGGAGACGGTGGAGCGGGCCCGCGCCGCCGAGCTGGGGATCATCGGCTGGGTCGTGAACACCGCCGAGCACTGGGCGCTGGTGCGCGCCTTCGGCCTGGACGGGGCCACCACCGACCTGCCCCCGGCCGGCGCGTCACCCGGCTGAGCAGGCGGCCGCACCGCTGAGCGCACAGACGTCCACCGCGCTGACCTGCGGGTATGCCGTGGTGCCGGGTCCGGTTCGTCACATCCGCCCCAGGTGTAACGGCCGGGGGCTCGGGAACCCGCGACGTGCACTGGACATGCACCGAAGCAGGTCTCCTCGTACAGCGTGCCCGCGTGCCCCGCGACGGCACCGGGCGCCGGAACGGAACGGTATGAGCAGCGCTTTCCCGGGTCCGGAGGGATACGGCTCCGACCCCTTCAGCGAGTTCCTGGCCCGCTTCTTCGGCAGCGGGCCCGCGTCACCCGTGGGCGGACGCCAGGTACCCCGGTACATCGACATCGGGCGGCTGATGAGCGAGCCGGCCCGGCGGATGGTCGGCGACGCCGCCTCCTACGCGGCCGAGCACGGCAGTACCGACCTGGAGACCGAGCACCTGCTGCGCGCCGCGCTGGCGACGGAGCCGACCCGCGACCTGATCGCCCGCGCCGGGGCGGACCCGGACGCGCTGGCCGAGCAGATCGACCGATCCGCCGGGGACGGCCCGCCGCAGTCGCGGATCGCGGTCACCCCGGCGGTGAAGCGGGCCCTGCTGGACGCGCACGACCTGGCCCGGCACTCCGGCGCCTCCTACATCGGCCCCGAGCACGTGCTGGCCGCGCTGGCCGCCAACCCCGACTCGGCGGCCGGGCGCATCCTCAACGCCGCCAAGTACGACGCGGGACCCGGACCCGCGCCGGGGCGCGGCGGCGGGCAGGGGCCCTGGGTGGGCGACGCCGAGCCGCGGCCCGCCCCGCAGCACGGCACGCCGACGCTCGACACGTACGGCCGCGACCTGACCGACATGGCCCGCGAGGGCCGCATCGACCCGGTGATCGGCCGCGAGGACGAGATCGAGCAGACCGTGGAGGTGCTCTCCCGGCGCGGCAAGAACAACCCGGTGCTGATCGGCGACGCGGGCGTGGGCAAGACCGCCATCGTGGAAGGGCTGGCGCAGCGGATCGCCGAGAACGACGTCCCCGGCACCCTGCGCGGCCGGCGGGTGATCGCGCTGGACCTGTCCGGGGTGGTGGCCGGCACCCGCTACCGGGGCGACTTCGAGGAGCGGCTGAACGGCATCATCGAGGAGATCCGGGCCCACTCCGACGAGCTGGTCGTCTTCATCGACGAACTGCACACGGTGGTCGGGGCCGGCGGGGGCGGCGGCGGCTCGGAGGGCGGTTCGATGGACGCCTCCAACATGCTCAAGCCCGCCCTGGCCCGCGGTGAACTGCACGTCATCGGCGCGACCACGATGGAGGAGTACCGCCGCTACATCGAGAAGGACGCCGCGCTGGCCCGCCGCTTCCAGCCGATCCTGGTCCCCGAGCCGAGCCCGCAGGACGCGGTGGAGATCCTGCGGGGGCTGCGCGACCGCTACGAGGCGCACCACCAGGTGCGCTACACCGACGCGGCGCTGCTGGCCGCCGTCGAGCTGTCCGACCGCTACCTCACCGAGCGGTTCCTGCCCGACAAGGCGATCGACCTGATCGACCAGGCCGGGGCGCGGGTGCGGCTGCGCACCCACACCGACACCGACCTGCGGGCCCTGGAGCGCCAGGTCGACCAGCTCGGCCGGGACAAGGACCAGGCGGTCGCCGCCGAGCAGTACGAGCGGGCGACGGAGCTGCGCGACCGCATCGGCGAGATCCAGGAGCGGATCAGGACCGGCCGCGGCGAGGAGCCGGCCGGCGACGGCCGGGTGGTGGAGGTCACCGCCGAGGACGTCGCCGAGGTGGTCAGCCGGCAGACCGGCATCCCGGTCAGCAGCCTCACCCAGGAGGAGAAGGAGCGGCTGCTCGGCCTGGAGGACCATCTGCGCAAGCGGGTCGTCGGCCAGGAGGACGCCGTCACGGCCGTCTCCGAGGCGGTGCTGCGCTCCCGGGCCGGGCTGTCCGACCCCAAGCGGCCGATCGGCAGCTTCCTCTTCCTCGGCCCGACCGGCGTCGGCAAGACCGAGCTGGCCCGGGCGCTGGCCGACGCGCTGTTCGGCAGCGAGGAGCGGATGGTGCGCCTGGACATGAGCGAGTTCCAGGAGCGGCACACCGTCAGCCGGCTGGTCGGCGCGCCCCCCGGCTACGTCGGCCACGACGAGGCCGGGCAGCTCACCGAGGCGGTGCGCCGCCACCCGTACTCGCTGCTGCTGCTCGACGAGGTGGAGAAGGCGCACCCGGACGTCTTCAACGTGCTGCTCCAGGTGCTGGACGACGGCCGGCTGACCGACTCCCAGGGCCGCACGGTCGACTTCAAGAACACCGTCGTGGTGATGACCAGCAACCTGGGCTCGGAGGCGATCGGCTCGGGCCGCGGGCTGCTGGGCTTCGGCGCCGACGGGGAGGTCGACGAGGACGCGGCCCGCGACCGGGCGCTGCGCCCGCTGCGGGAGCACTTCCGGCCGGAGTTCCTCAACCGGATCGACGAGATCGTGATCTTCCGCCGGCTGGACGAGGACCAGTTGCGCCGGATCACCGACCTGCTGCTGGAGGAGACCCGGCGGCGGATGCGGGCGCAGGACCTGTCGGTGGAGTTCGCCCCGGACGCGGTGGACTGGCTGGCCCGGCGCGGCCACCAGCCGGAGTACGGGGCCCGGCCGCTGCGCCGCACCATCCAGCGCGAGGTGGACAACCGGCTGTCCAGGCTGCTGCTGGACGGGCGGCTGCCGGCCGGCTCCCGGGTGCGGGTCACGGTCGGCGACGACGCGCTGGTCTTCCGCACCGACGAGCCCGGCGACCCGACGGAGTAGGGCCTGCGGGAAGGGNNCGGGAAGGGGGTGGTCGATCCGGTGCGCCGGTAGCCGCGCCGCTCGTACCAGGCGATCAGCTCCTCGCGGACCGTGATGACGGTCATGTGCATCTCACGGGCGCCCCATGCGGCGGCGGCCAGCCGCTCCGCCTCGGCGATGACCTGGCGGCCCAGGCCGCCGCCCTGCCGGCCGGGGCGGACCGCGAACATCCCGAAGTAGGCGACCTCGCGGCCCTGTTCGCCGGGGCGGTGCTCCAACTGGCAGCAGGCGACGATGGTCCCGCCCTGTTCCGCCACCAGCAGCCGGGAGCCGGGGGCGGTGATGACCGCGCGGACGCCCTCGGGGTCGGTGCGCTGCCCCTGGAGGATGTCCGCCTCGGTGGTCCAGCCGGCCCGGCTGGAGTCGCCCCGGTAGGCCGACTCGACCAGGGCCACCAGCGCGGGGACGTCCGCCTCGGTGGCGTCCCGGTAGACCGGCTCGTCGGTGCGCTCGTCGGGAATGCGGGACGCTGCGGTGTCCATGGCGGGGCCGTGCTCCGTTCGGGAAGGCGGTGCGGGAGGCCGAGCCTAACGCGCCGCCCGCGCGCGCCCCCGCGCACCACTGCGCTCGCGTACGCCGCCCCGGGGCGGGGCATCGTCCCGCGTGGACGCCGCCCGGCCGGGGCGGGGCGGCCAGGGAGGTGCGAGGGTGCACGGACCGGTGGTGCCGGGCTGGTTGCTGGTGGGGCTGTGCGCGGCCGCCGGGGCGTCGTGCCTGGTCCGGCTGGCGGGCTGTGCCGGGCATGCGCGGCGGGCGGCGGCCGGCGAGGCGCTGATGGGCTTCGGGATGGCCGCGATGGGCGTGCCGGCCGCGGTGCTCACCCCGCCGCCCTGGCTGTGGGCGGCGTACGCGGTGCTGTTCGCGGCCGCCGCGGCGCCCTCACTGGCATCGCTGGCGTCGCCGCGGACCGGGCGGCGGACGCACGGGCACGTCGGCCACCATCTGGTCGGCTCGCTGGCGATGGTCTACATGGCGGCGGTGATGGCGCTGGACGGGGCGGCCGGTGCGGCGCACGGGGCGCACGGGGCGCGGAGCGCCGTACCGGGCGGGCTGCCGCTGCTGACGGCCGGGCTCCTCGCGTACTACGCGGTCTATGCGCTGCGGACGGGGGCGAGGCTGGCCCCCGCCGGACCTGTCCCGGGGCCGGGCGGCGGCCGGGCGGCGGCGACGGAGGTGGCGCCCGCCTGCCGGCTGGCGATGGCCCTGGGCATGGTCGCGATGCTGCTCGCCCTGTGAACCGGTGGGCGGGAGGCTGCGGAATCCGAAGGCGCGGCGCTGCGGATTCCGTGGTGTGCGTCACTTGCCGCCCGTGGCCGTATCTATCAAGGGCGGGCCGCTCATAGGGTGAGCGCATGGTCGTCTCCCTGGTGCTGCTGGCGCTCGGTTCCGTGGCCGCCGTCCTCGCCCCTTCGTTGCTGGCGCGGGCCCGGTGGCCGGAGCGCGAGCCGGTGGTGGCGCTGTGGGTGTGGCAGTGCGTGGTGGCGGCGGTGCTGCTGAGCTTCGCGCTGTCCATGGTGTTCAGCGCGGCCGCCGCCTGGCAGGAAGTGCGCGGTCAGGTGTTCGCGCCCGCGCCGCGGGCCGTGGAGGAGGCGTACGCGCTGGGGGCGCACGGCCCCTGGTCGGGGACGCTGGCCGTGCTGCTGGCGCTGGGCGGGCTGTGGTCGGCGGCGATGCTGACCCGTGAGGTGCGGCGGGCGCGGGCTCGCCGGCGCAGGCGCCGGGCCGAGCTGCTGGTGCGCTCGCCGCTGCTGCCCGGCGAGGAGGCGGGCGGCGAGCCGCTGGTGCTGCTGGAGGGCGAGCGGGCGGACGCCTGGTGGCTGCCGGGCCCGACGCCGCAGCTCGTGGTGACCACCGCGGCGCTGCGCCGGCTGAAGGGCAGGCAGCTCGACGCGGTGCTGGCGCACGAGCAGGGTCACGCCCGGGCCCGGCACGACTGGCTGCTGCACTGCTCGTCGGCGCTGGCCACCGGCTTCCCGCAGGTCCCGGTGTTCGCGGCGTTCCGCGACGAGATGCACAAGCTGGTGGAGCTGGCCGCCGACGACTCGGCGTCCAAGCGGTTCGGCCGGCTGACCATCGCGCTGGCCCTGGTGGAGCTGAACGAGGACCGGGGCGTCTTCGGCCCCTGCCCGACCCAGGACGCGCAGGTGCCGCGCCGGGTGAACCGGCTGCTGACCGCCGAGCCCCGGCTGACCGCGGGCCGCCGGTTGCGGCTGACCGCGGCGGCCGCCATGGTGCCGGTGGTGCCGCTGCTGGTGGCGTTCGTCCCGGCGCTGCGCACCCTGGGCTGACTTCCTCCTTCCAGCGCTCCGGCCGTCGCGCTTCGGCCGGGGGCGCGGCGGTCCGGCCGCGCCGTTCGGTCATAGTCCGGCGTTCGCCGGTAAGGATCAGGGCATGCACTCCCCCGCCCGCGCCTTGGCCGCCTCCCTCGCCCTGTTCTCCGGCGCCCTGTCCGGCCTGCTGCTGGCGCTGGTCGCCGTCGAGGTGGGGCCGGTGGTGACGTTCGACCGGACGGTGGCGGACGGGCTGCACGCCTCGGCGGTGCGCAGTCCGGTGCTGGTGCGCACCAGCAAGGTGCTGACCGACTGGGTGTGGGACCCGTGGACGATGCGGCTGCTGATCGCGGCAGCGGTGGTGTGGCTGTGGACGCGCGGGGAGCGGGCGCTCGCGGTGTGGGCGGCGCTGGTCAGCGCGGTGGGCACGGCGGTGCAGCAGGGACTGAAGGCGCTGGTGGGCCGGGAGCGGCCGGCCTGGCCGGACCCGGTGGACTCCGCGCACTTCGCCTCCTTCCCGTCGGGGCACGCCATGACGGCGGCGCTGACGGTGGCGGTGCTGCTCTGGCTCGCCGCGCGCATGGGGGCCGCCGGCACGCTGTGGTGGGCGGCGCTGGGCGTCGGGGCGGTGTCGGTGCTGGGCGTCGGCCTGACCCGGCTGTACCTGGGGGTGCACTGGTTCTCGGACGTGCTGGCCGGCTGGCTGACGGGGCTGTGCTGCGCGGCGGTGGCGGTACTGCTCTACGAGCGGTGGGCCGCGCGCGCGGCCCGGCGGGAGGAGCGCGTGGTGAGCCGCCGGTGAGGCGGTCCGGGCGGGGGCCGCGTGAGCCCGCGGACCTGCGGACGCCGTGCGGCCCGGACGATCCCCCGCGTCGCCCGGTCCGCACGGCGTCCCCCGCGTCGACCAGGCAGCCGTCGGCCGTCGCGGCGGCGACGTCCCGAGTATATTGGCTGCCAGCCAGTCAACGCAGGAGTTAAAGCATGGCCCCGCGGAGCGCATCGGTCAATGAAGAGCTGCGGAGGCGTTCCCGGGACAAGCTGCTCCAGGCCACCGTGGAGTTGGTGGCCGAACACGGGTACGAGGACACGACGCTGGGGGCCATCGCCGACCGGGCCGGCTCAGCGCGCGGGCTCATCTCGTACTACTTCGCCGGCAAGCGGGAGCTGCTCCAGTCCGCGGTGCACCGGCTGATGCACCGGACGCTGGCGGCGGCGCTGGAACGCGAGCCGCACACCGAGGACGGCCGGGAGCGGCTGGCCCGGGCCATCGACGCGGTGCTGGGCCTCGCGGTGGAGCAGCCGCGGCTGATGCGCACGCACATGGCCGGCATCCTCCAGGCCGAGGGGTTCGTGCGCTGCCCCGAGCAGCAGCGACTGGCGGCGCTGCTGCGGGACACCGTGGACCGCTACGGCTCGCGGGACGTGGACGCCGACTACCCGCTGCTGCGGGCGCTGCTGATGGGCGCGGTGTTCGCCGTGCTGCTGCCGGGGGCGTCGATGGAGCGGGCCAGGCTGCGCGCGGAGCTGTTCCAGCGGTACGGGCTGGACTGGGAGTCCGGTACGCCGCCGGGCGGCCCCGGCCTTGAGGGGCCGCCCGGCGGGGCGGGCGGGCCGGGGCCCGGTGCGCCGCCACCGGGCCCGTCCGACGGGCCGTCCCCCTTGCGGGAGCCGGCTCAGGGGTCTCAGCGGTCGAAGTCCGCGAAGTAGTCCGGCTGCGTCTGGACGTTCAGCTCGTCCATCCGCACCCGCTTCGCCGGGTCGGTGCGCCGGTCGTCGATCCTGAGGACGTCGAGGCCCTTGGCGATGTCGTTGGAGTAGATGTGGCCGTTGTAGTAGTAGGCGGACCACGACCCGCCGCTGGCGAGCTGGGTGGCGCTGACGGGGCCGCGTTCGAAGTAGGCGATCTCCTTCGGCCGGCGGGAGTCGGTGAAGTCCCAGACCGAGATGCCGCCCTGGTACCACGCCTGGACCATCAGGTCCTTGCCCTTGACGGGGATGAGCGAGCCGTTGTGGGCGACGCAGTTCTCGGTGTCGGCCTGGTGGCGGTCGATCTTGAAGTAGCTGCGGAAGACCAGCTTGCGCTTGTCGCCGCGGCCGGTGATGTCGTAGATGCCGTCCGCGCCGCGGGTGGGGCCGACCTGGGCGTTGCAGGTGGGGGCCACGCCGCCGCCGAGTTCGTCGGTGAAGACGACCTTGTCGGCCTTCTGGTTGAAGGTGGCGGAGTGCCAGAAGGCGAAGTTGACGTTGTCCTGCACCCGGTCGATGACCTTGGGCCGCTCCGGGTCGGCGAGGGAGAACAGGATTCCGTCGCCCATGCAGGCGCCGGCCGCCAGGTCCTTGCCGGGCAGCACGGTGATGTCGTGGCATCCGGTCGTCTTGCTGACGCCCGGGTTGGTGGGCGAACCGGGGTTGCCGCCGCCGTCCGGGCCCTCACCGGGGAAGAGCACCGGGAAGCCGACGAGCGCGGCCTCGTGCGGGGCCTTGCGCGGCACCTTGATGACGGAGATCCCGTCGTGCGGCGGCCGGCAGTCGGGGAAGGCGGCGTTGGGCGCGTACGAGGAGACGTACACGTAGACGTCGCGGCGCTCCGGCACCAGGGTGTGGGTGTGCGAGCCGCAGGCGGTCTCGACGGCGGCGACGTACCGCGGGTTGCGGATGTCGCTGATGTCGAAGACCTTCAGGCCCTCCCAGGAGCTCTTCTCGGTGGCCGGCTGGGTGGTGCTGGAGCAGGAGTCGTCGCTGCGCGAGGAGTCGGTGGACAGGAAGAGCAGGTCCCCGGAGACCGAGATGTCGTTCTGTGAGCCCGGGCAGAGCACCTGGGCGACCGTGCGCGGGTTGCGCGGGTCGCGGATGTCGAAGATCCGGAAGCCGTCGTAGTTGCCGGCGAACGCGTACCGGCCCTGGAAGGCCAGGTCGGAGTTGGTGCCGGGCAGCGCGTCCTTCGGGATGTTGGCGAGGTGCTCGATGTTGGGGCTGTGGACGATCTCGTCCACCCCGGGTATCTCGCCGGACCGGATCGCCTCGGCCGCCTCGGCCTGCTGCCGGGCGGAGACGGCGCCGGACCTGGCGGGGGCGTCTCCCGGGTCGGGGATCGCGGCGGCGGGGCCGGCGGTCAGCAGCGTGGCGAGCAGCCCGGCGGCGGCGGTGGCCACGCCCAGTCGTCTGCGCCGGACACGAGCGGTGCGCAGGATCACTACGTCCTCCCTGATATCCGTTCGGGGGTGAGCGGTTGACGGACGGTCGCAGTATCTTCCTTTGCATGCACATCTCAACAGGTGGCAACACGGACGTCATGAGGATTTCTCCGCGCGGGGCCCGCGCCGCGCGGATCGCGGCCGTGTCGGTGCTGGTGGCACTGGTGGGGCTGACCGGCTGCGACGCCGCTCCCTCGGAGCAGGGGCGGGGCGGTACGCCGAGGGCGGCGGCCGAGGCCGGCGGCTCCACCGTGGTGGCGCCCGGCCGGCCGGGCGAGCCGGCCCGGACGCTGCCACCGGAGCAGGCGGCCCGCGAGGTGGTGCCGGACACCCCCAACTCGGCCGACTTCACCTATGCGCAGATGATGATCGTCCACCACGGGCAGGCGCTGGAGATGGCCCGGCTCGCACCCGGGCAGGCGGCCTCGGCGCGGGTGAAGGGCGTGGCCGCGCGGATCGCGGGCGCGCAGGGGCCGGAGGTCGCGGCGATGCGCGGCTGGCTGAACCGCAACGGCGGCCCCCGTGCGCAGCCGGGCCACGCCCACGGGAGCATGCCGGGGATGGCCACGGCGGCGCAGCTCGACCGGTTGCGGGCGGCCCGCGGCGCGGCCTTCGACGAGCTGTTCCTGAAGTTGATGATCGCCCATCACCAGGGGGCGGTCACCATGGCCGCGGAGGCACTGTCGGAGGGCAACAACGTCCAGGTGGAGGAGATGGCCACCGATGTGATCGCCCAGCAGACGGCGGAGATCGGCCGGATGCGGGAGCTGTGAGCCGGCAGCGGACGAGGCGCCGGCCCCGTCAGTCCTCGGCAGCCCCGAGCCGGGCGGACTGGGCGTCGGCGGCGGCGAGGACGGCCGCGAGCAGACCGGGGAACAGCGCCTCCAGGTCGTCTCCGCGCAGGGCGTTGAGCTTGGCGGTGCCCCGATAGGTCTGGCGGATGACGCCACTCTCCCGCAGCACCCGGAAGTGGTGCGTGCTGGTGGACTTGGTGACCGGCAACTCGATGTCGGAGCAGGCGAGTTCGGCGCCCCCAGCGGCGGCGAGGCGGCGGACCGCCCGCATCCGCATCGGGTCGGCGAGGGCGTGCAGCACCTCGGCCAGGCGGATCTGCGCCGCCTCGGGGTGGGGCAGCTCGCGCCCGGAGGTCATGGTCGTCACGGCGGCGGCTCCACGGTGGTGCGGTCGTCCCGCAGCGGGCTGGACCACGATGGTACGACGACTTCCGTAGTTCGAGAGGCGTCATAGTTTGATGACCGACGTAGTTTGACAGGTGACGTACTACGAGGGCTATCGTACGAGCAGTCGGCCGCTCCGTCCCGGAACGGCCGGCTCCGTCGAGAGGAGTCCGCCGTGAGCGCGCTGTTCGAACCCCGCACCTTCCGGTCGCTGACCGTGCCGCACCGCGTCTGGATGGCCCCGATGTGCCAGTACAGCGCCCAGCCGACCGGCGCCGGGGCGGGCGTGGCCGACGACTGGCACTTCGCGCACTACGCGGCGCGCGCGGCCGGCGGCACCGGCCTGATCCTGCTGGAGGCCACGGCCGTCTCGCCCGAGGGCCGGATCTCACCGTACGACCTGGGCCTGTGGAACGACCGGCAGGCCGAGGCGCTGCGCCGGATCACCGGCTTCCTGCGCTCGCAGGGCACCGTACCGGGAATCCAGCTCGCCCACGCCGGGCGGAAGGCGTCCACCGAGCGCCCCTGGAAGGGCGGCGCCCCGGTGACCGACGCGGCGCTCGGCTGGCGGCCGGTCGCGCCGAGCCCGCTGGGCTTCGACGAGGGCCACCCGGTGCCGGACGAGCTGACCACCGAGCAGATCGCCTCGATCGTGGCGCAGTTCGCCGACGCGGCGCGCCGGGCCCGGGAGGCGGGCTTCGACGTGGTGGAGGTGCACGGGGCGCACGGCTATCTGATCCACGAGTTCCTCTCCCCGCACACCAACCACCGCACCGACGCCTACGGCGGGTCCTTCGAGAACCGGTCCCGGTTCGCGCTGGAGGTGGTGGACGCGGTGCGCGCGGTCTGGCCCGAGGACCTGCCGGTGTTCTTCCGGGTCTCGGCCACCGACTGGCTGGAGGAGGGCGGCTGGACCACCGACCAGACGGTACGCCTGGCCGCGCTGCTCCGGGAGCACGGCGTGGACCTGCTCGACGTCTCCAGCGGCGGCAACGTACCGCGCGCCGCCATCCCGGTCGGGCCCGGCTACCAGGTGCCGTTCGCGGCCCGGGTGAAGGCGGAGACCGGGCTGCCGGTCGCCGCGGTGGGGCTGATCACCGACCCGGCGCAGGCCGAGAAGATCGTGGCCAACGGGGAGGCGGACGCCGTGCTGCTCGGCCGCGAGCTGCTGCGCGACCCCTCCTGGGCGCGGCGCGCGGCCGGCGAGCTGGGCGGGGCGGTGCACGTGCCGGACCCGTACCACCGCGCGGTCTGACGAGGGCGCGCCGCGGGCACGGACCGGCGGCGCGGCGCGGTCCCGACGCGGTGCGCGCCCGGGCCGGCGGCGCGGCGCGGTCCCGACGCGGTGCGCGGGCCGGGGCCGCCGTCGTCGGGGGGCGGCGGTGAGCCGACGGCACGGCGGTGACCTGCGCGGATGTCGGTGGAAGGGCCGTTGTCAGTGGGTGGGTGCAGACTTTCCCCTATCCACGACGACGATGTCCTGGGAGGTGTCGGCCATGCCCGACGTGCTATTGACCGCAGGCACCCGCAAGGGGTTGTTCCTCGGCCGCAGGAGGAGCGGCCGGTGGGACTTCGAGGGGCCCTACTTCAACGCCCAGGCGATCTACTCGGTCGCCATCGACACCCGGGCCGGCACGCCGCGGCTGCTGGCGGGCGGGGACAGCGCGCACTGGGGTCCTTCGGTGTTCCACTCCGACGACCTGGGGGCGACCTGGAGCGAGCCGGTGCGGCCGGCCGTCTCCTTCCCCAAGGACACCGGCGCCTCGCTGGAGCGGGTGTGGCAGCTCCATCCGGCGGGCCCGGCCGCCCCCGGCGTGGTCTACGCGGGCACCGAGCCGGCCGCGCTGTTCCGGTCCGAGGACGGCGGCGAGAGCTTTGAGCTGGTGCGGCCGCTGTGGGAGCACCCGACCCGCTCGCGGTGGGAGCCGGGCGGCGGCGGCGAGGGGCTGCACACCGTGGTCACCGACCCGCGCACGCCCGACGCGGTGACGGTCGCGGTCTCCACCGCGGGGGTGTTCCGCACCCAGGACGGCGGGAAGCAGTGGAGCCCGTCGAACCGCGGGGTGTCGGCCGTCTTCCTGCCCGATCCCCACCCGGAGTTCGGGCAGTGCGTGCACAAGATCGCCCAGGACGCGGGCGACCCGGACAAGCTCTACCTGCAAAACCACTGGGGGGTCTACCGCAGCGACGACTCCGGGGCGAGCTGGACCGACATCGGCGCGGGCCTGCCGTCCGACTTCGGCTTCGCGGTCGCCGCCCACCCGCACCGGACGGACACCGCCTACGTGTTCCCGATCACCGCGGACGCCGACCGGGTGCCGGCCGGCCGCCGCTGCCGCGTCTACCGCACCGAGGACGGCGGTCGGAGCTGGGAAGCGCTGTCCGCCGGGCTGCCGGAGCGCGAGCACTACGGCACCGTGCTGCGGGACGCCCTGTGCACGGACGACGCCGACCCGGCGGGCGTCTACTTCGGCAACCGCAACGGCGAGCTGTACGCCAGCGCCGACGACGGCGACAGCTGGGAGCTGGTCGCCTCCCATCTGCCGGACGTGCTGTGCGTACGGGCGGCGGTGGTCGACTGAAGCGGACGGAAGCGGATCCGGTGCGCCTGCTCAGGCGAGCACCCGCAGGGCCCCGGGCTGGACGCGGACGGTCACCGGCAGGGCGGCGTCGACCTCGCCGTCCGCGCCGTAGGGCACGGCCCGGTCGGCCTCGATCCGCACCTCCCGGCCGCGCAGCACCCGCACCTGGGGACGGGCCAGATGCGCGCCGCTCTTCAGCTCGTTCATGATCGAGAAGAACAGGCGCCGGGGGCCGTGCCGGATGACGACCACGTCCAGCAGTCCGTCGTCCAGCAGGGCGCCGGGGGCGATGTTGCGGCCGAAGCCGTAGAAGCCGGAGTTGGCGGCGACCACGGTGTAGCCGCGCTCCTCGTGCTCGACGCCGTCCACGGTGATCCGGTAGGTGACCGGGCGCCAGCCCGCGACCGCCCGGGCGCCGCCCACGTAGTAGGAGGCGGCGCCGCTGAGCCAGGTGGAGGTGTTGGCGTAGCGGTTGGCGACGGCGTCCACCCCCGCGTAGACGCTGCCGAGCACCGATGTGCCCGGGTGGACGGCGGAGGTGACCTCGATGGTGTCCACGGTGCGGGGCTCGCCGTGCAGCAGGGTCTCGGCGAGGGCGGGTGCGTCGATGGCGCGGCCGGTGCGGCCCAGCGCGCGGGCGAAGTCGTTGCCGCGGCCGGCCGGGACGAGGCCGAGGACGGCGCCGGTGCCGCTGAGGGCGCCGCCGATGCCGCCCGCGATGCCGTCGCCGCCGACCGCCAGCACCACCCGGCCCTGCCCGCCGGCCTCGCGGGCCAGCTCGCGGGCGTGGTCCAGGCTGCGGCTGTAGCGGGTCTGGAGCTCCGCGCCGGCCTCGCGGAGCAGCTTGGCCAGGGTGAGCAGGTCGGACGCTCCGCCGGCGCTCCCCGCGGCCGGGTTGACCACGGCGGTGAACTGTCGCATGTGCGCGCCTTTCA
This sequence comes from Streptomyces solincola, assembly GCF_002982015.1. GTDB lineage: Bacteria > Actinomycetota > Actinomycetes > Streptomycetales > Streptomycetaceae > Streptomyces > Streptomyces solincola. Next base: position 22,221 of record NZ_PVLV01000199.1, read on the forward strand.
GGGCAGGCGGGCCCGGGCGGCGGAGCGCCGCCCGGGGCGGGACGTCAGGGCCGCCCGGCGGGCGGCTCGGCGGGGCCTTGGGAGGCGGAGTGCGCGGGCGCGGGGGCTCGGGTTCCGGCGGGCTCGGGGGCGTCCGCGGGCGGGATGAGCACACCGGGGTTGAGGATGCCGGCCGGGTCGAGCGCGGCCTTCACGGCCCGCAGGGCGCGGATGCCGAGCGGGCCGGCCTCGCGGGCGTACCAGTCGCGGTGGTCGGTGCCGACGCCGTGGTGGTGGCTGATGGTGCCGCCGGCGGCCAGGATGGCCTCGTTGGCGGCGTGCTTGGCCGGCTCCCAGTGCGCCACCGGATCCTCGCCCTGGGCGCTGACCACGGTGAAGTAGAGCGAGGCGCCGTTCTCGTAGACGTGCGAGATGTGGCACATCACCAGCGGGGCGGTGCCGGCCTTGGCGAGGGTGTCGGTGAGGGCGCCGCGCACGCCCTCGTACAGCGCGGGGATGTCGGACCAGAAGGCCGCGGTCTCCAGGGTCTCGGCGAAGGCGCCCGCGTCGAGCAGGCCGTCGCGCAGATAGGGGGCGTCGTAGCGGCCGCGCGCCCAGTGCTCGCCCGGCTCCTCGCCGGCGTACTCGCCGCCGGCGGCCAGCAGCGCGCGGCGGGCGCGGGAGCGTCGTTCGGCGGTGTCCTCGGCGGTGCCCTCGTAGCCGACGACGGCCATGCAGCCGGCGGCCTCGGGGGCGGGGCCGCCGATCCGGTCGGGGTGGGCCAGGCCCACGAAGGTCTCGGTCTCGTCGGAGAGGCGCAGCACGGTGGGGCGCGGCCCGTCCTGGGCGAGCCGGCGCAGCGCGGCGGCGCCGGCGTCGAAGGTGGCGAAGCGCCAGCCCTCGTAGACCCGGCGCTCGGGCAGCGGGCGGATCCGGACGGTCACCGAGGTGACTACGCCGAAGGCGCCTTCGGAGCCGAGGACGAGCTGGCGCAGGTCGGGGCCGGCGGCCGAGCGGGGGGCGCGGCCCGCCTGCCAGGCGCCCTCGGGGGTGGCGACGTCGAGGGCGAGGACCATCTCGTCGAAGCGGCCGTATCCGGCGGAAGCCTGGCCGCTGGACCGGGCGGCGGCGAAGCCGCCGACGGTGGCCCACTCGAAGGACTGCGGGAAGTGGCCGAGGGTGAAGCCGCGCTCGTTGAGCAGGGCTTCGGCGCGCGGGCCGCGCAGTCCGGCCTGGAGGACGGCGGTGCGGGAGACCTCGTCGACCGCCAGGAGGGCGTCGAGCCGGCGCAGGTCGAGGGCGACGAACGGGCGCGTCCGCTCGGGGGCGAGGCCGCCGACGACGGAGGTGCCGCCGCCGAACGGCACCGCGGACAGGCCGTGTCGCGCGCACAGCCGCAGGGCGGCGGCCACCTCGTCGTGGCTGCCGGGCAGCAGCACGGCGGCGGGCAGGTCGGCGAGGTCGCCGGCGCGGATGCGCAGCAGGTCGGGGGTGGACTTGCCGCGGGTGTGCCGGATGCGGCTCGCGGCGTCGGTCAGGACGTGGGCCTCGCCGCCGAGGGCGTCGGCGAAGGCGTCCAGCGCCTCGGGGCCGAGCGGGGTGGGCGGGGCCTCGACGTCCTCCAGCGCGGG
>NZ_PVLV01000019.1 GCF_002982015.1 Streptomyces solincola
GGGGACCCCCTCAGGTGGGCCGGGCCTCGGGCCGGACCTAGGGCCGGGCCCCGGGCCGGCGGAGAGGGCACCCCGTGTCGACGCGGGTGCCTGAGGCGACCGGACCGGTCAGGCGCTGCGGTCGCCTCAGGGGGCGCTGCCCTGGCCGGGGCGCTCCACCTCCACGCCGAGCGCCGCCAGCCGGCCGACGATGTGCGCCCCGAGCGACTCCCGCGCCACGCGGAGCTGGCGCAGCTCGGCCTGTGCCTGTGCGAGCAGTTCCTCGGGCAGCGGGCTCCCTGCCTCGACGCACTGAGTCACGGCGTAGGTCGCGCTCGACAGGGCCTCCCCCAGGGTGGTGACGTCGACTCCGTGATCGTTTCGTCGGATGGCCTGAAGCATCGAGCCCCGGCCCATGAGCGTTCCGACCGCCCGCGAGTGCGCGAACCACAGACCGTCGTGGAGCGCTGCGTCGAACGCGTCGTTGACGGCGTTCCTGGCGGCGCGCCATTCCCGGGAGAACTCCTCGTGGTCCACGGGCCGGTCCCGCATCAACTCGCCCAGGGTGTCGTCCAGGAGCAGGTGCCAGGCGCGGGTGGTGGAGCGCATGAGTCTCAGGCGGTCCGTCACCGCGGACTGCCGGGCCCGTGTCTCGGCGGCCTCCTCCCGCTCCGCCGCCACCCGCCTGTCCGCTTCGGCGACGCGTAGGTCGAACTCCTGCTGTCGCCGCAGGAGGTCGTCCTCTCGGCGCTGCTGAGCGCGTTCCCGCTCCTCCTGCCGCAGCAGGGTCTCCCTGCGCTCCGCCGCCTGCCGCCGGTGGAGCAGCAGCGGCCCGAGCACCGCACCCCCCGCACCGACGACGGCCCCACCGACTGCCCCGATCAGCGCGTACAGCGCTGCTGCGTCCGCCATGGCAGACATGCTGCACAGGGGTGCGAGCCCGTGTAGGGTCGGCCGTGATCCGGCGCCGTCGTCGCGCCGGGGGTCGGACCGGCAGCGCACCAAGGAGGTGAGTTCCCATCAACCGCAGGTCAGAACGGGTGCTCGCCTTCTCCATTAGCTAGGGGCCGACGTCCTTACGGGAGCATCCGCAGTGCGTCCCGAGAGGCTTCCCCTTTGTCAGTTCATCCTTCGCACCGCGCCGCGCACGATCACGCGCGGGCCCGGTACGCCGCCACCGTGACCGCTCTCCGTGCGGCGGGCTGTGTGTTCGCCGAGGAGGAAGCGGCGCTGCTGATCGCGGCGGCCCGCACCCCGCAGGAGTTGCGGGAGATGGTCGAACGCCGGGCGTCCGGGCGGCCGTTGGAGCACGTCATCGGCTGGGCCGAGTTCCGGGGGCTGCGGATCGGCGTGGACGAGGGGGTGTTCGTGCCACGGCGGCGCACCGAGTTCCTGGTGGAGCGGGCCGCTGCGCTCGCCCCGGCGGCCGGGGCGGTGGTGGTCGATCTCTGCTGCGGCTCGGGTGCGCTGGGCGCGGCCCTGGCCCGCTCGCTGGACGGACCCGAGTTGCACGCGGCCGACATCGACCCGGTCGCCGCCCGCTGCGCCCGCCGCAACGTCGAGGGCCTGGGCCTGGTGCACGAGGGCGATCTGTACGGGCCGCTGCCGCAGGCGCTGCGGGGCCGGGTGGACGTGCTGCTGGCCAACGTGCCGTATGTGCCGTCCGAGGAGGTGGACCTGCTGCCGGTCGAGGCCCGGGTGCACGAGGCGCGGGTGGCGCTGGACGGCGGGCGGCAGTCTGCTGTTCGAGACCAGTGAGCGGCAGGTCCCCGCCGCCACGGCGGTCGTCACCGCCGGTGGGCTGGTGGCGTCCGTCGCGACCTGCGAGGACCTGTGGGCGACCGTGGTGGTCGGGACGCTTCCGCGCGAGGGCGCGCCCCCGGCCCCGGATGCCGGCTCGGCGGCTGCCCGACCCGCTACTTGACCGCGTTGAGGCAGAGCACGAACTTCTCGGACTCCCACTGCTGGGCGAGCGCGGCCTCGCCGACGGTGCCGCAGGAGTTGGTGTCGAAGGTGTCGTCGACGACCTTGACCACCTTGTAGTTGGCGTCCTTGTCGGAGCAGTCCTTGGTGTCGACCTCGGGGCTGTTGTCGCTCCCGGTCACCTGCACGCAGTCGCCGGCCTCGGCGTGCACCGGGGAGTTGAAGGCGTAGGAGATGCCGAACTTGACCGCGATGGCCACCACGATCAGCGCGGCCACCCGCAGGAGCTTCTTGCCCTTGCCGCCCTTCGGCTGGGCGGTGGGGGCGGCGGGGGCGGGCGGCTGCTCAACGGCCATGGGTACGTCCTCGGGTGAGATTCCGGCGGCCGAGGCGGGCCGGCGGCCGGAAGGGTTCAGATGCCCGATCCACTGATCGAACGGGCGTACGTTACTGAGCCTTGGGCGGGCCGGGTGGCCGGATCTTGCCTTTACGTCGCGCTTATACCGACCGATTGCCAAACCGTGACCCGGCGCACTCCCAACCGTGACGCAATCAGGACCGAAGGCGGCCCTCGCCTCGGCCCGGACGTGCCTTCGGCGCCGCGGGGAAGGTCACCGCGGCGCCGAAGGCCGTATCAGGTCCGGGCCTTGCGCCCGGAGTCGTCCCGGTCGCTCAGCAGCCGGTCGCTCAGCAGCTCAGGTTGGAGCCGGTGGGCACCCCGAGGATCGAGGTGAAGGACTGGTACTTGTTGATCCGGCTCTGCACGGTGGCCGGGTTCTTGCCGTCGCACTCCAGGGAGCCGTTGATGGAGCGGATGGTCTGGCCGAAGCCGGCGCTGTTGACCATGGCGTTGTGCGGGGTCATCGTGCCGGGGCCGTTCTGGGTGTTCCAGTACCAGAGGCCGGTCTTCCAGGCCACCGCCGGGTCGCGCTCGACCTTGTAGGGGTCGCGCAGCAGGTCGATGCCGAGGGCTTCGCCGGCCGCCTTGTAGTTGAAGTTCCAGCTCAACTGGATCGGACCGCGCCCGTAGTAGGCGGCCTGTCCGGCCGGGCACCCGTAGGGCTGCGAGGTGTCGCAGTAGTGCGGGTAGTTGGCCTGGTTCTGCTCCACCACGTGGACCAGTCCGCCGGTCTCGTGGCTGACGTTGGCGAGGAAGGCGGCGGCCTCCTGCTTCTTGACCGTGTCGCTGCCGGTCTTGGCGAACGCGGGGAACGCGCTGAGCGCGTCGGTCAGCCCCTTGTAGGTGTAGAAGGAGTTCCGGCTCGGGAACATCTGGTTGAACTGCGCCTCACTGACGACGAATCCGCTCGGGTCCGGGTTGGGGCCCGGCCCGGTGCCGCCGCCGCAGGCGCCCTGGTCGGCCCAGACGTCCGCGGAGCCGGGACGCTCGTTCTGCGTCCACCACTTGGCGCGCCAGTTGCGGCCGTTGTACGAGGCGGTCATGCCGCCGGTGTAGACGCTGGAAGAGTTCCAGGCGGCCACGCAGTCCGCGGCCGCGGCGCTGGGAGCGGCGGGAGCGGCGCCCGCGGTGGGCGCGAAGGCGGCGATGCCGGCGGCCGTACAGAGCCCGGTGACCAGGGCGAGCACGCGGCGGGACAGACGACGGGGCATGCGTCGGGACATGGGGGAGCCCTTCCGTGGGGTGGGGGAAGACCCGTGGGGGATGGGCTCAGCTCACCCGAATGGTCTGAACCTGTCAAGGTCTAGACCAGAAATCACCGTGCCGCCTTCCGTGCCGACAACCTGTGCAGCGAAGTGGAGTTCACGCGGCGGTGCGCCCGCGGCTCTCACGGAGGCACCCCTACCCGCCTGCCTTCCCTCCCTCGGCGACAGCCCTGACGCGGTCCACCTGGAGCCGGGCGGCCTTCTCCGTCTCCGCCCGATCGTCGAAGGCCCAACTCCGCACGAGGGCGACGACCGCGCCGACGCGCAGGACCATGCGCACGTACTCCTTCTCGACCATCCAGGCGTCCGTCGAGTCCGCCCCCGAGTCGACGTCGATCGGCTTGCGCGTGAGCCCCACCCGCTTCAGCTCGCGGTCCTCGCGCTGCCGCAAGGCGGCGACCCACCTCTCGGCACCGCGCTCGGCATGGGCGGCCGTCTCGTAGACGACAAGCTCGAACGTGAGATGCGGCGTGCGCACGTCCTGCCTGGGTTTCGCCGCGAAGCCCGAACGACCGAAGAGCGTCACGCCCTCGCAGGCCGGGTTCGCGTTGTCGCAGTACGCCGACAGGTGGCCGTCCTCGGACACCACCGGGTACCCGTGCTGCGGCTGCCAGGCCACCGCCCCGCCCACCACGGCGGGGAGTGCCCGCTCGACCTGCTCCCCGGTCAGGGAGACAGCGGCTGGTAGGGCCCTTCCCCCACCGTCCGGAGTACAGCCCGCGCCGGCCACCAGCCCGGCGACGAGCACAGCGGCCACCACGGCGTCACGCAGTCCGCGAACCATCCCTGGGCCCTCCCCCGGCCACCGTCCTGTCCGGGCTCACTCAACACCACTCCCCGGGTGCGGCCCACCCCGACGGCGTACATCGAGACGTTCTCCACGAGCGGGGCGCAGGCCTCCGGGTCGGTGGTGTCGTCCGGCGCGCGGCAGGACGGCACCGTTCGCGTCGAACGGGCCGCCGGGGCGGCGCTGCCGCCCGGCGGACGGCTTCGGCACCGGCACGAGGCCGCCTTGGTGCGCGTGACGGCGGCCGCCGGCCGCCGTCACGCGAACACTCCGCCTACAGGAAGGAGTTGATCTCGATCGTCTCCGTGCGGCCGGGGCCCACGCCGATCGCGGAGATCGGGGCGCCCGACATCTCCTCCAGCGCCTTCACGTACGCCTGCGCGTTCTTCGGCAGCTCGGCGAAGGTCTTCGCCTTGGTGATGTCCTCGGACCAGCCCGGCAGGTACTCGTAGACCGGCTTCGCGTGGTGGAAGTCGGACTGCGAGTACGGCAGCTCCTCGACGCGGCGGCCGTCGATCTCGTACGCCACGCAGACCGGGATCTGCTCCCAGCCGGTGAGCACGTCCAGCTTGGTCAGGAAGAAGTCGGTCAGGCCGTTGACACGGGTCGCGTACCGCGCGATGACCGCGTCGAACCAGCCGCAGCGCCGGTCGCGGCCGGTGGTCACGCCGCGCTCGCCGCCGATGCGGCGCAGGTCCTCGCCGTCCTGGTCGAACAGCTCCGTCGGGAACGGCCCGGCGCCCACACGGGTGGTGTACGCCTTGAGGATGCCGATCACGCGGCTGATCTTCGTCGGGCCCACGCCCGAGCCGGTGCAGGCGCCGCCGGCCGTCGGGTTGGAGGAGGTGACGAAGGGATACGTGCCGTGGTCCACGTCCAGCAGGGTGCCCTGGCCGCCCTCGAAGAGGACGACCTTCCCCGCGTCGACGGCCTCGTTGAGGATGAGGGTGGTGTCGGCGACGTAGGGGGCGAGCTTGTCCGCGTAGACGAGCATCTCCTCGACCGTGCGCTCGACCTCGATGGCGCGGCGGTTGTAGACCTTGGCGAGGAGCTGGTTCTTGCCCTCCAGCGCCGCCTCGACCTTCTGGGTGAGGATCGACTCGTCGTACAGGTCCTGGACGCGGATGCCGACGCGGTTGATCTTGTCGGCGTACGTCGGGCCGATGCCGCGCCCGGTGGTGCCGATCTTCCGCTTGCCGAGGAATCGTTCCGTCGTCTTGTCGAGCGTGACGTTGTACGGGGTGATCAGGTGGGCGTTACCGCTGATCAGGAGCTTGGTGGTGTCGATGCCGCGCTCGTTCAGCCCGCTCAGCTCGGAGAGCAGGACCGCCGGGTCGACGACGACGCCGTTGCCGATCACCGGGGTGCAACCCGGCGAGAGGATGCCGGAGGGGAGCAGGTGGAGCGCGTACTTCTGGTCACCGACGATGACCGTGTGGCCGGCGTTGTTGCCGCCCTGGTAGCGGACCACGTAGTCGACGGAGCCTCCGAGGAGGTCGGTGGCCTTCCCCTTGCCCTCGTCACCCCACTGAGCACCGAGCAGCACAAGTGCGGGCACAGGCGTACACCCCTTCCGGGCGGGGCATGTCCAAGTGGCGGGCGCGGCGGTATCCGCCGTACGTGTGTGCCGTACGGCGGTGTACGCCACAGCCCGAGCCGTCGAACCGGTGCCCCGGAATAGACGAAGCCCCTGGGCGCAATCGCGCAAAGGGGCTCTTGCACAAAGATGCTACCCGAGGAAGGACCGACGTGTCGGCTCCCGACCAGCTGCTGGTCATCATCGACCCGGTCGCGCGGCACGGCGACGGCGAGTCCGTACGCATCGCGAAGGACGTGCTGTGCGCCCGCGCGGACGTGCGGATCTGCCTTCCGGACGGGCCGGCCGAGTTCGCGCGGGCGCTGGAGCGGTGCGGTTCGCGGCGTCCGGTGGTGGTCGGCGACGACCGGGCGCTGCTGCGGGCGGTGGACAGACTGCACCGGGGGCGGGGCCTGGGCGAGGGACCGCTGTCGGTGGTGCCGGTGGGCGCGCCGGGCGCGGTGCAGCTGGCCGGCGGGCTCGGGGTGCCGCTGGGCGCGGTGGCGGCGGCACGGGCGGTGCTGGAGGGCGTGGCGCGCAGGCTGGACCTGCTGGTGGACGACAGCGGCGGGGTGGTGCTGCGCGGACTGCGCATCCCGGCCGGGACGCGGGCCCCGCTGGGCACGCCGTACGCGCCCGGTGCCCCGGGGGCGGTGTGGGACACCTGCCGTTCCCTGATGCGGACCCTGGTGGGGCCGCCGGCGTCGGCGGGGCCGGCGCGGCCGGCGCGCACCCATCGGCTGCGGGTGGAGGCGGACGGGATGCTGCTGAGCGATCTGGACGCGCCGGTGGAGGACGTCACCGTGCTGTCCCGGGACGGGGTCGCCGAGGTGGTGGTACGGCCCCGGGCGGGCGCCGCGCCGATACGGCGGGAGGCGTCCGCGGTCACCGTCTCCGGCGCGTCCTTCCGCTACCGCGCGGACACCGCGCAGGTCACCGGCCCGGTGTGGACGCGGACCTGGACGCTGCGCCGCTCGGCCTGGGCGCTGACCCTGCCGGTCCCCGCCCCGTAGGGGTCACGAGGCCGAGGGCGGCGCGGAGAGCGACAGCACGCCGCCGGTGATCTTCGTCCGTTTGCCGTCGCGCTCGCGGTACAGCGGGCCGCTGTTGCAGTAGGCAGCGGCGTCGTCCCGCTCGATGTGGCCGATGCAGTCCGGGATGACCAGCACCATCCGGGTGCGGCGGTCCAGCGGGCGGACCACCGTCGCAGGCTGGGCGCCCGCACTCACCCACCGCTCGCCGTCGAGCCGGAAGAGGGTGGCCGGGCGGTGCGGCACCTTCTTGTCGTCCTGGGCCGACCGGCTGTCGTCGCAGGTCCAGGCGGAGATGGTGGCGTACAGGTGCTGGTCGGGGCCCCACCAGAGGTCTCGTACGTCGATGCCGCCGGTGACGCCCGCGACATAGCCGGGCGGCAGCGCGGCGTCCTGGTAGCTGCCGCCCACCGTGCCGTCCGTGCCGAGGGGGTGGACGGGGAAGGGGGCGTTGCAGGCGCCGGGGTTGTTCCTGGCCGCGACGGCGATCAGTTCCCGGCCGCCGAGGGTGGCGAGCGCGGCCGGCATGTAGGCGTTGG
>NZ_PVLV01000001.1 GCF_002982015.1 Streptomyces solincola
GGGAGATGAGTATAAGAGACGGGGGTGGGGCTGCGGCTGGGGCGCTGGGACGGGTACTTCGCGGTGCAGCGGCTCTGGCGCAACGAGTGGGACGGCGGCGCGGACACCCTGCGGCAACTGCGGGAGCTGCTGGCGTACGACCGGACGCCGCAGTTGTTCCTGGTGGCGGTGTCGGCGGTGCTGGTGCTGTCGGCCGGGCTGTACGCGCTGTGCCTGGCGGACCGCCAGCCGCTCGCCCTGCTGGTGTTCTGCGGGGTGCTGCTGGCGGTGGTGCTGGGCAGCGGCGGGGTGTACTTCCCGCGCGCCCGTTTCCTGCTGCCGGGCTTCCCGCTGCTGCTGCCGGTGGCGGCGGCGGTCGCCCGGGCCCGTACCGCCGTCGCCGTGCTGGTGCTGAGCGGGGCCGCGCTGTCCTCGGCCTGGCTGGGCGGCTACATGCTGCTGGTGTGGGCGGGGCCTCCGTGACAGGACCGGGCGGCCGGCGGCGCTTCATCCGGTGACGGCTCAGCCGGTGGCGGCTCAGCCGGTAGCGGTCAGCCGGTGATGATGAGCACGATCAGGCCGAGCAGGCCGAGGACCGCCGGGGCGATCACCTCGTACGCCCAGCGCACCCGCTCCGCGCCCTGCGCGCCCGGCCGGCCGGCGCCGCGCTCGGCGAGCTCCCGCAGGTCGGCGACGGTCTGGTCGGCGGGTGCCCGGCGGGCCTTTGCGTCGGTGACGTCGGCGGTCACCGAGGTGCGGCCGTGCGGGTCGTCGGTGGCGGCCCGCGCCTGGCGGCGGGCCGCCTGCTTGCGCTTGCGCAGCGACACGGGCACGGCCCACAACTGGTAGACCGCGCCGGAGACGGCGACCGCCTCGGTGGAGTAGCCGGCGCGGACCGCGGCGACCTTGCTCCACGGCAGCTCGATGCTGCGGAACGGGTTGCGCACCCGCAGCCGGTCCGCGCCTGCGTAGACCGCCGGGCGGACGGTGAAGGCCACCACCAGCGGGACGACCAGCAGCAGCCCCGCCACCGCGATCCAGCGGATCCGGCCCGCGCCGTTGAGCAGCGCGTCGGTCCCGATCCACAGGGCGAGCGCCAGCAGCAGCGCCCCGCCGGCGATGCCCATCGGCGAGCGGTACACGCGGTCGTCGTAGGCCGGCTCGCCGGGCTGTCCGGGACGGGGGGTAGGGCTCGTCATGCGGCCGATTCTGCCCTACGCCCCGGGGCCCCCGCGGTGCGGCCGACGCCCCGCGCCGGTCGTCCCCCTCCGCTCCCGCCGCACGCCCGCCGCCCCGCCGGGTGACCCGGGTGGCCGGGCTCACGCCGCGTACCGATGGTGTGCGGGTTCCGGGGCTGTACACGTCGCTACGCGCGTAGATATGCTGGTCTGGTGACCATGCCCCATTCCGCCACCGCATTCGCTGACGTGACCGCGTCCGACAGCACGCTGCGCCGCTTCCTGCACGGGCTGCCCGGCGTGGACGCCGTCGGGCTGGAGGCGCGCGCCGCCTCGCTCGGCACCCGCTCGATCAAGACGACCGCCAAGGCGTACGCCATCGACCTGGCGATCTCGATGATCGACCTGACCACGCTGGAGGGAGCGGACACCCCGGGCAAGGTCCGGGCGCTCGCCGGCAAGGCGCTCAACCCCGACCCGACCGACCGCGCCACCCCGCGTACCGCCGCGGTCTGCGTCTACCCGGACATGGTCGCCGCCGCCAAGGCCGTGCTCGCCGGGTCGGACGTGAAGGTGGCCTCGGTGGCCACCGCCTTCCCGGCCGGGCGCGCCGCGCTGGACGTGAAGCTGGCCGACACCCGGGACGCGGTGGCGGCCGGGGCGGACGAGATCGACATGGTGATCGACCGCGGGGCGTTCCTCGCCGGCGACTACCTGAAGGTCTACGAGGAGATCCGCGCCGTGAAGGAGGCGTCCGGCGCCGCCCGGCTGAAGGTGATCTTCGAGACCGGCGAGCTGTCCACGTACGACAACATCCGCCGCGCCTCCTGGCTCGGCATGATCGCCGGCGCGGACTTCATCAAGACCTCCACCGGCAAGGTCGGGGTCAACGCCACCCCGGCCAACACGCTGCTCATGCTGGAGGCGGTGCGCGACTTCCGCGCCCAGACCGGCGTGCAGGTCGGCGTGAAGCCGGCCGGCGGCATCCGCACCACCAAGGACGCGGTGAAGTTCCTCGTCCTGGTCAACGAGACGGCCGGTGAGGACTGGCTGGACAACCACTGGTTCCGCTTCGGCGCCTCCAGCCTCCTCAACGACCTGCTGATGCAGCGGCAGAAGCTGGCCACCGGACGTTACTCCGGTCCCGACTACGTGACGGTGGACTGATCACCATGGCATCCGCATTCGAGTACGCGCCCGCGCCCGAGTCCCGCTCGGTCGTCGACATCGCGCCGTCCTACGGCCTGTTCATCGACGGCGAGTTCACCGAGGCGGCCGGCGGCAAGGTCTTCAAGACCGTCTCCCCCTCGACGGAGGAGGTGCTGTCGGAGGTCGCCCAGGCCGGGGCCGAGGACGTGGACCGCGCGGTGGCCGCCGCCCGCCGCGCCTTCGAGAAGTGGTCCGCGCTGCCCGGCGCGGAGCGCGCCAAGTACCTGTTCCGGATCGCCCGGATCGTCCAGGAGCGCTCCCGCGAGCTGGCCGTCCTGGAGACCCTGGACAACGGCAAGCCGATCAGGGAGACCCGCGACGCGGACCTCCCGCTGGTCGCCGCGCACTTCTTCTACTACGCCGGCTGGGCCGACAAGCTGGACCACGCCGGCTACGGCCGCGACCCGCGTCCGCTGGGCGTGGCGGGCCAGGTCATCCCGTGGAACTTCCCGCTGCTGATGCTGGCCTGGAAGATCGCCCCGGCGCTCGCGGCCGGCAACACGGTGGTGCTCAAGCCCGCCGAGACCACTCCGCTGTCCGCGCTGTTCTTCGCCGACGTCTGCCGCCAGGCCGGGCTGCCCAGGGGCGTCGTCAACATCCTGCCCGGCTACGGGGACGCGGGCGCGGCGCTCGTCGCGCACGAGGGCGTGGACAAGGTCGCCTTCACCGGTTCGACCGCCGTCGGCAAGGCGATCGCCCGCCAGGTGGCCGGCACCCGCAAGAAGGTCACCCTGGAGCTGGGCGGCAAGGGCGCCAACATCGTCTTCGACGACGCGCCCCTCGACCAGGCCGTCGAGGGCATCGTCACCGGCATCTTCTTCAACCAGGGCCAGGTCTGCTGCGCCGGCTCCCGGCTGCTGGTGCAGGAGTCCGTCCAGGACGAGCTGCTGGACGCGCTCAAGCGCCGGCTGTCCACGCTGCGCCTCGGCGACCCGCTGGACAAGAACACCGACATCGGGGCGATCAACTCCGCCGAGCAGTTGGCCCGGATCTCCGCGCTCGCCGACACCGGCGAGGCCGAGGGCGCCGAGCGCTGGTCGCCGGCCTGCGAACTGCCCTCGGCCGGCTACTGGTTCGCGCCGACGCTGTTCACCGGGGTCACCCAGGCGCACACCATCGCCCGGGACGAGATCTTCGGCCCGGTGCTGTCGGTGCTGACCTTCCGCACCCCGGACGAGGCCGTCGCCAAGGCCAACAACAGCCAGTACGGCCTGTCCGCCGGCATCTGGACCGAGAAGGGCTCCCGCATCCTCGCCGTCGCGAGCAAGCTGCGCGCGGGCGTCGTCTGGGCCAACACGTTCAACAAGTTCGACCCGACCTCGCCCTTCGGCGGCTACAAGGAGTCGGGCTTCGGCCGCGAGGGCGGCCGCCACGGCCTGGAGGCGTACCTCGATGTCTGAGTCTTCCCGTCTGAGCGTCCTGAAGACCTACAAGCTGTACGTCGGGGGCAAGTTCCCGCGGAGCGAGAGCGGCCGGGTGTACGAGGTGGCAGACGCAAAGGGCACGTGGCTGGCGAACGTCCCGCTGTCGTCCCGCAAGGACGCGCGTGACGCGGTCGTGGCCGCCCGCAAGGCGTTCGGCGGCTGGTCGGGCGCGACCGCGTACAACCGCGGCCAGGTGCTCTACCGCGTGGCCGAGATGCTGGAGGGCCGCAAGGGCCAGTTCGCCCGCGAGGTGGCGCGGGCCGAGGGGCTGTCGAAGTCCGAGGCCGCGCTGGTGGTCGAGGCGGCCGTGGACCGCTGGGTCTGGTACGCCGGCTGGACCGACAAGATCGCCCAGGTGGTCGGCGGCGCCAACCCGGTGGCCGGCCCGTACTTCAACCTCTCTACCCCCGAGCCGACCGGCGTGGTCGCGGTGCTCGCGCCCCAGGAGTCGTCCTTCCTGGGCCTGGTGTCGGTGATCGCCCCGGTCATCGCCACCGGCAACACCGCCGTCGTCGTCGCCTCCGAGCGGGCCCCGCTGCCCGCGCTCTCGCTGGGCGAGGTGCTGGCCACCTCCGACCTGCCCGGCGGGGTGGTCAACGTGCTGTCGGGGAAGGCCGCCGAGCTGGGCGCGCCGCTCGCCGCCCACCAGGACGTCAACGCCATCGACCTGACCGGCGCGGACGCCGCGCTGGCCCGGGAGCTGGAGATCGCCGCCGCGGACAACCTCAAGCGGGTGCTGCGCCCCGCCGAGGCCCCGGACTTCGCGGCCGACCCGGGCCTGGCCCGGCTGACGGCCTTCCTGGAGACCAAGACGGTCTGGCACCCGACCGGTTCGCTGGGCGCGTCCGGCTCCGCGTACTGACGCGGACGCCTCGGACGCCGACGGCCCCGGCCCCCCTCCGTCCGGGGGAGCCGGGGCCGTCTTCCGTCGTACGCCGCACCGGGCCCGCTCAGCCCGGGATCAGGCCGCCCAGCAGCGGGCCGGCCACCGGCAGGTTCGGCGCGCTGGTCAGCGACCCGGTCACGGCGGTGGTGTCCAGCGGCTGAAAGTCGCTGACCTGGGTGCCGACGCCGTTGTCCAGCGGGTCGACGCCGGTCTGCGCCAGCGGGTTCAGCTTCAGGTTCTTCGGCACCGCGGTGACGTACGGCACCGCGCCGGTGGCGGCCGCGAGCGCGGCGGCCGGGTCGGTCGCCGGGGTGGCCGCGGCCTCGGCCGCCTGGGCGGCGCCCCCGCCCGCGCCGACGACGGCGCCGATCGCCGTGACGGCCAGTGAGGCCCTCAGCAGCAGCTTGTGACGTGCCATGGGAAACTCCCGCACTCGGGGGTGGTCGGTCGGGCACGCAGCGTAGGCGAGATGTGATGCTCGATACCAACGGGGTGGGGGCGGGGTCCCCCGATCGGGTTCATGCCTCAGACTGGTGTCCCGTGAGTCCCCAACCGAGCCCCACCCGCGTCGTGCTGCTGACCGGCCCCTCCGGCTCCGGCAAGTCCTCCCTCGCGGCCCGCACCGGCCTGCCGGTGCTGCGCCTCGACGACTTCTACAAGGAGACCGGTGACCCGACGCTGCCGCTGGTGCCCGGCACCGCGGACACCGACTGGGACTCGCCGCTGTCCTGGGACGCGGACGCGGCGGTGGCCGCCATCGCCGAGCTGTGCGCCACCGGCCGCACCGGCGTGCCGGTGTACGACATCTCCACCAGCTCCCGGGTGGGCCGGGAGGTGCTGGACATCGAGCGCACCCCGCTGTTCGTCGCGGAGGGGATCTTCGCGGCCGACATCGTCACCCGCTGCCAGGAACTGGGGCTGCTGGCCGACGCGCTGTGCCTGCGGGGCCGCCCCTCCACCACCTTCCGCCGCCGGCTGGTGCGCGACCTGCGCGAGGGCCGCAAGTCGGTGCCGGTGCTGCTGCGGCGCGGCTGGCGGCTGATGCGGGCCGAACGGGCCATCGTGGCCCGGCAGACGGCGCTGGGCGCCCACCCGTGCGCCAAGGCCGAGGCACTGGGCCGGCTCGCCGCCGCCGCGGCCGGCCGCCACCGCGCCCCGGCCCGCACCTCCGCCCCCGTACCG
>NZ_PVLV01000200.1 GCF_002982015.1 Streptomyces solincola
GATTGACTGTGCCTCACTTCATTTTAGATGGTTACGTCCGCGGCCGGTGCCTCCACCTGAGCCTTCGTCGGAAGCGTCAGATGTGTTGAAGAGCGAGGGGCGTGGACGGACGGCGCGGGGCGCGAGGAGCGGGCGCGCCGGGGGCAATTCGCGCCAGATGCGCCCGGGATGACGTCCATCCGCTTTTCGACGGAGCCGAACCGGGCACTCGTACGTCCATTCCGTGAGCTGTAGTACCCGCGACGGAGGTGGCAGCAGTGGCCGGTTTCCGGAGTCTCGCCAGACAGGTCCGCGACCCGCGGTGCGATCTCGCACTGCGTCGATACTCCCTACGCAAGTGCCTGGAGCGCTTCGCCCCTTACGGGCACCGCGCGACCTGGCACCATCTGTGCACCAGGCACCGGTTCCATCCGGAGGACCGGGAAGTGGAACCTGCGCGGCTGGTGGCCGCGCTGGAGGAGCTGGAGGAGGCGCGCGAGGTCTGGCTCGCGTACGAGGTGCGGTTCGCCGAGCGCCGCAAGCAGGAGAAGCACGACGGGCTGCGCAGGCCCGGATCGATCGACGACTGGCACCGGCGCACCTGGGGCGGCCACGGGGTGGCGCGGTGCGACGACCCCTCGCTGCACCCGACGCTGCCGCTCGCCGAGGCGCTGCGCCGGCTGATCACGGCGCTGGAGCGGCGGCCGGGGGTGCGCTGCCCGGTCTGCGCGGACGACGGCATCGAGTGGCGGCCCGAGCTGTCGAACGAGCCCTGGTACGGCCCGGTGTGCACCGGGTGCGGGGTGGTGGTGCCCCAGCCGGCGCTCACCGAGGAGGCGCTGGCGGCGGCCAAGCGCGACCGCCGGCACCGGCAGCAACTCGCCTCGGTCGCCTGAGCGGTCCCGCGGACGCCGGGGACGCCGGGGACGCTGCGGCCGGTGGCGTGATCTCGCCATGGCCGGCGGCGGGCCGGGCGATTGTCAGTGGCGGCTGCCACCATCGAGAACATGAACACGGACAGTGACGAGTCTCCGGGCCCCCTCACCCCTGCTATCCCCCCTGCTCCCCTTCTTCAGGTCTGCCTGAACGGGGCGCGCGGCGCCGGGGATTCGGCGGCCGTGCCGATGACGCCGGAGGCGATGGCCGAGTCGGCCGCGCGGGCGGTGGCGGCCGGTGCGGCGGAGGTGCATGTGCACCCCAAGACGCCCTGCGGTCAGGACTCCGTATCCGGCCGGGTGGTGGCCGAGGCGCTGGCGGCGATACGGGCGGCGGTGGACGTGCCGGTGGGCGTCACCACCGGGGCGTGGGCCGAGCCGGATCCGGTGCGGCGGGTGGAGCGCGTCCGGTCCTGGTCCGTGCTGCCCGACCTGGCCTCGGTCAACTGGCATGAGCCGGGGGCCGAGGAGGTCGCCGCGGCGCTGCTGGAGCGCGGTGTGCGGGTGGAGGCGGGAGTGTGGTCGGGGACGGCCGGGGCGCGGCTGCTCGCGGCCTCGCCGCTGGCACCCCGGGTGGCCCGGGTGCTGGTCGAGGTGGTGGACGCCGACCCGGCCACGGCACCGGACACCGCCCGCGCCCTGCTGGCGGATCCGGCGCTGGCCTCGGTGCGGGCCCCGCTGCTGCTGCACGGCGAGGACGGCGGGGCCTGGCCCGTCCTGGAGCTGGCGGTGGCGCTGGGCCTGGACACCCGGGTGGGGCTGGAGGACACCCTGCTCCTGCCGGACGGCGCCCCGGCCCGCTCGAACGCCGAACTGGTCACGGCCGCCCGCCGGATGCGGGCGACCGGGACCGCCGCGCACCGGGGGGCGGGGTGACGGCAATGACGAGCCGGCGGCTCGGGTCTTCGCCGGGCCGGGTCTCAGCGGCGGTCGCGGGTGCGGGCGGCGGCCCGGCGCGGGGCGGCCGGGGGCGTGTCGTCCGCACCGTCGTCCGCGGCGTCCGCCGCCTTCTCGCGGGGCTCGGGCAGGAGGCGGGAGCCGACCAGGCGCGCGCCGATCACGTCGTCCGGGTTGGACAGCACACAGGTGTCCAACGACAGGCAGCCGCAGCCGATGCAGTCGGTGAGATGGTCCCGCAGCCGGTGCAGCCGGGTGATCCGCTCGTCCAGCTCGCTCCGCCAGCGCTCGGAGAGGCGGGCCCAGTCGTCATGGGTGGGGGTGCGTTCCTCGGGCAGCGCGGCGAGGGCGTCGCGGATGGTGGCGAGCGGGATGCCCACCCGCTGGGCGGCCCGGACGAAGGCGACCCGGCGCAGCGTGTCGCGCCCGTAGCGGCGCTGGTTGCCGCTGGTGCGGCGGCTGGTGATCAGGCCCTTGGCCTCGTAGAAGTGGAGGGCGGACACCGCTGCCCCGCTGCGGGCGGAGAGCTGGCCGACCGTGAGTTCCTGGATCTTCTCTGGCATCTGCGGCACTCCTCGGAGCCTACTGCTCCGGCGTTGACACCGATCCGGCGTCCCAGCATGCTGAGCAAGCGCTTGGACATCGAGAGTGGGAGCCGGAAACATGGCAGAGCCGAGGGTCTTCACGTCCGCCGACGACCTGCGCGCGGCGGTGGGCGAGCAGCTCGGGTACAGCGACTGGCTGGAGGTGGGGCAGGAGCGCATCGACCGGTTCGCCGAGGCCACCGGGGACCACCAGTGGATCCATGTCGACCCGGAGAAGGCGGCGGCCGGGCCGTTCGGCACCACGATCGCCCACGGCTATCTCACCCTGTCGCTGCTGCCGCTGTTCGTGCCGCAGATCATGCGGGTGGACAAGGTGCGGATGGGCGTCAACTACGGGGCCAACAAGGTCCGTTTCCCCGCCCCGGTGCCGGTGGACTCACGGCTGCGGGCGACCGCGGTGGTGCGGGACGTCGCCGAGGCGGGCGGCGGGGTTCAGGTGACCGCGCTGGTCACGGTGGAGCGCGAGGGCGGCGACAAGCCGGTGTGCGTGGCGGAGTCGGTCTCCCGCTTCTACTTCTGAGCGCTTCCCGGGCCGCTCTGCTTCCGGGGCCGCCGGAGCCGGCCGGGGGCCGCGGGTCAGCCGGCGGGGCGGGCGCCGACCATACGGAGCACCAGATCCGCGTAGAGCGCGCCGACCTCGGCCGGGGTGCGGCGGCCGGCGGAGTCGAACCAGCGGGCCACGTCGATGCAGAGGGAGAGCACGGCGAGGGTGGTGCCGGGCACGTCCGGCACGTCGAACTCACCCGCGGCGACGCCGTCGTTGATGATCCGCCGCACGGCCGCGTCGCTGCGGCGGCGCAGGGCGACGATCTCGGTGCGGTGCTCCGCGCCGAGCGCGTCCAGCTCGTACTGCACCACCCGCGCGGTGGTGTGCCGCTCGGCGTGCCAGCGGACGAAGGAGCGCACGGCCTCGGCCAGCCGGTCGGCTGCGCCGCCCGGGCCGTCGGCCGCGCCCTGGAGGATCTCCAGCGCCTTGTCGTGGCCGATGCGGCTGATCCGGTGGAGCAGCTCCTCCTTGGTCTTGTAGTGGATGTAGAGCGCGGCCGGGCTCATCCCGGCGCGGCCGGCGATGTCGCGGGTGGTGGTGGCGTGGTAGCCGCGCTCGGCGAAGGCGTCCACGGCGGCGACCAGCAGCCGCCGGGCCGCCTCCGGCGTGACCTCGCCCCACGGCACGTCGCCGGCCGTCTCCTCCGCCGCGCTCATCCGTTTCGCTCCCTCACTGGCACCACCGGACAGGACGAACACCATACCCCGAGGGTGAGCAAGCGCTTAGGGACAGGTCGGACGGCTCGGAGCTGCCGCGGGAGCGGGGTCGAAGCCGTCGAACAGCTCAGAGCTTCTGGAAGGGGTCATGCTCGGCGAGCAGCTTCTCCAGGCGGGCCTGGTCCACCCGGCTGACGATCTGCCCGGCCTCCTGCCGGTCGCGGACGACCTTGGCGAGGGTGAAGGCGGAGGTGGTGAGGTAGAGGACGGCGACGCCGAGGAAGGCGCGGACCCAGACGTCGGCCTCCATCCGGACGATGCCGACGGCCACGGCGGCCAGGGCGACCGCGAAGGAGATCAGGGCCTGGACGTAGTAGGCGGCGGTGTTCTGCTGCTTGACGGGTGTGTCGCTCATGGCCCGAGCATGCGCGGCGCGCGGTGGGCGGGACATCGGGTGCGGTACTCAGCGCCGCGGCGGAGGGTACTCAGGAAGCCGGACTCACGGCGCCGGGCTCAGGAGGGCACAGGGGGCCGGGCCCGGGAGTCAGGCTCGGGCGCCGGGCTCAGGGGCCGATGGTCCGCAGCGCGGCCCAGAGGGCGCAGGTGGCGGCGGCCAGGGCGAGCGGGGTGGTGAGCAGGCCGAGCCTGGTGAAGCGGCCGAGCCCGACCTCGTAGCCGTGCTGGTGGGCGACGCGCCGCCAGAGCAGGGTGGCGAGCGAGCCTGCGTAACTGAGGTTGGGGCCGATGTTGACGCCGAGGAGGACCGCGAGGAGGGGGCCGGTGCCGAGAGGGGCGGCCACCGGGATCAGGGCGAGCACCGCGGGCAGGTTGTTGATCACGTTGGCGAGCAGGGCGGCGATGCCGGCGGTGGCCAGCAGGGCGGGCAGCGAGTCGCCGGCCGGCAGCAGCGACTCCAGCAGGTCGCCCAGGCCGTGGTCGACCACCGCGCGGACCACGATGCCGAGGGCCAGCACGAAGAGCAGGAACGGCACGGCGGCGGACGCCAGGAGCGCGCGGGGAGTGGTGGTGCGGTGCGCCAGGGCGCGTACCGCCAGCACCAGCGCTCCGGCGGCGGCGACCCAGGCCGGTTCGACCCCGGCGGCGGAGGCGACGGCGAAGCCGGCGAGCGTGGCGGCCACGGTGGCGAGCGCGAACAGCGGCATCGGGGGCGGCGGCTCCTCCTCGGGCGCGGCGGGCCCGGCCAGTTCAGCGGCGAAGAACCGGCGGAAGACGGCGTACTCGAGCGCGATGGCGACCAGCCAGGGCGCGGCCATCAGCACGGCGAACCGGGTGAAGGTCAGGCCGGTGGCGGCGAAGGCCAGCAGATTGGTGAGGTTGGAGACCGGCAGCAGCAGGGAGGCGGTGTTGGACAGGTGGGCGCTCGCGTAGACGTGCGGCGCGGGGGGTGCGCCCATCCGGGCGGCGGTGGCGAAGACCACCGGGGTGAGCAGGACGACGGTGGCGTCCAGGCTGAGCGCGGCGGTGACCGACGAGGCGAGGACGAAGACCGCGCCGAGCAGCCGGTGCGGGCTGCCGCGCGACCAGCGGGCCATCCAGGCCCCGCAGGCGCGGAACAGCCCCTCGTCGGCGCAGAGCCGGGCCAGCACCAGGACGGCGGCCAGGAAGCCGATGACCGGGCCGAGCCGCTCCGCTTCCTCCCGGGCGTGCTCCAGGGGAACCGCGCCGGCGGCGATGACCAGGGCGGCGGCCGGTACGGCGAAGGCCGCCTCGGGCAGCCCGCGGGGTCGCAGCACGGCCCCGCCGAGCACGAGGACGAGCGCGGCGACCGAGAGCAGGGCGGCGGACACGGCCCCATGATCCCCGCCGGGCGGGGGTTCCGCCGCGCCGGGGTAGGCGGCGGCCGCGTCCGTCCCGCCCGGGTGGGGTGGCGACGGGCCGACCGTCCCGCCGAGGTGGGCAGACGACGGGCCGGCGGCCCCGCCGCACCGGAGCGGCGCGGGCAGCCCGGGCCCGGGCCCCGGGTGGGCCGACAGGACGAGGACCCCGGTCGGACGCCCGCTCGGACGCCCGCTCGGACGGCTGTGTGCCGCCGGTCGGACGGCCCGTGGGCCGGTGGGTGGGTCGGCGGCGTCCGGTCGGTCAGAAGGCGGAGACGCCGGTGAGGGCGCGGCCGATGATCAGCTTCTGGATCTGGCTGGTGCCCTCGTACAGGGTCATCACGCGGGCGTCCCGGAGCAGTTTGCCGACCGGGTACTCGTCGATGTAGCCGTAGCCGCCGAAGACCTGGAGCGCGTTGTTCGCGCAGCGGACGGCGGCCTCGGAGGCGAACAGCTTGGCCTTGGAGGCGGCGGTGGCGAACTCCTCGCCCCGGTCGACCAGGTCGGCGACCCGCCAGGTGAGGAGCCGGGCGGCGTCCACGTCGACGGCGATGTCGGTGATCAGCTCCTGCACCAACTGGTAGGAGGCGATCGGCTTGCCGAACTGCTCGCGCTCCCCCGCGTAGCCGACGGCCGCGTCCAGGGCGGCCTGGGCGATGCCCACGCAGCCGGCGGCGACCGACATCCGGCCCTTGGCCAGGGCGGACATGGCGACCGAGAAGCCCTTCCCGGCCGGGCCGAGCATCGCCGACGCGGGCACCCGGACGCCGTCCAGGACCAGTTCGGCGGTGGCCTGCCCGCGCAGGCCGAGCTTGCCGTGCACGGTGCGGCGGGACAGGCCGGGGCTGTCGGCGGGGACGAGGAAGGCGGACACGCCCCGGGGCCCGGGCTCGTCGCCGGTGCGGGCGAAGAGGAGGACGACGTCGGCCCAGGTGCCGTTGGTGATGAACATCTTGCTGCCGGTGATCAGATAGTCACCGCCGTCGCGGACCGCGCGGCTGGTGAGGTGGCCGGCGTCGGAGCCGGTGCCCGGTTCGGTCAGGCCGAAGCAGCCGATCGCGTCGCCGGAGGTGAGCCGGGGCAGCCAGGCCCGCTTCTGCTCCTCGTCGCCCCAGGCGGCGATGGTCTTGGCGACCAGCCCGAGGGAGACGGAGACGATGCCGCGCACCGAGGAGTCGCCGCGGCCCAGTTCCTCGGTGACCAGGCAGTAGGCGAGGTGGTCGCCGCCGCTGCCGCCGTACTCCTCGGGGACGGTGAGGCCGAGGAAGCCGAGCGCGCCGAGCTTCTTCACGACGGCCCGGTCGACGTTCTCGGCGCGGTCCCACTCGGTGGCGTACGGGGTGACCTCGCGGCGGACGAACTCCTCGGCGAGCCGCCGGACGGCCGACTGCTCCTCGCTCAGCTCCAGGTTCACGGCGACTCCCTGCGGTGCTCGACCACTCTTAAACTACCGCTGCTAGTTTTCGGGGGGCAGGGCCTACTATGTGCCGCATGGCCCGACCGCGCAAGCCCCTGCTGAGCACCGACCGGATCGTCGCCACGGCGGCGGCGCTGGTGGACGCCGAGGGGCTGGACGCCGTCTCCACCCGGCGGCTCGCCGCCGAGCTGGGGGTGAGCGGTCCGTCCCTGTACAACCACTTCCGCACCAAGGACGAGATCCTGGAGGCGGTCGCCGACGCGGTGAGCGCCACCATCGACCTGTCGATGTTCGACGAGGACGACGGCCGCGACTGGCGCACCGCGCTGCACGACTGGGCGGTGTCCTACCGGGCCGCGCTCACCGACCACCCCCGGCTGGTGCCGCTGCTGGCGCACGGCCCGGGCCGCCGGCCGGCCGGGCTGCGGGTGGCCGACGCGGTGTTCGGTGCGATGGTGCGGGCCGGCTGGCCACCGGCCCAGGCCACCTCCATCGGCGCGCTGATGCGCTACTTCGTCACCGGCTCGGCGCTGGGCTCGTTCGCCCGCGGCTTCGTGGACGACGAGGCCGCCTACGACCCGGCCGACTACCCGCACCTCGGCCAGGCGCACCTGCTGGCCGAGCGGCAGCGACAGGTCGACGAGGGCGCGTTCGAGACCGGCCTGGCCGCCCTGCTGGACGGCCTGGCGCTGCGCTACGCGGCGCTCCCCCGTACCGGCTCCCCCGCGCCCTCCGCCCCGTAGCCCTAGAAGACCACCAGCGCCCGGGCGCCCCTGCCTGCCGTCATGTCGGCGAAGGCGGCCGGGATGTCCGCGAGGCCGATCCGGTCGGTGACCAGGGCCGCCAGGTCCAGCCGCCCGGCCCGGACGTGCTCGGCCAGCACCGGCAGGTCGGCGGCCGGGTCGGAGTTGCCGTAGACGCAGCCGGAGAGGGTGCGGCCCCAGTGGAAGATCTCCAGCGCGTTGAAGGCGACCTGCTGGTCCTTGCCGCCGATGCCGACCACGGTGGTGCGCCCGCCGCGGCGGGTGGCGTCCCAGGCGGCCCGGATGCTGGCCGCGCGGCCCACGCACTCCACGGCCACGTCCGCGCCCCGGCCGCCGGTCAGCGCGCGGACCTCCTTGGCGGTGGCGTCGGAGGCGGTGACGTACTCGGTCGCGCCGGCCCGCCGGGCCAGCTCCTCCTTCTCCGGGGAGAGGTCGACCGCGATCACGCTGCCCGCGCCGGCGATCCGGGCGGCCTGGAGTGCTGCCAGGCCCACCCCGCCGGCGCCGAAGACGACCACCGACTCGCCCTCGCGGACCCGCGCCGAGTGGTGCACCGCGCCGTAGCCGGTCAGCACCGCGCAGCCCAGCAGCGCGGCCTCGGCCAGCGGTACGCCGTCGGGCGCGGGCAGCACGCAGTTCGCGGCCACCACGGTCTCCTCGGCGAAGGCGGCGACGTTCAGCCCGGGGTGCAGCGGGGTGCCGTCCTCGGTGCGGGCGTACACCTCGCCGACGCCGGTCAGCGCGTGGGCGCAGAGCCACACCTCGCCGATCGCGCAGTGGTGGCAGGTCCCGCAGGACGGCGCCCAGTTGAGGACGACGCCGTCGCCGGGCGACACATGGGTGACGCCCTCGCCGACGGAGACGACCGTGCCGGCGCCCTCGTGGCCGAGGACCGCGGGCACCGGCACCCGCATGGTGCCGTCGGACAGCGACAGGTCGGAGTGGCACACCCCGGCGGCGGCCAGGCGCACCCGCACCTGGCCGGGACCGGGCTCGGGCAGCTCGATGCGGGTGATCGTCAGCGGGGCCCCGATGGCGGGCAGTACGGCGGCGCGGACCACGGTGGTGACTCTCCTGGCGGGGAAGGGGGAAGGGCGGGGTTCAGAACTGCAAAGACTTGGTCTGGAGGTACTCGGCGAGCCCGTGCACGCCCAGTTCGCGGCCGACGCCGGACTGCTTCCAGCCGCCGAAGGGGGCCAGCGGGTTGAACCGGCCGCCGTTGACGTCGACCTGGCCGGTGTCCATCCGGCGGCCGAAGGCGGCCGCGGTCTCGTCGTCCTCGGCCCACACCGCGCCGGCCAGGCCGTACACCGTGCCGTTGGCGATCCGCAGCGCGTCGTCCTCGTCCTCGTAGCCCAGGATCGAGACGACGGGACCGAAGATCTCCTCCTGGGCGATGGTCATCCCGGGGGTGACGTCGGCGAAGACGGTGGGGCTGACGTAGTAGCCGGCGGGCAGCGGCGCGTCCGGGCCGCCGGCCACCAGCCGGGCGCCCTCGGCGATCCCGCGCTCGATGTAGGTGCGCACCCGCTCCCGCTGGGCGGCGCTGACCAGCGGGCCGATCCGCTCGCCGGGGACGTACCTGGCGGCCGCCTCGGCGGCGAGCGCCACGGCCTCCTCGTAGCGGTCGCGGTGCACCAGCATCCTGGTCCACGCGCTGCACGTCTGGCCGGAGTTGGCCATCACGTTGGCGACGCCGACGCTCACCGCGCGGGCCAGGTCCGCGCCGGGCAGGATGACGTTGGCGGACTTGCCGCCCAGTTCCAGGGCGCAGCGCTTGACGGCGGCCCCGGCGATCGCGCCGATCTTGCGGCCGACGGCGGTGGAGCCGGTGAAGGACACCATGTCGACGCCCGGGTGCTCGGCGAGCGCCTGGCCGGCGACCGGGCCGAGGCCGGTGACCAGGTTGAACACCCCGGCGGGCAGTCCCGCCTCGTGCACCGCGTCGGCGAAGTGCCGGGCGGTCAGCGGGGTGTCCTCGGCGGGCTTGAGGACGACGGTGCAGCCGGCCGCGAGCGCGGGCGCGACCTTGGCGACGACCTGGTGCAGCGGGTAGTTCCAGGGGGTGATCGCGCCGACCACGCCGACGGGTTCGAGCAGCACGGTGGAGTTGCCGGTCTTCTCCTCGAAGGGGAAGGCGGCGGCGAGTTCGGCGTAGGAGCCGGCGACGACGACCGGCATCCCGGCGTGCACGGCGTGCGCCAGGGCGGGCGGGGCGCCCAGCTCGGCGGTGACGGTGGCGGCGATCTCGTCCTGGCGGGCGGCGAGCGCGTCGCGCAGCGCGGTGAGGCGGGCGGCCCGCTCGGCCGGGGCGGTGGCCGCCCAGCCGGGCAGCGCGGCGCGGGCGGCCCGGACGGCGGCGTCCACGTCCTCGGCGCCGCCGGCGGGGACGTGCGCGATGACCTGCTCGTCGGCCGGGTTGACCACCGCGATGGCGTCGGCGCCGGCGGCCGGCCGCCAGGCGCCGTCGATGTACAGCGTGTCGTACGACGTGTACTCGACGGCGGGTCCCGCGCCGTTCACCGCCTCGGCGGTCCCGCCGTGGGCGTCCTGGGCCTTCATCCGCGTCTCCTCGGGGCGTGCGCCGGCGGCCGGTTGCCGTCCGGCACCAAACTAGCGGCGTTAGTTTTACGACGCCAGAGCGTGCGCCGCCCGGCCGCACGCCCCGAGGAGGCGGCACGCCGGTGAGGCCCGCGGGTCAGGTGGGCGTCGTCGGCCGCGCGGAGACGGTCCGGGCGCGGGGGCGCTTGGAAGCCGGGGGCTACGGCGTGGGTAGACCGCCCGGGCGCGGTGGGCGGCCGAAGCGGACCGGGACGCCCGGGGAGTAGAGCACGCTGACCGGCGGCCCGGCCGGGGCGGGCAGCCCGGCGGCCTCGATGAGGTCGTCGGCGCAGTGCAGCAGCTCGGCGCGGTGCAGGGGCCAGCGCGGATGGTGGTTGGGCAGGTAGACCGGGCGGCCGAGGAAGACGTTGTGCATGCCCCAGCGGGCGGTCAGGAAGTGCTCCAGGGCGGTCGGCTCCGCGATCCGCTCCCCCACCCGGACCGCCATCCGGGAGGCGGCCCCGCGCGGCCCGGGCCAGCGGCGGGCGGTGGCGTACGAGACGGTGTCGCCGTCGTGCCGGATGCTCATCCTCGCCCAGGTGTAGGGCATCCGGAACACCGCGCGGCCCACGACCGCGGGCAGCAGCCGGGCCGCCTCCAGCGAGCGGAAGACCACGCCGCGCCGCCCGTGCTCGTCCACGGAGTACAGCCGCACGTTGGTCTCGGGGAAGGTGCCGAGGTACGGGATGCCGGGCAGCCCCAGCCAGCCGACCCGGTGCATCCGGAAGGCCACCAGGCCGACGTAGGTGACGCCGTCGCGGGTGTCCGGGACCGTCCCGGCAGGCAGCAGCGGGGCCACGGCCTCGGGCGCGGCGGCCCAGTGCGCGAACGTCAGGTCCCGCCACGACTGGGTGAGCAGGGTCCGCCGGATCTCCCGCGCCGCGTCGGGCGTGACCGGCTCGGCGGCCCGGCCCGACTGGGCCTCGTGGGTGGTCATGGAGCCAGCGTCGCACGCCCGGGCGGTACGGGAGGGGCCCGGCTACCGGCGGGCGGCCGCCCGCCGGGGCCGTACCGGATCGGGGGACGTGCCCTGCTCCGGGTCGGGCGGCCGGCGCCGTGCCCCCACCGCCGCGGCCGCCAGCAGCAGCGCGCCCAGCATGGTGAAGGGGGCCGCGGGGCCGGCGGTCCCGGCGATGAGGCCGGCCGAGGCGGGGGCGGCGACCTGGCCGAGGCGGTTGCCGGTCAGCCGCAGGGCGAGCGCGGTGGAGCGGGCGTCGTCGGGGGCGGCCCGGACCACGGTGGTCATCGACAGCGGCTGGCCGACGCCCAGGCAGAAGCCCAGCGCCGCCAGCATCACCGCCAGCGCCCACACCGGGACGGGCAGGGCGACCCCGGCGCACAGCAGTCCGCCGAGCGCGCAGGTCCCGGTGAGCAGCGCGGTCCGGCCGGCCAGCCTGATCATCGGGGTCATCACCAGCCGGCAGGCGATGGTCGCGGCGGCCCGCAGGCTCAGCAGCAGCCCGACGGTGGCGGGCGCGATGCCCCGGTGCTCGCCGACCACCGGGAGGTAGGCGGTGAGCACGTCGGTGGCCGACAGCACGGCCAGGCTGGTGAAGATGCCGGCCGGGACGCCCCGGGTGCGCAGGATGCGGTGCACCGGGACGGTGGCGGGGCGGGCGCGGGCCGGTCCGGGCGGGGCCTCGATCCGCCACAGCGAGGTGAGCGAGCAGGCGGCCACCGCGGCGGCGGCCAGCAAAGCCAGCGCGCTGGTGGGGCCGAGGCCGCCGCCGGCCGGGCCGCCGTCCACCAGGAGCCCGGCCGCGACGGGCCCGGCCATCTGCCCCAGCGAGGCGCCGATGGTGAAGTGGCCGAAGTCGCGGTCCTGTTCGGCCGGGGCCGAGCGGCGGGCCACGATCGACTGGGCGCCGATCACGAAGGCGAGATGGCCCAGGCCCATCACCCCGCTCCACACCGCCATCCACGGCAGCGAGCCGGCCGTGCCGCTCAGCGCGCAGCCGGCGGCGATGAGCACCACGCCGGCCGGCAGCAGCGGGGCGCACCTGCCCCGGTCGGTGCGCCGGCCCAGCGGGACGGCGGCGAACAGCGGCAGCAGGGCGTACACCCCGGCGATCACGCCGACCGCCCGTTCGTCCGCGCCGAGCGCCAGCGCCCGGTAGGAGACGGCGGGCCGCGCCATCGACACCGCGCCCTGCGCGAAGCAGAACGCGATGACCAGGCGCAGCAGCCAGTACCGGCGCCCGGCCGGCTCTCCCGGCCTTCCCGGCTCGACCGGCCCCTTCGGCTGTCCCGGCTCGGCCGGCTCTCCCGGCTCGGCCGGCTCACCAGGCGATCCGTTCCGTTCCACGTCAGATGATGCCGAACAGCAGGCCGGCGGCGAGCACCACCAGCGAGGTGAGCGCGGCCCACTTGACGGTGAAGCGGGTGTGGTCGCCGAACTCGACCCTGGCCATGCCGACCAGCACGTAGACGGCGGGCACCAGCGGGCTGGACATGTGCAGGGCCTGGCCGACCAGCGAGGCGCGGGCGATCTCCAGCGGGGAGACGCCGTGCGCGGCGCCGGCCTCGGCGAGCACCGGCAGGACGCCGAAGTAGAAGCCGTCGTTGGACATGAAGTAGGTCAGCGGCAGGCTCAGCAGGCCGGTGACCAGCGCCATGTGCGGGCCCATGCCCTCGGGGACGGCGCCGACCAGCCAGTCCGCCATGTGCTCGACCATGCCGGTGCCCGTGAGCACCCCGGTGAAGACGGCCGCGGCGAAGACCATGCCGGAGACGTTGAGGACGTTGTCGGCGTGGGCGGCGATCCGGGCCTTCTGGTCGGCCATGGAGGGGAAGTTGACGGTGAGCGCGAGGGCCGCGCCGAGCAGGAACAGCACCGGGATCGGCAGCAGCTCCATGATCATGGCGGCCAGGAGCAGCAGGGTCAGGCCGGCGTTGAACCAGTACAGCTTCGGCCGCAGGGTCGGCCGGTTCGGGTCCAGGCCCTGGAGCCGCTCGTCCTCCGCCTCGTCGCCGTCGGCCGGAGTGCCCCCCGCGCCGCCGGCGGTCTCGGTCTGAGGCACCCGGCCGCCGCCGCCCGCTTCCACCAGCACGGTCTCGGTCTCGTTCTCCGGCTCCAGTGCCTTCTCCAGGCTGAGGTAGCCGACCCGGCGGCGCTCGCGCAGGCCCAGGACGAAGGCGAGGACCAGGACGCAGACCAGCCCGGCGGCGAGCGCGGGGATCATCGGGACGAAGACGTCGCCGGCGTCGACCTTGAGCGCGGTGGCGGCCCGGGCGGTGGGGCCGCCCCAGGGCAGGGTGTTCATCACGCCGTTGGCGGTCGCGGCCACGCCGGTCATCACGACCAGGCTCATCTTCAGCCGCTTGTAGAGCGGGTACATCGCCGAGACGGTGATCATGAAGGTGGTCGAGCCGTCGCCGTCCAGCGAGACGACCGCGGCGAGCAGCGCGGTGCCCACCACCACCCGCATCGGGTCGGCCTTGCAGAAGCGCAGGATGCCCCGGACGATCGGGTCGAACAGGCCGACGTCGATCATCACGCCGAAGTAGACGATGGCGAACATCAGCATCGCGGCGGTGGGCGCGAGGGTGCCGACGCCTTCGATGACGTAGTCGCCGAGCTGCGCACCCTGTCCGACGATGACGCAGAACAGGGCGGGAATGAGGACGAGCGCCGCGATCGGCGACATCTTCTTCATCATGATCAGGACCAGGAAGGTCGCGATCATGGCGAAGCCGAGGACTGTCAGCATGGAGGACACCTAACGTTCACCCTTGAACACCACCGGGGGGCGGCGGTCCGGACGACGTTAGAAGCGGCGATCCGCCGTTAACAAGACGTTGACGCGTGAGCAATACGAGCAAAACCCCTGATGGGAGCGGTGCGGGAACCGAATGGAGGGTTGCGGCGTCCCCGCTCCGCCCGGCGCGGCGGCCGCCTCCGCGCCCGGCGGCCGTTGACGGGAGGGGCGCGCAATCCTACGGTTCCCCACAGGATTGCGTCGGTCAGCGGACCGACGCCGGGCCGAGCGGCAGGAGCGGGCGATGACGGACCAGCAGGCGGCAGGCAGCACCGGGGGCGCGGCCCTCACCGACCCGCCGGCCCTCGCCGAGCGCGCCGAGCAGGCCCGCAAGACCGCCGAGGGGCTGACGTATCTCTCCGGCTTCGGCAACGAGCACAGCACCGAGGCGCTGCCCGGCGCGCTGCCGGCCGGCCGCAACTCACCCCAGCGCGCCCCGCTCGGGCTGTACGCCGAGCAGCTCAGCGGCTCCGCGTTCACCGAGCCGCGCGCCCACAACCGGCGCTCCTGGCTGTACCGCGTCCGCCCCTCGGCCGCGCACCCGGCGTTCACCCGCACCGGCAACGGCGCGCTGCGCACCGCCCCCTTCACCGAGACCGTGCCGGACCCGAACCGGCTGCGCTGGAACCCGCTGCCCGCCCCGGCGCCCGGCACCGACTGGCTGGCCGGGCTGTGGACGCTCGGCGGCAACGGCGACGCCGCCCAGCGCACCGGCATGGGCGTGCACCTCTACCACGCCAACGCGCCCATGGACCGGGTGTTCAGCGACGCCGACGGCGAGCTGCTGATCCTGCCCGAGCACGGCGGGCTGCTGCTGCGCACCGAACTGGGCCTGCTGGCCGCCCGCCCCGGCGAGGTGGCGCTGATCCCGCGCGGCGTGCGCTTCCGGGTCGAGCTGCTGGACGCCACCGCGCGCGGTTACGTCTGCGAGAACTACGGCGCCCCCTTCCAGCTCCCCGACCTCGGCCCGATCGGCGCCAACGGCCTGGCGAACGTACGGGACTTCCGGGCGCCGGTCGCCGCCTACGAGGACGTGGAGTCCGACGTCGAGGTGGTGAACAAGTTCTGCGGCAACCTCTGGACCGCCGTCTACGACCACTCCCCGCTGGACGTCGTCGCCTGGCACGGCAGCCACACCCCGTACGTCTACGACCTGCGCACCTTCAACGTGCTCGGCTCCATCTCCTACGACCACCCCGACCCGTCCATCTTCACCGTCCTCACCTCGCCGACCGACACCCCCGGGCTGGCCGGCGTGGACTTCGTGGTCTTCGCGCCGCGCTGGCTGGTGGGCGAGGACACCTTCCGGCCGCCGTACTTCCACCGCAACGTGATGAGCGAGTACATGGGGCTGATCGAGGGCGCGTACGACGCCAAGGCGGAAGGCTTCGTGCCCGGCGGCGGCTCGCTGCACAACATGATGTCCGCGCACGGGCCGGACCGGGAGACCTTCGACAAGGCCAGCGCCGCCGAGCTGAGGCCGCAGCGGATCGACGACGGTCTGGCGTTCATGTTCGAGACCCGCTGGCCGGTCACCGCCACCGCCCAGGCCGCCCGAGCCGGCCACCTCCAGCCCGGTTACGACGGCGTCTGGGACGGTCTGGAGCGCCACTTCCGGCCGTAGGCTGAAAAGCCCCTGGACTGCCGCCGTACGGAGAGACCGTGACCGCCTTCGCCCCCGACTCGCTGGTGCTCAACCGCAAGCTGCCGCTGTGGTACCAGGTGTCGCAGTCCCTGCGCGCGTCCATACTGGGCCGCGCGCCGGACGCCTCACTGCGGCTGCCCACCGAGGAGCAGCTGGCGGCACACTACGGCGTCAGCGTGCTCACCATGCGGCAGGCACTGAAGGAGCTGGAGGCGGAGGGGCTGATCAGCCGGCACCGGCGGCGCGGCACGTTCATCGAGCCGGGCGCCCGGCGCAGCGCCCCGCGCAAGCTGCTGGGCTCGATCGACGCGATCGTGGCCCAGCAGTCCGGCGAGCGGACGACCGTGCTGGGCCACGGCCCGGTGCGGGTGCCCGGCGAGCTGGCCGAGCACTTCCCCGGCACGGGCGAGGTGGTGGCCTTCCGGCGGCTGCGCTGCGACGGGGAGAGCGGCGAGCCGACCAACTGGGCGGAGAACACCGTCCGTCCGGAGGTGGCGGCCCGTATCGACCTGGCCGACCTGGAGCGCTGGCCGATGACCAAGGTGCTGCGGGACGCCGTGGGGGTGCGCATCAGCCGGATCACCGACACCGTGGAGGCCCGGCTGGCCGACCCGGAGACCGCCGAGCTGCTCCGGGTCCCGCTGCTCTCCCCGATCCTGCACTACACCGGCGTCACCTACGACGAGGACGGCGCGGTGGTGGACGTGGCCCGCATCCGCTACCGGGGCGACCGGTTCTCCTTCACGGTCACGGTGGAGGCGGACTGAGGCGCCCCGGCCGGCTCGGCGCGGGGCGGCCCGGCGCGGACAGCCGCTGACCGGCGTGCTCCCGCCGCGGGCATCGGCCCGGCCGCGCTGTTCGTCCCGATGCTTGCGGCCGACATCCATGCCGCCGTCGCGGACGTGCCGTTCGCCGGGGAGCCGGCGACCCCGCTGTGGTTCCGCGTCCCCGAGCAGCCCGGCTGCATCGCGGTGGCCCTCCGGGCGTACGCCCCGGGGCGCGGGCGGCCGGGCCCCGGGCGGACGCCCGGACGGAGCGGGCCCGGCGCGGCGCGCACGACAGGGCCTAGCATGTCGGCCCGTGACCGACGTGCGCCCCGCTTCCCCGGCCGGAGCCGCCGACCGGGGCGTCCCGCCCGGCGAGCCGCCGCTGCTGGACGAGTTGATGCCCTGGTCGGCGGCCCCGCTGAAGCTGGGCCGGGCCTGGCCGGCCGCTCCGGACGCGGCGACGCTGCGGGCCCGCTGGTCGGCGCTGACCGCCGCCGAGGGCGGCGAGCGGGAGGCGTTGTTCCGGCCGAGCCGGGCGCGCGGACTGGGCAGTTCGGTGGCCGCGCTGCCCGGGCAGCGCACCGGCACCGGCAAGCTGGCCCGGGAGAACGGGCCCTGCCCGGAGCCGGTGAGGCTGGCGCACGGGCCGTTCGAGGAGTGCTGGCTGCTGCCGGACCACCGGCTGCTCGACGCGGCCCGCCCCGAGCTGTGGCGGGTGGCGGACGGCGAGCGCCAGGTGTTCCTGGTGGAGCAGGGGTACGCGCCGAAGGCGGCGGGACCCGCGCTGCTGGCCACCGCCGCCCTGCCGGACGACCGCGTCCCGGCGGGCCGCCCCGGCCGGGTCCGCCCGCTGTACCGCCGCCCCGGCGGCCGCGAGCCCAATGTCGCCCCCGGGCTCGCGGCCTTCCTCGGTGAGCGGTACGGGCGGCCGGTCGAGCCCGAGGAGGTGGCCGCGTGGGCACTGGCCGCCGCCCTGCCGTCCCCGGCGGGCTGCCGGGTGCCGCTGCCCGCCGACCCGCGGGTGTGGGAGGACGGGGTGGCGCTGGGGCGGCGGATGAGCGAGGTGCAGTTGCGCGGCGCCCGGGGCGGCGGGCGGCCCCGGCTGCCGGGCGGCCGCCGCCCCTATGTGCGGGCCGCGCTGCCGCCGCGCCCGGACTCGCTCGCGTACGCCGTGGAGGACGAGACCCTGCTGGTGGGCGGCGCCGGGCGGATCGCGCCGGTGCCGGCGGCGGCCTGGGAGTACCGGGTGGGCGGGGTGCGGGCGCTGGAGTGGTGGTTCGCAGGGCGCACGGAGGCCGCCGAGCCGGGCGCCCTGGAGGCGGTGGGGCCGGCGTCCTGGCCGCAGGAGTGGACCTCACAGCTGCTGGAGCTGATCACCGTGCTCGCGCTCCAGGCGGGGCTGGAAACCGAACGGCCGCTGGTCGGACCGGACTCGGCGATCACCCGGGAGGAGCTGCGGGCCGCCGGGGTGCTGCCGGCGCCGGCCGCCGCCCGCCGCCCGGCCTCGGTGCTGGAGGGTCCCGAGGAGGGGCCGGAGGGCCAGCTCACCCTGCTGTGACGCCCCGCCGGGGGTGACAGAGGCGGCCCGTACGCGATAGGTACGGTCGTCATGAGCACCAGCGCCCCGCCGCCGCCCGGAATGATGCCGCTGCCCCTGGAGGGGGTCACCGTGGTCGCGGTCGAGCAGGCGGTCTCCGCTCCCTTCGCCACCCGGCAGCTCGCCGACCTGGGAGCCAGGGTGATCAAGGTGGAGCGCCCCGACGGCGGTGACTTCGCGCGCGGCTACGACACCGCCGCGGCCGGGCTGGCCTCGCACTTCGTCTGGTGCAACCGGGGCAAGGAGTCGATCGCGGTCGACCTGAAGGACCCGCGCGGGCTGGAGCTGGTGCGGGGGCTGATCGCGGGGGCGGACGTCTTCGTGCAGAACCTCGCCCAGGGCGCGGCGGCCCGCCTCGGCCTGGACGCGGCCGCCCTGTGCGCCGCGCACCCCAGGCTGGTCGCGGTGGACGTGTCCGGGTACGGCGCGGGCGGCCCGTACGCGCACAAGCGGGCCTACGACATGCTGGTGCAGTGCGAGGCGGGCCTGGTCTCGGTGACGGGGACGCCGGAGCGGCCGGTGAAGGCGGGCATCCCGGCGGCGGACGTCGCGGCCGCCATGTACGCCTACTCCGGGGTGCTGGCGGCGCTGCTGCGGCGGGCGACGACCGGGCGGGGCGGGCCGGTGGAGGTGTCGATGCTGGAGGCGCTGACCGAGTGGATGGGCCATCCGCTGCACCACGGGATGCACGGCGGCGAGGCCCCGCCGCGTACCGGAGTGGCGCACGCGGTGATCGCCCCGTACGACGCCTATGCCACGGCGGACGGCGGGCAGGTGCTCCTGTCGGTGCAGAACGACCGGGAGTGGCGGCGGCTGGCCGAGCAGGTGCTGCGGCGGCCGGAGCTGGGCGCGGACCCGGACTTCGCGACCAACACGGCGCGGGTGGCGCACCGGGAGCGGACCGACGCGGCGGTGGCCCGGGCGCTGGCCGGTGTGGACACGGCGGAGGCGCTGGCGAGGCTGGAGGCGGCCGGGATCGCCTGCGCCCGGCTGAACACGGTGGCCGACGTGGCGGCGCATCCGCAGTTGGCGGCCCGGGACCGCTGGCGGACGGTGGGCACCGAGGCCGGTCCGCTGCGGGCGATGCTGCCGCCGCTGACGCTGCCGGGCGGGCCGGAGTGCCGGATGGGCCCGGTGCCGGCGCTGGGTGAGCACACCGACGCGCTCCTGGCCGAGCTGGGGCTGGGCGCGGCGGAGCGTGCCGGGCTGCGGCGCGCCGGGGTGGTGGCGTGAGCACGGAACCGCCCGGGGCGGTCGCTCGGGGCGGCGGGACGCGGGGCGGCCGCCCCGGCCGGGCGGGGAGCCGGCCCCGGGTCAGCCGTGGTTGCCGAAGAGCGTGCGGCGCAGCTTGCGCAGCGGCGCGAAGAGCCGGACCCGCGCGCTCCTGCTGGTGCGGGTGTGGCTCACGTCCCGCGTGGTCAGTTCGCGCATGAGCAGCGTGGCCTCGGCCGTCTCGCGCGGCGCGACGGCGGGGCCGCCCAGCACCGCGAGATGGCGGTCCAGCCGTGTGCTGGTCGCGCTGCTCCCGCAGGTGATGGCAGGCACGCGTGGCCTGCTGCGCACTGCTGTTATCCGTTCCATGTCACTCCCCACCCGTATGAGGGCACCCGGCCGCTGAAGATTAACCCTATCGTCCCCGCTCCACACGCGTGTATCCCGGTGGCGGGATTCACCACGTGTGTACGAGAGTTGACGAGTACCCCCTCAATCGCGATGAATCCCGGGCGAGTTGGACATCACCCTTTCGAGACCGCGGTCTCGGTCAGGGGTGCGGGCGCGCGGTCAGAGCGCGTTGCGGAAGGAGGGGAGGTAGCCGCCGGACTGGCCGGAGGCGGTGGGGTGGTAGGACTCGCCGATGTTGAGCCAGTTCACGCTGTGCAGCCAGGCGGAGCCGGAGCAGATCTCGTGCCCGGTGAAGGCCGGGACCACGTCGGCGAAGGTGTAGCCGTGGTCGGCGGCGCGTTTGGCGGTGGCGGTGTTGAGGTGGTCGGCGGCGCCGTTGATCGCCCGGCGCTCGTTCTCGGTCAGCCCGGCGATGCAGCCGCCCCCGATCCGGTAGAAGCGCGGGTAGCCGAGCACGACGACCCGGGCGGCGGGGGCCTTGGACCTGATGGCCCGGTAGACGGTGTCGAGGCGGCCGGGCAGCGTGCTGTCGACGTAGCCCTTGGCCTGGTTGACCCGGGCGACGCAGCTCGACTCGGACTCCAGCACGCAGGTGGTCATCACGTCGGCGAAGCCGGCGTCGTTGCCGCCGACGGTGATCGAGACCAGGTCGGTGGCGGCGGTGAGCGGACCGAGCTGGCCGGCCGTCACGTCGTTGGTGCGGGCGCCGGAGCAGGCGGTGAAGGCGAAGGAGGACGGGGCGTTGGCGGCGGCCCACAGGGCCGGGTAGGCGCGGGGGGTGCGCTTGCAGTTGCCGCTGGCGGAGTCGTAGGCGCCGGCGCCTACCCCGGAGGAGTAGGAGTCGCCGAGGGCGACGTAGTCGACGGCGGCGGCCCGGGCGTCGGCCGCCTGGGCGGTGGCGGCCCCGGTGAGGGTCAGGGTCGCGCCGAGGAGGAGGGAGAGGGGGAGTGCCGCGGCTCGGGGCAGTTTCATGGAACCTCCCGTAAGCAGGGTTGCGTCCTGCGCATTACGTAGCAGCGTGGAGTGTGCATGCCAAGTGGGTCGGAGGGGGTGCGCTGGGGCGGACGGTGCGCCGGCGGCCGCACACGCCCACCGGTGCCGCTCCATGAAAGCGGCGAAGGGGCATCAAACGGCATTCGAACACACCGTATTGGCGACAAGACGCCACTCCTGGGTGTGACGGCGCACCTCCGGCGCCGCCGCGGGGCCCGGGCGGGCGCGTCGGTCAGCGGTCGTAGGCGGCGCGCAGGGCGTCGGTGACGGCGGCCTCGGCGTCGGCGCGGCTGAGACCGAGGCGGTGCACCTCGGCGGCGTATCCGGCGGCGGCGCCGGCCGCCTGACGGGCCGCCGCGTCACCGGCCGCGGCCACGACGGTGCCGCCGCGGCCTCGGGTCTCCACCACCCCGTCCGCCTCCAGGGCCCGGTAGGCCTTGGCGACCGTGCCGGCCGCGAGCCCCAGTTCCTCGGCGAGGCCCCGGACCGTGGGCAGCCGGTAGCCGACCGGCAGCCGCCCGGAGCGGGCCTGGTCGGAGATCTGGGCGCGCAGTTGCTCGTAGGGGGCGGTGGCGGAGGCCGGGTCCACCGACAGTCGTAGGGTCACCGTCCGATTGTGGCGCACCGGGGGCGGGGCGGCGGCCGCCACTCGGCCGTCCGCGGGCCGGTAATTCGGAGGCGTCGGCGGCGAGGCCCGCGTACCGTGCGGGCCCATGGCAATGATCGTGCGGGACTTCGAGGCCCGGGACGCGGCGGCGGTGGTCGCGGTACGCCGGGCGGCGCTGCCCTTCGAGGTGGTGACGGAGGCTTCGCTGCGGTTCACCGCCGAGCGGGCCAACCCGGCCGAGCGCTACCGGCTGCTGGTGGCCGAGCGGGAAGGCGAGGTGGTCGGCGCGGCCAACTGCGGCCTCGCCTTCGAGAGCCCCGAGCCGGGGCGGGCGCACACCACTCCCTACGTCGTCCCGGGCCACCGGCGCCGGGGCGTGGGCACCGCGCTGCTGCGGGCCGCCGAGGAGCATCTGACGGCGCACGGGGCCACCGAGGTCTACTGCTGGGCCCTGGAGGGCTCGGGCGGGCCGGAGTTCGCGGCCCGGCACGGCTACCGGCCGGCCCGCAGCGCGCACTTCCAGAGCCT
This sequence comes from Streptomyces solincola, assembly GCF_002982015.1. Classification (GTDB taxonomy): domain Bacteria; phylum Actinomycetota; class Actinomycetes; order Streptomycetales; family Streptomycetaceae; genus Streptomyces; species Streptomyces solincola. The sequence continues at coordinate 21,758 of NZ_PVLV01000200.1, forward strand.
GGACCTGACCGCGAGCCCGCTGCCCGAGCTGCCGGAGGCGCTGCCGCCGGCGGTGGAGCTGCACACCGCGGCCGCCTGGCAGGGCGACCCGCGTCCGCTGTTCACGGCCGACGCCCAGGTGACGGCCGACGAGCCGAGCGACGTCGGCGCGGAGCTGGACGACTACGAGGACTGGCTGACCCGGACCTGGCGCCATCCGCTGTTCGACCGCGAGCTGTCCACGGTGGCGACGGTGGGCGGGGAGATCGCCGCGTTCACCGCCGCCCGCACCGATGGGCGGACCCGCTACTTCACCGGCATGACCGGCACCCTGCGCGGCCACCGGGGGCGCGGGCTGGCGAGGCTGGTCAAGACCGACTCGCTGCGGCGCGCCCGAGCCGCCGGCTACACCGAGGCGTTCACCAGCAACGACGGGGCGAACGAGCCCATGCTCGCGGTGAACCGCCGGCTCGGGTACGAGGTGCGCGCCACGGAGGTACGCCATGTCCGCGCCTTCGGCTGACCCGTCCCGGCCGTCCGTCGACGTCGTCCTGGTCAAGGACGGGCGCACCAAGATCCGCTACCCGGCCGAGGTGCTGTCGGACGACGGGACGCGGATCTCGGTGCGGGCGGGCTGGGCGGCGGACGGGGTACGGGACTTCGGCTTCGTCCGGTTCGAGCCCGGCGACGTGTTCACCGAGCACTACTGGCGGGACCGCTGGTACGCGGTGAAGGAGGTCCGCACCGGCGGCGGCGTGCTCAAGGGCTGGTACTGCGACGTCACCCGGCCCGTCGAGGCGACCGGCGACGAGCTGCGGGTGGAGGACCTGGACCTGGACCTGTGGGTGTCGGCCGACGGATCGGACGTACGAAGGCTGGACGAGGACGAGTTCGCGGCCGGCGGGCTGGCCGTGCGGGACCCGGCGGCGGCCGCCGCGGCCGTGGCGGCGCTGGACGCCCTGGAGGCCCTGGCCCGCGCCGGCAGGCTGCCGGGCGCCGCCGGATAGCCGGACGGCGCGGCAGCCGCGCCCGGCAGCCCGCCCGCCACCACCGCACGGCGCGCCGCAGCAGCGCCCAGGCCGCCAGCGGCGCGATCACCGTGGAGACGGTCACCGCGAACGGGGTGTTCACCAGGCCAGCGGGCTGCCGTCGCCGATCTGGAGGGCGCGGCGGAGTTGCCGCTCGGCGGCCGGGCCGAGGATGACGCCGATCACGGCCGCGCCGGGGTGACCCTGCGCCACGGCGGCACGGGCCGCCCCGAGCGGCCCTACCGGCGGGTGGGCTGAGCCACGCTCAGTTCGGGGGCCGGGTCCAGAGGCAGAACGGGTGTCCGGCCGGGTCGAGCATGACCCGGACGCTGTCCTGCGGCTGGTACGCGGCGGTGGTCGCGCCGCAGGCCAGGGCGTGCGCCTCGGCGGTGGCCAGGTCGCCGGCCTCGATGTCCAGGTGGGCCGTCATCGCGGGCGCGTCCGGCTCGGTCGGCCACACCGGGCGCCGGTGGAGCGGCTCGCTCTGGAAGGCGAGGGTCGCGCCGCCGCCGGGCGCCCGCAGCTTGACCCACTGGCCGTCGTCGTAGTCGACCTCCCAGCCGAGCAACGCCATGTAGAAGGAGGCCAGTTCGCGGGCGTCGGGCGCGTCCAGGGTGGTCGCGTCGAGTCTCAGCGGGACGGCCGGCCGGCCGCCGGCGGGGACGGTCACCGGATCGCGTCCCGCAGCATGGCGATCAGCCCGCGGGCGCGGCCGCCGGCCGGCAGGTTCCAGTCGGCGGTGGCGTACGCCCGGGTGGTGGCCGGGTCGGTCTCCGGCCCGGTCTGCCGCTCGCCCTGAAGCACCCGCACCAGCTTCAGCGTCAGCTCGCCGCCGTCCCCGTCCCCGCTCCCGTTGCCGTTGCCGTCCGCGCCTCCCTCCCGTACGGAGATGTCGGTGCCGTCCGGACCGTCCGCGACCCCGGTGGCGGCCAGGCCGGCGGGCAGCGCGCCGCCGGGAGTGTGCGCCACGACGGACGGGTCCGGGGTGTCGGACACGGACTGCGCCTGCGGCTCGGCCCGCCCGGCCAGGAAGGCGAGCAACTGGGCCTGCACGACCGGGTCGTGGGCCCCGTCGTACACCCAGCGCTGGCCCAGCACGCCGTGCTCCATGGTGCCGACCAGGGCGTCCTCGGCCCCGTCGAGCGGCGCGCCGCGGTAGGCGACCGGCACCAGGTAGCTCACCGGCCCGCCACCCGCCGAGTCGTTGACCACCATGAACTCGATGCCGACCTCCCCGTCCGGGTCGTCCAGCCGGAATCCGCCGGCCCGCTCCAGGTCGGGCGCGGATCCGGCGTACCAGGGCCGTCCGGGCAGCCAGGCGGCGAGCAGTTCCAGCTTGGTCGGGGTGACGGTGGTCTCGTGGATGACGGCCATCGCGGCGGCTCCTCACCTCTCCTCGGACGGCTCTTCCTGAGCGCCCTCTTAGAGCGACCTTAACCGCGCCATAAGGATCGCCCCCCGCCCCGCCCGACGGCCGATTCACGCGTCCGGAGCGGCTAGCTTGCTGATCACCGGGCCGGCCGCCCCCTGTCTCTTATACACATCTCCGAGCCCACGAGACG
>NZ_PVLV01000201.1 GCF_002982015.1 Streptomyces solincola
GGTCAAGGAGATGCTCGGCGGCGATGGGGGCGGTGAGCGGGTCGGCGGGGCCCTGCCGGGCGCCGTCGGCGCTCTCGTAGGCGAAGCCCTCGCGTGCCCAGTACTCGAAGCCGCCGAGCATCTCCTTGACCTGGTAGCCCAGTTCGGCGAGGGCGAGCGCGGCCCGGGTGGCCCCGTTGCAGCCGGGGCCCCAGCAGTAGGTGACCACCGGGCGGGCCGGGTCGAGCAGCCGGGGGGCCTGCTCGGCGATGAGCGCGGTCGGCAGATGGACGGCGCCGGGGAGGTGGCCCTGGTCCCAGAATCCGGTGCTGCGGGAGTCCAGCAGGGTGAAGCCCGGGTCGCCGCCGGCGGCGAGGGCGGCGGCCACGTCGGAGACGTCCGCGTGGAAGGCGAGCGAGGCGGCGAAGTAGGCGGCCGCGGCGGCGGGCGAGGCGGGCGGCACGCGCAGGACCGGGTTGGCGGCGGCGGGAGCCGCGGAGGCTGCGGGGATCGTCGTCATGGCGGTCAACCTACGGCCGTTGATCAGGACGGTGAAGCACGCTTTCCCGGCAGGAGGATTGCCTCGCCGGGGAATCCCCGGTAGATCAGGGGCCATGACGGGATATGCACCGGACGCCACCGACTGGCGGATCCTTCGGGCCCTCCAGGCGGACGGGCGGGCCAGTTACGCGGAGCTGGCGCGGGAGGTGTCGATGTCGGCGAGCGCGGTGACCGAGCGGGTGCGCCGGCTGGAGGAGGCCGGGCTGATCACCGGGTACGCGGCGGTGGTGGACCCCGAGAAGCTGGGCCTGCCGATCCTGGCGTTCGTGCGGCTGCGCTATCCGCACGGCAACTACAAGCCGTTCCACGACCTGTTGGCGGCGACCCCGGAGATCCTGGAGGCGCACCACGTCACCGGGGACGACTGCTTCGTGCTGAAGGTGGCGGCCCGGTCGATGCCGCACCTGGAGGAGGTGACGGGGCGGATCTCCGGACTGGGATCGGTGACCACCAGCGTCGTCTACTCCTCGCCGCTGCCGCGCCGCGCGGTGAGCGGCTGACGGCGGACACGGGCGTACGCGGCGGGGTGCGGGTCAGCCGTCGAGGGCGGCCGCGCCGCGCAGCCTGACGGTGGAGCCGGAACGGCTCTTGAGGACCTCCAGTTGGACCGGGATCCGGCGGCGCAGGTCGGCGACGTGGCTGACGATGCCGACGGTGCGGTCCCGTTCGCGCAGCGAGTCCAGGACGTCCAGCACCTCGTCGAGGGTCTGGTCGTCGAGGCTGCCGAAGCCCTCGTCGATGAAGAGGGTGTCCAGCCGGACGCCGCCCGCCTCGTCGGTGACCACGTCGGCCAGGCCCAGGGCGAGGGCGAGCGAGGCGAAGAAGGTCTCGCCGCCGGAGAGGGTGGCGGTGTCGCGTTCGGCGCCGGTCCAGGCGTCCACCACGTGCAGGCCGAGCCCGGAGCGCTTGGTCCCGGTGCGGGCGTCGGAGTGGACCAGGGTGTAGCGGCCCGCGGACATCCGCTGGAGGCGGGCGGTGGCGGCCTCGGCGACCTGTTCCAGGCGGGCGGCCAGGACGTAGGACTCCAGGCGCATCTTGCGCTCGTTGTCGGCGGAGGTGCCGGCGGCCAGGCCGGCCAGCCGGGCGACCCGCTCGTACTCCTCGCGCAGCGGCCCGAGTCGGCGCACCTCGGCGGCGGCGTCGGCGGACAGCCTGTCCAGGGCGGCGGCCCGCTCGCGGTGGGCGGCCAGGGTGGCGGCGGCGTCCCGGACGGCCCGCTCGGCGGCGGTGTGCGCGGCCTCGGCGGCGGCCGGGTCGGCGGGCGGCAGGGCGGCGGCCGCGCGGGTGTCCGCTTCGGCCAGCTTGTCGGCGACGGCGGCGGCCTCGGCCCCGAAGTCGTCCAGCCTGCGCTGGAGTTCGCGGTGCTGGTCGTCGGTGAGGAGGGCCGCGGAGGCGGCGGCGGGGGTGGCGAAGCCGGCCCGGTAGGCGGCGTCGCCCAGGCCGGCGTCGGCCTCCTTCAGCCGCCGCGCGGTCTGCTCGACGGCCCGGACGGCCTCGGCGGCGTCCGCGAGCAGTGCCGTACGCCGCCGCAGTACGTCGGCCCGCTCGGCGACCGTGCCGCGGGCGTCGCCCAGCAGCCTGGCCAGCTCGGCGGTCAGCTCGCCGCGCTGCTCCTCCAGGGCCTCACGACGGGAGGTGCGGGCGGCCGCGCGCCGCTCGGCCTCCCGGCGTACGGCCAGCCGCTGCTCGTGCTCGCGCTCCGCGGCGGCCAGCGCCTCGCGGGCGGCGTGCGTGCCGCCGGCCAGCGCCCGCGCCCCGGCGAGCGACCGCTCCAACCCACCGTGCTCTTCGAGGAGTTCGGGTACGGGGTGGTGGCCGGCGTCGGTGCGGGCGGCGGTCAGCGCCTCGTCGACGACGGCCAGGTCGCGTTCGGCCGCGGCGCGGGCGGCGTCCGCCCGGGTGTAGGCGGCGTACGCGGTGTCCTCGGCGGCGCGGTCCACATGGCCGTCGCCGGGGCGGGCCGGGTCAGGGTGGGCGGTCGAGCCGCAGACCGCGCACGGCTGCCCGTCGGCGAGCCGGGCGGCCAGTTCGGCGGCGATGCCGCGCAGCCGACGCTCGCGCAGGTCGAGCCAGGTCTCCTTGGCGTCGGCGGCCTCCTCCCGGGCGGCCGTCAGCGCCCGGTCGGCCGTCCCGGCGCGGGCGGTCAGCTCGTCTCGGCGGCGGGCGGCGGCCAGCTTCCGGCCGGCCGCCTCCAGCCGTCCGGCGAGCTGCTCGGCGCGGGTGGCGGCCTCCTGCGCCTCCTCCACGCGCCGCAGCAGGGCGTGCCGGCGCCCGTCCCAGTCGGCCAGCCAGTCGGCGGTCTCCCGCAGGGTGTCCTCGTCGGCGCGCGCCTGGCGGTCGATCTCCGCCAGCTCCCGGTCGATGTCCCCGGTGCGGCGCTCGGCGCCGCGGGCGGCCTCCAGTGCGGCCAGCTCCTGACGGGTCTCGCGCTCCCGGGCGGCCAGCTTGTCGGCGCCCGCCTCGGCGAGGTCGGCGGGGAGCGTGGCGGCGGTCCGCTGCCGCTCGGCGCGGGCGGCCCGGTGGTCCCGGTCGGCCTCCTCGCGCAGGGCCAGCGGCGCGGCGGTCCGCTCGGCCTTGCGGCCCCGGTCCAGGCGCTCCTGCCAGGCGTCCCGCTCGGGCCGGCGGGCGTCCAGCGCGGAGCGGCGGCGCAGCGCGTCGGCGTGCCGGCGCTGCGCCTCGGCGATCCCCCGGACGCGGTCCAGGGCCTGCCGGGCGGCGGCCTGCCCGGTCTCGGTGTGGCGCAGCCGGGACTCGGCGACGGCCCAGGCCTCGCGGGCGCCGGCGCGGGCGACGGCCGCCCAGCCCAGCACCTCGCCGGCGAGGCCCGGCTCGCCGGGCCGGGCCGTGGGGGCGGGCCAGTCCGCGGCGGCCCCGCCGGCCGCCTGCGCCATCCGGTGGGCGAGGGCGAGCAGCTTCTCGTCGCCGCTCTCCACCTGCCGCTGCGCCGTCTTGCGCTGCTCGGCCAGGCGCTCCTCGACGGCCCGGAAGCGATGGGTGTCGAAGAGCCGGCCCAGCAGCTTGCCGCGGGTCTCGGCGTCGGCGCGCAGGAAGCGCGCGAAGTCGCCCTGGGGCAGCAGCACCACCTGGCAGAACTGCTCGCGGCTCATGCCGAGCAGGGTCTCGATCTCGTGGCCGATCTCCTGGTGGGAGCGGCTGAGGTCGGCCCAGGCGCCGGTGTCCGGCCGGTGCTCGCGCAGCCAGGACTGGGCGCGCTCGGTGGTGAAGCCCTTGCCGTTCTTCTTGGGCCGCTGCTGGGCGGGGCGGCGGGTGATCTCCAGCCGGCGTTCGCCCACGGTGAGGTCGAGCACCACCTCGGTGCTGGTGCCGGCCGGGGTGTGGTCGCTGCGCAGCGGGATGCCGGCGGACTGCCGGGCGCCGGGCACCGATCCGTACAGGGCGTAGCAGACGGCGTCCAGCACGGAGGTCTTGCCGGCGCCGGTGGGCCCGTGCAGCAGGAAGAGTCCGGCCTCGCCGAGTGCGTCGAAGTCCACGGTCTGGGTGGTGCCGAACGGGCCGAAGCCGGTGACGGTCAACCGGTGCAGGCGCATCAGGTCCCCTCCCGCGGGTCGCCGGGGCTCATCCGGCGGCCTCGCGCCGGGTCAGGTCGGTGCGTACGTGGTCGAAGGCCGCGCCGAGCACGGCCCGTTCGCGCGCGTCGGGGCCCTCGCCGCGGGCGTGGGCGACGAAGTCCTCGGCGATCTGCCGGTCGTCGCGGTCGCGCAGCCGCCGGGCGTAGGAGCCGGAGGAGAGGCCGTCGGCGCGCTCGGGGGCGAAGCGCAGGCTGATGGCGTGCGGGAAGCGGACGGCGAGCCGGGCCATCGGCTCGGGCGGGCGGACCGGGTCGGTGAGCGTGGCCTCGACCCAGGAGTCCTCGTGCCGGGTGAGCGCCGGGTCGGCGAGCAGGTCGTCCAGCCTGCCGTGCAGCCTGGCCAGCTTCCGGGGCGCGGGGCAGTCGATCCGCTCGTCGGCGGTGATCCTGCCGTCCGGGCCGAGGTCGACCAGCCACATGGTCTTGCGGTGGTCGGTCTCGGAGAAGGAGTACGCGAGGGGGGAGCCGGAGTAGCGGACCCGCTCGCTGATGCGCTGGCTGCCGTGCAGGTGGCCGAGGGCGACGTAGTCCACTCCGTCGAAGACCGAGGCGGGGACGGCGGAGACCCCGCCGACGGTGATGTCCCGCTCGCTGTCGCTGGCCTGGCCGCCGGCCACGAAGGCGTGCGCGAGGACGACGGAGCGGGTGCCGGCCGGGCGGGCCGCGAGGTCGGCGCGGACCCGGTCCATGGCGGCGCCGAGCACCGCCTGGTGGCTGGCCCTCCGGACGGCGAACTCCGCCCGGACCAGGCTCGGTTCGAGGTAGGGCAGGCCGTAGAAGGCGACCTCGCCGTGCGCGTCGGAGAGCAGCACGGGGGTGCCGGCTCCGGCCGGGGTGGTGCGCAGGTGGATGCCGGCCCCGCGGATCAGGCCGGCGCCCACGCCGAGCCGGCGGGCCGAGTCGTGGTTGCCGGAGATCATCACGGTGGGCGTGCCGGCTTCGGCGAGCCGGTGCAGGGCGGCGTCGAACAGCTCGACGGCGGCCAGCGGCGGCACCGCGCGGTCGTAGACGTCCCCGGCCACCACGACCGCGTCCACCTCGTGTTCGCGCACGGTGGCGATGAGGTGGTCCAGGAAGGCGGCCTGGGCGTCGAGCAGGCTCACCCGGTGGAAGGACCGGCCCAGGTGCCAGTCGGATGTGTGCAGGATCCTCAACGGACCGCCCCGCCCCGTGTCCGCACCACTGCCGCCCCTCCGGTCGCTCCCCGCGCCGCCCGCCGGCCCGGGGC